>NZ_BAABBX010000005.1:0-291567 GCF_039538245.1 Gryllotalpicola kribbensis
GCCGCTTCGAGAGAACCACCCATTGAGAACCGCCGGGCCCCGCACACCGTTTAACTGACAGACCCCGGAGAGATCGTGGCCCTTTACTGGTAGTTGATAGCTCCGGCTTAGCGATCCGCAGAGCTCGGTCTTGCGGATCGCGCTGAGATCCGTGCCGAGCCCTAGTTAGTCGGTTGCCGCCATCGATATGGGCTGGGATGGGCGAATCGCGGCGCGACCTTGATCCGTCCGGGGTGGAACTTGCCGCCCATCTGGGGTGCTTTCTCGATGCGAATGTCGAGGAGCGCTTTCAGGATGTGCCGCCGGTCGACGAGCCCGAGACCCTGCCAGGCGTCCTCGATGTCGTCAGCATTGAGGAGCGCGGCGAGGTTCTCGTCGGTCACGGGCGGGACGGCGGCTTTGCTGGCTTGTTCGATCTGCGGGGTGAGGCGTTGCTCGATGTTCGAGAGCATTGACAGGCTGATCCGGCCCTCGGTGTACTCCTTGGCGGCCTCGTCGAGTCGCTGCCGGAGCTCGGCGACGAGCGCTTGGGCCTCTTTGACGCGGTCGAGCCATTGGTCTTCGGGGTCGGAGAGGATGGCGAGGTTCTCGGGCTTGGTGAGCCAGCCGATGAGGACTGCGGTGACGTAGGTGTCGGTGCGTTCGACGTCGATGCTGATCTTGCGACAGCCGGTGTGTTGGCAGGCGTAGTTGTTGCGCACGCTGCCGTCCTTGCGGGGGATCACGCCGAGGAAGCGCACGAGGGGCCGCCCGCAGTAGCCGCACTTGGCGATGTGGGACAGCAGCCACTTTGGGTGGCTGTGGTTGTCCTCCTCGACGTAGCGGACGCGGCGGGCGGAATCGTTGAGGATCTGGTTGACCTCCTCCCACTGCTTGACTGGGAGGATCGCGGGCCAGTCGGCCTGGCCGATGATCTCGCCCCGGTAGACGCGCAAACCGGCAATGGTGGGGTTCTGGATGATCTGCCGCAGCGTCGCGTTCATCCACCCGCGCGAGTGGTCGCTGGTCGGCTTCTTCGGCGTCGGCACGCCCTCCCGGTTCAGCCGGGTGATGATCCGGTTGACCGGGACGCCCCGCATGATCTCCTCCACCGCGGTGCGGATGAGGTTCGCCTGGACGGGGTCGATCTCCTGCCGCAGCAGCACCCCGGTGGTCGTCTCGTAGACGCGCCGGTACCCGTAGGGCAGCTGCCCGTGCGGGCGGCCCTTCTGCGCGTTCAACCGTACCGTCCGCAGCTGGCGTTCGCGGATGGTCGCCGCGTCCTTCTCCGCGGTGAGGAACTCCAGCCCCATCATGAACGCGTCGTCACTACGGGAGAAGTCGTAGACCCGCCCCTTCGTCAGATACAGCACGCCCGCCTCCTGGCACGCCGCCCGCAACTGCACATACGCCGGCATCTCCCGGCCCGCCCGGGACGGCTCCCGGGTCACGAACGCGTCGAACGATGAAGAGCGGATCAGGTGCAACGCCTCCTCGAAGCCCTCCCTCTCCCTCGTGCGCCATTGGGAGGCGGAGCGGTTCGCGTCGGTGATGACCCGGCCGACCTGCCAGCCCTGCTGCTCGCACCAGGCGCGGCAGTCTGTCTCCTGGTCGCCGACCGAGCGCTTCAGATAGAGGCGATCCATCGAGGCCCGGGTGTAGATGAGTGCGGTAGTAGATTCCATGTCGAGTAGGTGCGCTTTCTGTGTCAGACCCCGAAATGCTCGTGGAGCCGACGAACGACCTCGACACCGACATACTCGCCGCCATCGAGGACCTGCTGGACTCGTGGCCGGGCACGCTCATCGTCGTCTCGCACGACCGCTACCTGCTCGAGCGGGTCACCGACCAGCAGTACGCGATCCTCGACGGCCACCTGCGTCAGCTGCCGGGCGGCGTCGACGAGTACCTGAAGCTGCGCAGGGCACAGCAGGCGGCGGATGCCTCACCGGCCACCGCCGCGAGCGTCGACGCGCCGCAGGCGAAGGGCGCCACCAGCACCTCGAGCGCGGCTCTCACCGGCGCCGAGCGCCGCGCGGCCGAGAAGGAGATCGCCTCGATCGACCGTCGCATCGGGCGCCTCCAGGGCGAGATCGCGGCCGCACACGACCGGCTGGCGGCGCACGACCAGTCCGACTACGTCGGCCTCGGCGAGCTCACCGAGGCGCTGCGCGCGCTCGAGACCGAGCTCGCCGAGCTTGAGACCCGCTGGCTCGAGCTCTCCGAGCAGCTCGAGGGCTGACGCCCTCAGGCGCGACAGGCCCCTGCCGGCGGCACCGCGAGCCGGCCGACGAGGTAGCTGTACCGGCCCGCCTCGGTGAAGCCGACGCGCGAGTACAGCGCGATGGCGCCGCTGTTCGACGCGAGCACCTGCAGCCAGGCATCCCTCACCCCGCGCGCAGCCCCTGCCGCGAGCAGCGCGCGCACGACACGCTCGCTGTAGCCGCGCCGGCGGTGATCGGGCAGCGTCGCCACGGTGTAGAGGCCGCCCCAGCCGCCCCCGACGAGAGCGAGCCGGGCGACCGACACGACCGCGCCATCGACCCGCAGGCCGGCGTACAGGGCCGGCACACCGGTGAGAATGCGCCGGGCGACGTCGAGCTCTGCGTCGCCGCCGCGTCCGTCCACCGCCCACCACACGGCCAGCCACTCGGCGCTCGGCTCATCGGCGAGCTCGACGGCGGCATCCGTCGACGTGTCGAAGAGCGGGGCGACGGATGCCGCGAGCACGAGCGTCTCGTCGGCGACGCGGTAGCCGCGGCCGATGAGCCGCTGCCGCACCGCACCGTCATTGCCCGACAGCTGGAACAGGGGCGGCAGGCCGCGCTCGCGGTAGGCGCTCTCGACGGCGGCGAGGGCGCCGGGTGAGGCATCCGCCTCGCCGCCGGCGGGCCATGCCGAGTTGGCGCGCCTCGTCACACCCTCGGCGAAGCGCACCTGCCAGGCGCCCACGCGGGCGCGCTCGAGCGCGGGCCAGGCGGCGTCGGCGAGTGCGGCGAAGTCGGTCTGGGGAACGGCGGTCTCTGGCAGCGAGGAGTTCACGGAACAACTCTGTCAGGCCGCCGCAGCGCCGCGGTCGTCAGCGCCGTGACGACGACGGCCAGCGCCGCGAGAACGAGGAAGCCGGTGGCGAGTGTCGACGCGGCGTGCGCCCCGGCCGAGGTCGCGAGCGAATAGCTGCCGCCGGTGAGCAGTGAGCCGACGGTGATCGAGCCGGTCTCGGCGAATGCGGCGGCGGTTGCGACGGCCGAGACACGCGTGGGCTCGAGATCGTTGAAGTTGGCTGCCGACTGCACCGTGTAGGCCATTCCCATGCCGACCCCGATGACGGCGCCCGCTGCGACGGCGACCGGAACCCCGATCGTCGCCGAGCGCGAAAGCACGGCGAGCGCCAATGCGATCATGCCGAGCCCGACGAGCATCACGCCCATCGGTGCCCGGCCGAACAGGCGCCCCTGGCCGGGCACGCCGCGCACGGGAACCAGCCCGAGCAGCGACCAGCCGACGCCGGCCGCCCCGACGACGAGACCCCCGGCGAGCACCGAACCGCCCAGGCCGCCGACCACCGCGAGGGGCATCACCGACTCTGCCGCGAAGTAGACGACGCACGAGCCGAAGAAAGCCGTGAGCGCGAAGACCCGTCGCCGGGCGCCGCCCGAGGCCCGCACGATCAGCAGAAGAGACAGTCCGACTGCGGCGCACAGGCCGACGAGGTACCCGAGCCATGCCCACGGCCCCTGCTCTGACGAAGTCCACGACGCGAGCACGAGGGCGCCAACGACACCGAACCCGATCAGGGGGCTCACGCGCGCGCCACTGCGCTGTCTCGGAATGATCGCCGCCGACCGCCACATCAGCACGCGCCCGCCGATCACGAGCACCGCCGGCCACACCATGGCCCAGCGCCAGCCGACGGCGGAGGCGATGCCCGCATTCACGAGCGGCCCGACGAGGGACGGCACGAGCCACATGAACGCGAACAGCCCGAAGACGCGCGGGCGCAGCGCGTCTTCGTACAGCGAGCCGAGGGCGGCGTAGCCGAGCCCGGCGATGATGCCCATGCTGAGCCCCCTGATCACATTCCCGATCAGGATCCACACCATGTCGGGCGCGAGCGCCGACAGCGCCGCGCCGATCGCGAAGAGCACGGTGGCGATGCCGATCGCCGCAGAGAACCCGAGCCGCTCGAGGGGCGCGGGCCCGAGAGCGAGCATGAAGATCGACGAGAGCGTGGCCGCGGCGAGCGTCGCGCCGTACAGCGCAGACCCGTGCAGATCGCATGCCGCGAGCGGCAGCACGGTGGAGTAGGCGATGCCCTGCACCGCGCCGCCGAACTCCCCGATGAGCAGCGCTATCAGCAACCGCCCGCGGGGCCCCGCGAACACCGCGCGCAGCGTGGGCGCGGGCGCGGGCGACTCTGCGGCCGAACCATCACTCACGTGACCGAGGCTACGGGAGCGCGCCCTACGCGCTGCGGCGCGCGTCGCCCCGTGGTTCGATCGTCGGCACCTCGCGCGTCTGGTCGAACAGGTGCGACAGCTCATCGACATCGTCGCGGGCGAGCACGCGGGCGTCCTCTGAATCATCGGCGGATGCCGCGCCCGCACGCGCCTCGGAGGAGGCCGCAGCCATCGCGCCGAGGTCGACTTCGGGAGTCGCGACCGTGACCGGCTTGGCCCAGGTGAGCCGGTACCTGCCGAGCAGTCCGCGGTGCAGCTCGGCGCCGGGCAGCAGCTCGGCCGCGGCATCCGTCACGTCTGCGAAGGAGTACGCCGGTTCGACGGGTGCGACAGACGCGAACTCGGGCCGATACATGCCGCGCCAGGTATAGAAGAGTTGCAGCGCGCGCGAGTAGGGCACCGACGCCCACTGCACGGCGCGCTCCACCAGCGTCACCGCGGACGCCTGGCCCACGACGATGAGGGTGCCGCCCGGTTTGAGCAGCTCGCTCACCCGTGCGAGGGCGGGCAGCAACGGCAACTCGTGCAGCACGGAGACCATCGTGATGACGTCGTAGCTCTCAGGGGTGAGGCCCCACTCTGTGCCGAACTCGGACACGGCGACGTCGGTGTTCGGCACCATGCTGAGCCGCTTGTGGGCCTGGGCGATCGCAACCGGGTCCTTGTCGATGCCGACCACGCTGCGTGAGACTTCGGCGAGGCGCAGGGCGAGCAGGCCGTCGCCGCAGCCCACGTCGAGCACGTCGCCGGCGTGCTCCGCCGCGATGCGCTGGATCCAGGGGTGGTAGGCGGCGTCGCGGTTCCACTCGCCGCCGACGTCTGTGGGCATGGCCCCCATAGTGGTCACGGTTCCGTGTTGCGGCCAGGGGACACGCCGCGGACCCGGCGAGCACTCACCGTGATAACCTCAGCGGCATGAACCGTTTCTGGTATGCGTATGAGGCTCCGGCTGAGGTGCCGGCACTCTGACGCAACCAGAACCCCACCTTCAGCCAGGCAGAGACGAAAGTTCTCTGCCATTCGTCTTTCTAGGCGTCGGGCTGAAGGCCTTCCGCCCGGGAGGAGAAGAGGAACCCATGTCGAACGATCTCGGTGCGGCCACCTTCGAGCCGCTGCCCACGCCCAACCAGCTCAAGGCAGAGTTGCCGATCACCGCCGAGGCCGCGGCGCAGATCGCCCGCCATCGCGCCGACATCGACGCGATCATGCAAGAGCAGGACGATCGCCTGCTCGTCGTCGTCGGCCCCTGCAGCGTGCACGACCCCGAGGCCGCTCTCGATTACGCGCGCCGACTGGCGCCCATCGCCGAGAAGCTCAAGGACGACATCCTCGTCGTCATGCGCGTGTACTTCGAGAAGCCGCGCTCGACGGGCGGGTGGAAGGGCCTCATCAACGACCCGCACCTCAACGGCACGCACGACATCGCGACCGGGCTGCGCGTCGCCCGCAAGCTGCTGCTCGACGTCGTCGAGCTCGGCCTGCCTGCGGGCACCGAGTTCCTCGAGCCGGTCAGCCCCTCCTACATCTCCGACCTGGTCAGCTGGGGCGCGATCGGCGCCCGCACGACCGAGAGCCAGATCCACCGCCAGATGGCGTCGGGCCTCGGTATGCCGATCGGCTTCAAGAACGCGACCGACGGCGATGTCCAGGTCGCCATCGACGGCGTGACCGTCGCCGCGCAGCAGCACACGACGTTCGGCATCGACGACGAGGGCCGCGCCGCCATCGTGACGACCCGTGGCAACGGTGCGGGTCACGTGATCCTGCGCGGTGGCCGTTTCGGCCCGAACTACGGCACGCACAACGTCATCTACTCGGCGCGCCTGCTCGCACGCGCGGGCCTGTCGCCGCGCATCATTGTCGACGCGAGCCACGCGAACAGCGGCAAGAGCCACGTCCGCCAGCTCGAGGTCGCACACGAGCTCGCCGCGCAGATCGCCGACGGCGAGCCGATCGCGGGCGTCATGGTCGAGAGCTTCATCGAGCCGGGGGCGCAGAAGCTGACGGATGCGGGCCTCGAGGGCCTCGTGTACGGCAAGTCGATCACGGATGCCTGCATCGGGTGGGACGACACCGAGGCGCTCCTCGAGGATCTGGCCGCGGCGGCCCGCCGAGCGGCGCGCCTCGAACCCGTCGATGTGTAGGCACGCCGGGTAGCGAAGCACCTGCGCACCCGCGCGTACCTGCGTACCTGCGTACCTGCGCGCACCCGCGCACCTGCGCGCACCCGCGTACCTGTGTGCACCCTGCGTACCTGTGCGCACCCGCGCACGTGCGCCACGCGCGCGGCGCCACGCGCTGCCCCGGCTCACTCCGGCGGCACGCGCGTTGCCCCGGCTCACCCCGGCGGCGGTGCTCCGGGCGGCGCTTCAGCTTTGGACCTGCTGGCTGCGCGGTTGCCGGCGGGCCTCCAACCAGTGTCGCGCCCCATCGCGGCATAGCGGACTTCCGGAAGGCCGTCGATCATTCTGATGTGCCACGGCCCCGCGTCGATGTCGTGGTGGTGGAACCAGCAGAGATTGACTCCGTTGCCGACATCCGTCGCCCCGCCGTCGGCGAAGGCGACGACGTGGTGGACCTCGCACCACTGTGCGGGCACGTCGCAGCCGGGGATGAGACAGGTGCCCCCGTCTCGCACGGCGATCGCGCGGCGCTGGCGGCGCGTGAAGGCGCGCACCTCGCGCCCGAGGCGCAGCAGGTCGCCCTCGGGGGTGAAGATGACGGTCTGGATTCCGCCGGCGCAGGCGGCCTGCTCGGCTTCCTGAACGGAAACGGGCCCGGGGGTCCCCGCATAGAACGCGGTGCCGACCCCGGCCTCGAGCTCGGCGAGCGTGGTGGAGACCCACACCGTCGGGTGATCGCCGCCCATGTCGGGTGCCTCGGCCGATCGGGCTTGGGCAGCGCAGATGTCCCGGAACAGGTCGGCACGCTTCTGCCCGGCCGTGCGCGCATCCTCGGGCGTCTGTTCCTCGGCGGGGGTGAACGAGACGGTCCTCTTCCCTTTCGGGTTCACGTAGGCGTCGAACAGGCTGCGGGCGACGGCGGCGTGCCCGGCCGGCAGCAACCCGGAGACGCGCGCCTGCCCGTCCACGGTCGGGCCGATGTGGAAGTAGCGCTCCGCCATCGCCGTGCGTGCCTGGTCTTCGATGGCTGCGAGCTCCAACGCGGCGGCCTTCTGCGCCGCGCGCGCCTTCACTTCATCCGCCCCCGCGGTGACCGCGAGTTCCACGAGCTCCGATTCGACGGCCGCAAGCTCGCCGGCATCCGCACGCGCAAGGTCCTCGCCGGCGGCCTTCTGCAGTTCTCCCGTGATCGCCGAGGCCGATTCTCGGCCGATGCGGCCGTCGAGTACCGCCTGCTCGACGACGGGCAATCTCTTCAGCTCCGTGGCCTGGGCCACGAGCTTCGCGGCCTCCTTCCCGGAGGTCTTCGTGATGCCTTGGATCGCGCCGGCGGCGGTCTTGAACCCCAGCCTTCTGGCGAGGGAATCCGCAGCTCCGTCGGCCGAGCGCGCGGCAACCTCGCCGGCGACAGCAAGGTCCAGGGCGTCCAGGTGTCGGTGCAGGGCGGCAAGATCTTCCGCGAACCCCACGAGCTGGCCGTCGGACAGGGTCGCGGGGTCCACCGGAAGCACGGCGCGCACGCGCGCCAGCGCATCGCACGCAGCGGACCCGACCCTCGACATGTGAACAAGTATACGACGGCACTGTGACATTGACCAGACATCAGTTCGAATACTTATTCACACAATGCGTGGCGCCCTCGACTTTTCCACAGGCGCCGGCGCCCCGCTCGGAAGTAGAGCTAGATGTATGAGGTCAGGACGTTGTTGACGCGTCGTCGCTTGATTCTCGTCAGAAGCACCGCGGCGGCTGCGGCGGCGGCCGCGAGCAGGGTGATGGCCGGCCAGCCGGCGGCCACGATCGTTCCGGCGATGGCGGTGCCGATCGCGCCGGCGGCGTAGTAGAGGGTGAGGTAGGCGGCATTCAGGGCCCCGGAGCGGGCGGGGTCGATGGCCACGATGCCGGCTTGGTTGGCGACTTGGGCGGCGAAGCATCCGGCGTCGAAGAGCGCGAGTGCGGCCGCGGTCGCGACGGGGTTGCCGAGGCCGAAGGTGAGTACGAGCGCGGCACAGGCGGCAACGGTGAGTCCTGTCGTCATGACGGCGCGGTTGCCGAAGCGGTCGGAAAGCCGCCCGGCGGTGCGGGTGACGACGAGTCCGAGGACCCCGGCGAGGCTGTAGAGCCCGATCGCGGCGGGGCTGAGCGTGTAGGGCGGCTCGGCGAGGCGGAGGGCGAGGCCGACCCAGACGAGGTTGAAGGCGAAGAACCAGAGCATGCCCGCGGCGGTCGCATGGCGCAGCCGCGGACGTGTGCGCAGCAGCCCGGGCAGGGCGCGCAGAGAGGCGAGGTAGCTGCCGGACGGGGATTCCTTGCCGGACGGCAGGAGTGAGAAGGCCGCCAGTGCCGTCGCGGCCACGAACGCGGCGAAGGCCAGCAGCGCGCCGCGCCAGCCGATCCAGTCAGCCAGCACGCCGCCGGCGAAGCGGCTGAGGAGGATGCCGGCGGAGATCCCGGCGGACACAGCCCCCATGCGCGCGCCGCGACGGCCGGGATCGGAGTGCTTGCCGACGACGGCGCTGGCCTGAGCCGCGACCGTCGTCAGCCCGCCGATGACGACGAAGCATCCGATGAGAACGCCGGGGCTCGGCGCCGCGGCCGCGAACGCCAGGACCCCGGCCAGGACCAGCAGCTGCACCGGAATGAGGGTGCGAGGGTTGAGCCGGTCGGCGAGCGGCACGAGGAGGGCGAGCCCGGCCAGGTAGCCGGCCATCGCCGCCGATGCGACGACCGCGACTAGCGGGACCGGCGCTCCGAAGTCGCGGGCGACCTGGGCGAGTGCGGGCTGGATGGCGTAGTCGTTGGCGATCGCGCCGCCGGCGGCGACTGCAAGCACCGCAACGGCGGCACCCGGCAGCCGCACGCCGACAGCACCCTCGGTCATGCCGAGGCCCGCACTGCCACAGCCTCGACCTCTACGAGGATCGCGTCCTCGACGAACGGCAGCGCGTGCACGAGAGAGAACGCGGGCCGGATCTCGCCGTAGGCCTCGCCGTGGGCGCGGGCGGCGTCCTCCCAGTGGTCGAAGTCCGCCACCGCGAGACGGCTCTGGACGACATCCGCCAGGGCGAAGCCGTTCTCGGCGAGGACCTTCTCGATCGTCTGAAGCGCATTGCGCGTCTGCGCGTACACGTCCTCGCCTTCCCCAGAGGTTCCGGAGATGAAGATCGCGTTCCCGATGACCACGGCGCGGGAGTACCCGACCTTCGACTCCCACGGCGACCCCGTGCTGACCAGCTTGCGCATCCGAACTCCTTCAACTACTCGGGTAGTAACTCAGGGATTCATTAACTACCCGAGTAGTTGCAGAGAAGGCAAATCGATAGAATCGGCCCATGCCCGTCGACACCGAACTCGTCGCCTCGCTCACCCGCCTCGGCTTCACCCAGTACGAAGCCCAGGCATACGCGGCCCTCGTCGGGCAGGCCGCCCTCACGGGCGCCGAGGTCGGACGCCGCGCCGGTATGCCGCCGTCGAAGGTGTACGAGACCCTCGGCCGCTTGGAAGCCCGCGGCGCCGTGCTCGTCAACCGCTCCGAACCCGTGCGCTACACCGCGACCCCGCACACCGCTCTGCTGAAAGAACTGCGCGAGCGCTTCGACGCCGACCTCGCCGCCGCAGAGGCCGCACTCGAGCAGCTCCCCGCGCAGCAGGAGCCCGGACTCGTGTGGTCGCTCAGCGGGCGCGACGCCATCGTGCAGTCCATCGGCCGGGCCATCGAGCACGCCCGGCGCACGATCTTCGCCGGTCTGTGGGACGAGGAACTCGACACGCTCGGCCCGCTACTGGAAGCGGCATCCGCACGCGGCATCGAGACCCACGTCGCGATCTATGGCACCCGCACCCTCACCGGACCGCACAGCTATGACATGGCCGAATGCGGCGCCAGCGCGAGGCTGCGCCTCTCCGGCCGGCGCCTCGCCGTCGTCGTAGCCGACGACACCGACGCTGTCGTAGCCGAGTTCGGCGACCGCACCCCCGACCAGGCCACCCTCACCACCAACCCCGTCATCGCGCTGCTCGCCGTCGAATACGTCAAAGCCGACGTCTCCGGCCGCCTCATGATCAACGCCATGAGCCCTGCGGCCTACGCCGAACTGCTCACCACGCCCGACATGGCAGCCATCAACAGCCCCGTCACGGCTAGCAACAACTAGAGCTCGACCTCGAGCAGGGTCTCCGCGTTCACCCAGCCGCTGCGCCGGTAGAACGCGACGCCCTCGTGGGTCGAGTGCAGCACGATGCGGTGGATGCCCCGCGCCCGCGCCTCGGCCGCGATCGCGTCCATCAGCGCACGGCCGATGCCCCGGCCCCGCAACGACGCATCGACGAAGACGCTCTGCACCTCTCCGCTGCGGCGGTCGAAGTCGGTCGGCACGGGAACGCGGTCGACGACGGCGAGCCACGCCATGCCCACGATCCGCCCGTCGAGCTCGGCGAGCTTGCCGATCACCCTCTCGCGATGCTCCGCGATCCAGGTGGTCATCGCCGCGACATACGCGGCTTCCTCGCCGGTGGGTGCAGAGCGCGAGCGCTCCCAGGCGAGCCGCAGGGCGACGAGCGCCGGGGCATCCTCAGGGGCGGCGTTGCGAATGCGCACGTCGCCGTCGCGGCCGCTCATGGCTCGTCGACATCGACGGTCAGCTTGCGCAGCAGCGTGCTCAACCGGTTCTGGTCATGGGCGCTGAGGCTCTTGAGGATGCCCGCTTCGGCGTCGACCAGCCGGGTGATGGCCGCGTCGACATGAGTCAGCCCCTGCCGGGTCATCCGCACCAGGACGCCGCGCCCGTCGGCGGGGTCGGAGAGCCGCTCCACGAAGCCGCGCTGCACGAGCCGGTCGATGCGGTTCGTCATCGTTCCCGATGAGACCAGCGTCTGCTGCAGCAGCGCTTTCGGTGACAGCTGATACGGCGCTCCGGCGCGGCGCAACGCGGCCAGCACGTCGAACTCCCACGACTGCAGGCTCGAGCGGGTGAAGGCCGCCCGCCGCGCCGACTCGAGGTGGCGCGACAGGCGGTCCACGCGTGAGAGCACCTGCAGGGGGGCGAAGTCGAGGTCGGGTCGCTCGCGCAGCCACGCGCCGACGATGCTGTCGACTTCGTCCTGGGGTGCGGCCATGCGGTCAGCCTACCGAGCAGAGCAATGCCAGACTGGTAACCGATCCGCGATGGTGTAACGGCAGCACGACGGCCTTTGGAGCCGTTAAGTCCTGGTTCGAATCCAGGTCGCGGAGCGCACCGCCCGCCTGCCTAACGCGCGCGCACCGCCGAGACGAACCGGGTCACGTTGCAGCGCAGCGTCTCGATGCGCTCCTGCCGCGCCGCCTCGACGTCGAATCCGACGTAGGCGAGCGGCGGCCTCTTTCGCACGTTGGCCGAGCACTCGAACCCGGCGCACACGAGCGTGCCGACGGTGTCGCCGTTGCGACCCGCCTGCCCGGTGCGCTTCGCGCTGAAGAACACGACCTCGTTCGGAAGGTGGACATCTTCGCACCACGCGCACTGCGGGCGGGTGCGGGTGCGGCCGTTGCCGGTGCGCAGCATCACCCCGACCGGCTCGTCGTCGACCCAGGCGACGACGTAGCCGACGTTGTCGATCTTGCGGTCGCGCCAGCCGAGATAGTCGAGTTCGTCCCACCGGACGTCGTCGAGGCTGGGGATGCTGATGGAGTTGCGCTCCCGAAGGGAGGTGTTGACGAAGGACTGCTTGAGCTGCTGCTCGGTGAGCGGTTGCATGAGTGAAAAACCTGTCGTGTCGGCATTGTCGTGAGGCGCACGGTGGCGCACTCCGTCGAGAAAGGGCCCGGCGCGGGAAGCGCCAGTGGTCGAAAGCAGACGGGGACGGGCCTATCTCGAGCCGGCGACAGCGCCGACGACCTCCAGACGCCTGACGATCAGGCTGTTCGCGTCGAGGTCGGACATGCTCTCAACGGTAGTCGACGAGGTGCGTCGGTGCACGCGAGCAGTCGCACGTGGGGAGCTCTCTCAGCTCGACGCCGAGTCGGTCCGCGGGCGTCAGCTCGCGGGCTCGAGTGCGGCGTCGGGTGCGAGCGGCGTGCGACGCACTCCCTCCGCGCGCACCGTGATCGGCGCGCTCTGCGCGCGGCGGTCGGTGGTCGGCATCCAGGCACGGCCGGCGGCGACGAGGATCAGCAGGCCGTGGATGTCTCCGACGGCGGCGAACGCAGTCCCCGGCGGATTCCCGTAGGGCGGCACGCCGCGGCCGCGAAGCCGCTCGACGGCCTCGGGCACGTCAGGCACGGCGATGCCGACCTCGCTGATGCACAGCAGACCGCGCGGGCCGAACGGCGCGGGCATCCTCTTGTCGAGATCGCGCCGTTCGATGAGCTCGAGCACCTGGCCGTCGGGTCCGTCGAAGTAGACCGAGCGGCCGTTCCAGGCGGGGCTGGTCTCGAACTCGTCGGCGCCGGCCTCGTCGCGCAGCAGCGCCGCCCTCGTCGCGATCCACGCTTTCGCGTCAGCGAACGAGCCGGTCGGGATCGTGATGGCGAGGTGCTGGGAGCCGGCGTAGTCGCCCTGCTCGAACAGGAGGCGCGACGCCCCGATCTCGACCGTGAGGCGGGCGCCCGAGCGCGTGGCGGGCACCTCGAGACGGTCGCGGTAGAAGCGCTCGGTCGCATCAAGGTCTCTGGTGGGCAGAACGACGTCGGTGATTCGCATGACTCGATCAGACAACCTCAAGTCGACTTGAGGTCAAGCCCTCCTGGCGAGAAACTCGTGACGTGCCCCACATCGCCCCCAACGAGCTTCTCCGCATCGGCGAGGTGGCGCGGCGCGCCGGCGTGAGCGTGCCCACGATCCGCTACTACGAAGAGCGCGGCCTCATCGACGCCGTGCGCACGACGGGCGGTCGCCGCGCCTTTCCACGGCACACGCTGCGCCGGCTGGCCGTCGTCGCCGCCGGGCAGCGCGTGGGCCTCAGCCTGCAGCAGATCGCCGACGCGCTCGACGAGCTGCCGCGCGACCGTGCGCCCACCCAGCGGGAGTGGACGCGCATGTCGCGGCACTGGGCGACCCTGGTCGAGCGGCGCATCGAGGTGCTGCAGCGGCTCGCGTCCGATCTCGACGGATGCATCGGGTGCGGCTGCCTCTCGCTCGGGAAGTGCACTCTCTTCAACCCGGGCGACGAGGCCGCCGGGGAAGGCGCCGGCTCGCGCTGGCTGCGTCGGGCGGAGCAGGCGGATGCCGAGCGCGGCGCCTCGGTCACGATCGACGGCGGCCTGATTCAAACGATGTAACCTCCACCGCGCTCATGGCACGTGCCTGCAAGAATCGACGCATGACCGATCAGCAGCGCATGAACGTCGAGTCGTTCAACCTCGACCACCGCACCGTGAAGGCGCCGTACGTGCGCCTCGCCGACCGCAAGGTCCTCCCGAAGGGCGATGTCATCGTCAAGTACGACGTGCGCTTCGCCCAGCCGAACGTGGGCCATCTCGAGATGAAGACGGTGCACTCGGTCGAGCACCTCTTCGCCGAGAAGAGCCGCAACCACAGCAAGGACGTCATCGACTTCTCGCCGATGGGCTGCCAGACGGGCTTCTACCTGATCCTCCAGGGCGAGCCGGCCTACGACGATGTGCTCACCCTCATCGAGCAGACCCTCACCGACATCACGACCGCCACCGAGGTGCCCGCCGCCAACGAGGTGCAGTGCGGCTGGGGCGCGAACCACTCGCTCGAGGGCGCCCAGCAGGCGGCACGCGAGTTCCTCGCCAAGCGCGACGAGTGGAGCCAGGTCGAAGCATGACGGATGCCCAGGCTTCGGCATCCGTCGTCATCGTCGCGATGGAGGAAGAGGCCGCGCCCTTCCTCGACCGCGCCGACCGCGTGACAGAGGTCGCGACGAATGCGCACGCGGTGCGCCGCGACCTCGAGCTCGGCGGTGAGCGGCTCGTGCTGCTGCGCGCCGGCATCGGCTTCGCGAACGCCACCGCGGCTGCGGCCTACGCGTTCTACACGCTCGGCGCCGACGCGCCCGTCATCAGCGCCGGCACCGCGGGCGGTCTTGCGGCGGGCGTCGAGGTCGGGAACGTCATCGTCGGGTCGCGCTATGTGAACCTGAACGCGGATGCCCGAGCATTCGGCTACGTGCTCGGCCAGGTTCCCGGCATGCCGGCCGACTATGCCCCCGACGAGACCCTCGCCGAGCGGGCGCTCGCAGTGCACGCCGGCGAGATCGCCGTGCAGTCGGGGGCGATCGGCTCGGGCGAGGCCTTCGTCATCGCCGACCGTGCGCTGCGCCTGCGTGAGGACTTCCCCGACGTCGTGGCGGTCGACATGGAGACCGCGGCGATCGCGCAGTTCGCCCACACCCATGGGCAGCGCTTCGTGTCGATCCGTGCCATCAGCGACCTCTGCGCGCCCGACGGCACCGAGTTCCTCACCCATGTCGACGACGCGGCCGCCCGCTCGGCCGAGGTGGTGCTTGCAGCCATAATGGCTCTGTGACCGACAGCCGCCTCGCCATCGTCGTCCTGGCAGCCGGGCAGGGAACGCGGATGAAGTCCGCGACCCCGAAGGTGCTCCACGAACTCGCCGGCGTCCCGTTGCTGGGGCACGTGCTCAACTCGGCGCAGGCGCTCGACGCGGCGCACCTGCTCGTCGTCGTGCGGCACGAGCGCGACCGCGTCGCGGCGGCGGTCGCCGAGCTCGCGGCATCCGCCCGCCTCATCGACCAGGACGAGGTGCCCGGCACCGGCCGCGCAGTCGAGCTCGCGGTGGCGGCGCTGCCCGACGACTTCGACGGCGATGTGCTGATCCTGTCGGGCGATGTGCCCCTGCTCGACGCGGACACCCTGCGGGCGCTGGTCGAGGCGCACCGGCAGGCCTCCGACAGCGGCACGCTGCTGTCGACCGTCGTGCCGGACCCGACCGGGTACGGCCGCATCGTGCGCGATGCGGACGGGGCCCTCGCGCGCATCGTCGAGCACAAGGACGCGAGCAGGGTCGAGCGCGCCATCGATGAGATCAACGCGGGTGTCTACGTCTTCGGCGTGGCCGCGCTGCGCGACAAGCTCGCGCACCTGACCACCGCGAACGCCCAGGGCGAGAAGTACCTCACCGACGTCATCGCGGCCCTGCGCGCCGCCGGCATGGACGTCGCGGCGGTGCCCACTCCCGACAGCTGGAAGGTCGAGGGCATCAACGACCGCGCCCAGCTGTCTGAGGCGGCGGCGCAGCTCAATGCGCTCATCGTGCGCGGCTGGCAGCTCGCGGGCGTCACCGTGCAGGACCCGGCGACCACCTGGATCGACCTCGCCGTGAAGCTCGATCCCGACGTCACGATCCTGCCGGGCACGCAGCTCAAGGGCGCGACCGTCGTCGCCGAGGGCGCCGTGGTCGGCCCCGACACGACGCTGGTCGACACCGAGGTGGGCGCGCGAGCGCGCGTGCGGCGAGTGGACGCCACGCTCGCCGTCATCGGAGAGGGCGCAGACGTCGGCCCGTTCTCCTACCTGCGCCCGGGCACCGTGATCGGCGCCGACGGCAAGGTCGGCGCCTTCGTCGAGGTGAAGAACTCGAAGATCGGCCAAGGCGCCAAGGTGCCGCACCTCAGCTACATCGGCGACGCCGAGATCGGGGCGGGCGCGAACATCGGCGCGGGCGGCATCACGGCCAACTACGACGGCGAGAAGAAGCACCGCACCGAGATCGGGGCGGGAGTCAAGACGGGCGCGCACAACGTCTTCGTCGCGCCCGTTAGAATCGGAGCCGGAGCCTACACGGGCGCCGGGACGACGATTCGCAGAGACGTTCCGGCGGGCGCGCTCGCGTTGAATGTCTCTCCCCAGCGAAACCGCGAGGGTTGGGTTCACTCCAACCGCCCGGGAAGCGCGGCCGATCAGGCCGCGAGCGAAGCGCAGGCCTCTGCGGGGGCCGAGCCGCACGACGAGGAAGGGCGGGGCCGGTGACGGAATCCGTGACGCAGTGGGGCATCAAGTCGGACGCACGCCGCCGGCTGGTGCTGGTCTCGGGCCGGGCGCACCCCGAGCTCGCGCGCGACGTGGCCGACGAGCTCGGCATCGAGCTGCTGCCCACCGACATCCGCACCTTCGCAGGCAGCGAGATCTACACGCGCTTCGATGAGAGCGTGCGCGGTGCCGACATCTTCGTGCTGCAGTCGCACACGCGGCCGATCAACGAGTGGCTCATGGAGCAGCTCATCATGGTCGACGCCGCCAAGCGGGCATCCGCGAAGCGCATCACCGTCGTTGCGCCGTACTACCCCTATGCCCGGCAGGACAAGAAGGGCCGCGGCCGCGAGCCGATCTCGGCCCGCCTCGTCGCCGACATGTTCAAGGTCGCCGGTGCCGACCGCATCATGTCGGTCGACCTGCACGCGGCGCAGATCCAGGGCTTCTTCGACGGCCCCGTCGACCACCTGTTCGCGATGCCCGTTCTGCTCGAGCACTTCAAGCAGTCGCTCGACCCCGAGACCCTCACGGTCGTCTCGCCCGACATGGGGCGCGTCAAGGTGGCGGATGCCTGGAGCGACAAGCTCGGCGTCCCCCTCGCGATCATCCACAAGCGCCGCGACCCGAAGGTCCACAACGACGTCACGGTGCACGAGATCGTCGGCGATGTGCGCGGCCGCGTGTGCCTGCTCGTCGACGACCTGATCGACACCGGCCGAACCATCGTGAAGGCCGCAGAGGCGCTGAAGGAGAACGGCGCCATCGGCGTGGTCGTCGCCTCGACCCACGCGGTGTTCTCGGACCCGGCCGTCGAGATCCTGCAGAGCGAGTTCATCGATCAGGTCGTCGTCACCGACACGCTGCCGCTGCCGGCCGAGAAGCGCTGGGACCGTCTCACGGTGCTGTCGATCGCGCCGCTGCTCGCGCGGGCGATCCACGAGGTGTTCGACGACGGCTCGGTGACGAGCATGTTCGATGGTGCGGCATAGCCCGCTGACACACTCGGCGAAGCCGGTTCCGCTGGTCGACTCGGCGAAGCCGAATGGAGACCAGCGCCGCTCGCTGGCGCTCCGCTGCGCCTACTTCGACGCAGGCGTCTGCCGCTCGTGCTCGCTGCTCGACATCGCGTACGACGCGCAGCTGGCGGCGAAGCAGGCGCGCGCCCGAGAGCTGATCGACGGCTTCGGACGCATCGAGTGGCGCGCGCCCGTCGCGAGCGAGCCGGGCGGCTTCCGTACCAAGGCGAAGCTCGTGATCGGCGGCACGTGGGATGCCCCGACCCTCGGCATCCTCGACGGCGAGCAGCACGGCGTCGATCTCGAGGGCTGCCCCATCGTGGCGCCGGCGATCCGCGAGGTCCTGCCCGCGTTCTCGGCGTTCATCACCACGGCGAGGCTCGTGCCCTACGACATCCCAGCGCGGCGCGGCGAACTGAAGTACCTGATCATCACCACGAACTCCCGCGGCGAGCTGATGGTGCGCTTCGTGCTGCGCTCGACGGAATCGGTCGCGCGGATCCGCAAGCACCTCCCGGCGCTGCAGGCGCAGCTGCCGCAGCTGCGCGTCGCGACCGTGAACCTGCTGCCCGAGCACAAGGCGGTGCTCGAGGGGGACGAGGAGCGCGCTCTCACCGATGAGAGCGCGCTCGAGCTTCCCTTCGACGGCGTCACCCTCAACCTGCTGCCGCGCAGCTTCGTGCAGACCAATCACGGCATCGCGGCGCAGCTCTACGCGACGGGCGCCGCGTGGGCCGCCGAGCTGGCCCCGTCCTCCGCCTGGGACCTGTACTGCGGCGTCGGCGGCTTCGCGCTCCACCTCGCCCGCGCTCTCGCCTCCCGCTGGTCGAGTAGCGAGCGCCCGACTTCCCGCTGGTCGAGTAGCGAGCGCAGCGAGCGTATCGAGACCCCTTCCTTCCGCGTCACCGGCGTCGAGATCAGCGAAGACGCCGTCGCGTCGGCCGCCATGGCTGCGGCATCCGCCCGCATCGACGCGACGTTCATCGCGGCGGATGCCACCCAGTGGGCGCAGCAGCAGGAATCCGCGCCCGATCTGGTCGTCGTGAACCCGCCCAGGCGCGGAATCGGCCCCGAGCTCGCCGCGTGGCTCGAGAGCAGCGGCGTCGCGCACGTGCTCTACTCGAGCTGCAACGCGGAATCCCTCGCGCGCGACCTGGCCGAGATGCCCTCGTTGCGCCCCGTGCGCGCACAGGTCTTCGACATGTTCCCGCACACCGCCCACTTCGAGACGCTGGTTCTGCTGCGGCGCGGCTGAGAGGCTGGTGCGATGAGCGTTCCCGCAGACTGGCTCGAGTTCCGCCGCTCCGACCGTGAGCTCGTCGGCTGGCTGCGCCCCGACGGCGAGGGCTGGATGCCCGTCGACCTGCTGGGCCGCGACGCCGCACCGGCCGCCCTCGACCTCGACCGCGCGGAGGGCGTGCTCGACGAGCTCGGCATCGGATTCCTCGCCGAGCGCTGGTCGCTCGAGCGCGACGGCGTCGCGGTGCCCGTGCGGCTCTCCGAGGTGTCGGTCGACGCGATCGTCGTGGTGGACGACGCATACGGCTCCGCCGCCGTGGTGGCCCCTGGGCGCCGGCGCGCCACGTGGACCCTGCCGTGGCCGGCGCCGGCCACGCTGCGCCGTCGCTGATGCCGCAGCGGACCCGCTAACGTCGAGTCCATGCCCGCCCCCGCCCGACGGATCCTCCGCCTCGCGCTCGTCATCCTCATCGTGGGGCTGCTCGTCGGGGTCATGGCGGGCCTCGTCACGCTCTTCTTCCGCGGCGTCGAGACACTGGCGTTCGGCTTCTGGGAGGACCCGAGCCGCCCCGGCGCCGTCGCGGCGCCCGTGTGGCGCCGCTTCGTCTCGGTGATCGTCGCGTGCTGCATCGCGGCCGTGGTCTGGTGGCTGCTGCGCACCCGGGCGCGCGCGGTGCCGAGTGTGCAGAAGGCGGTCGGCGGCGCTGAGATGCCCTGGTGGCAGACGATCGTGCACGCGGCACTGCAGGTCTTCATCGTCGGCGCGGGCGCCCCGGTCGGCCGCGAGGTCGCCCCGCGCGAGCTCGGCGCGCTCATCGGCCAGACCTTCGGCCGCCTGTTCGGGCTCGATGCGCGTGAGCGCACGCTCGTCGTCGCGGCCGCCGCCGGCGCCGGGCTCGCCGGCGTCTACGACGTGCCCCTCGCCGGGGCGCTGTTCACGGTCGAGATCCTGCTCGCCGAGCTCTCGCTCGAGGCGATCGGCGTCGCGCTCGGCGCCTCGGCGCTCGCCGCGGCGGTCGCGCGCGTCGTCGAGGGCGGCCACGCCTTCTATGCGGTCCACGGTGCCGAGACCTCGTGGTCGCTCGCCGTCTTCGCCCTGATCTTCGGCCCGCTGTTCGGCTTCCTCGGCTATTGGTTCGCGCACTGGACGGCGTGGGCCGAGCGCCGCAAGCCCGCGGGTCTGCCTGTGCTGTGGCTGCTGCCTGCGGCATCCGTCATCGTCGCCGTCGTCGGCATCTGGCTCCCGCAGGTGATGGGCAACGGGCGCGCGCTCGGCCAGTACGCGTTCGACTCGACGGGCTGGGCCGCTGTCGGCGTTCTGGTGATCGGGTTCGCCGCCAAGTCGGTCCTGACGCTGCTCACGATCCGCTCAGGCGCTGCCGGCGGTGTGCTGCAGCCGGCGATCGCCCTCGGCGCTGCCGGCGGCGCGGCGATCGGCGTCGCGTGGGCGCTCATGTGGCCCGGTTCGCCCGTCGCCGCGTTCGCGATCGTCGGGGGAGCGGCGCTGCTCGCGTCAAGCCAGAAGGCGCCGCTCATGGCGCTCGCGATCGTGTTCGAGTTGACGGATGCCTCGCCCGAGTTCCTCGCCCCGTTGGGTGTCGCCGTCGCGGGCTCAGTGCTCATGCGCCGCGTCCTCGAGCATCGCGAAGACCGGAATCAGAAGGCCCTCGACCTGTAGCCGAACGTGCGTGCCGCGGCCGGGCGACACTAGGTGCCGGAATCGCGGGCCGCTACGGCCGCGCGGCGACAATAGCGGCCGGAAAGAGGGCGTCTTTCCCGTGTCTACTGTCGCCGCGCGATCGGCCGATGAGGGCGAGAGGGGCGCGGCTAGTGCCAGCTCGGCTCGGTCTCGATCTCGGTGCGGTCGCCCGACCACAGGGTGTGGAAGATGCCGTCCTTGTCGATGCGCTTGTAGGTGTGCGCGCCGAAGAAGTCGCGCTGCCCCTGCACGAGGGCGGCGGGCAGGCGCTCGGCGCGCAGTCCGTCGTAGTAGGCCAGCGACGACGAGAACGCGGGGCTGGGGATGCCGGCCTCGGCGGCCGAGACCACGACGCGGCGCCACGCGCCCTGCGCGGCGGTCACGGCGTCGCGGAAGTACGGCGCGAGCACCAGGGCCACGAGGTCGGGGTCCTCGGCGTAGGCCTCGGTGATGCGGCCGAGGAAGCGGGCGCGGATGATGCAGCCCGCGCGCCAGATCTTCGCGATGTCGCCCTTCTTGATGTCCCAGCCGAACTGGTCGGCGCCGGCGATGATCTCGTCGAAGCCCTGCGAGTAGGCGATGATCTTCGAGGCGTAGAGCGCCTGGCGCACGTCCTCGATGAACGCGTCGGGGTCGGAGGGCTTCCAGGCCTCGCTGTTGGGCCCGGGCAGCACGCCGGCGGCGGCCGCGCGCTGATCGGCCTTGGAGGACAGCGAGCGGGCGAACACGGCCTCGGCGATGCCGGAGACGGGAACGCCGAGGTCCAGTGCGTTCTGCACGGTCCATGCGCCAGTGCCCTTGGCGCCGGCGGCGTCGAGGATGACGTCGACGAGCGGCTTGCCGGTCTCGGCGTCGGTCTGGCGCAGCACCTGGGCCGTGATCTCGATGAGGTAGGACTCGAGCTCGCCGGTGTTCCACTCGTCGAAGACGTCGGCGATCTCGGCGGGCGTCTTGCCAGTGCCGCGGCGGATCAGGTCGTAGGCCTCGGCGATCAGCTGCATATCGGCGTATTCGATGCCGTTGTGCACCATCTTCACGAAGTGGCCCGCGCCGTCGGTGCCGACGTGGGTCACGCACGGCTCGCCGTCTTCGGCGCGGGCGGCGATCGACTCGAGGATCGGGCCGAGCGTCTTGTACGACTCGACCGAGCCGCCGGGCATGATCGACGGGCCGTTGAGCGCGCCCTCTTCGCCGCCGGAGATACCGGTGCCGACGAAGTGGATGCCCGTCTCGCGGATCGCCTGCTCACGGCGGATCGTGTCGTGGAAGTTCGCATTGCCGCCGTCGACGATGATGTCGCCCGGCTCGAAGACCTTCGTGAGCTCGTCGATCACGGCATCCGTGCCCCTGCCCGCCTGCACCATGATGATCGCGGTGCGTGGGCGCGCCAGCGACGCGGCGAACTCCTCGTAGTCGTGCGCGGCGACGAAGCCCGCCTCGGGGTGCTCGGTGATCAGCGTCTCGGTGCGCTCCCACGAGCGGTTGAAGACCGCCACCTTGTTGCCCTCGCGCGAGGCGAGGTTGCGGGCGAGGTTCGACCCCATCACCGCAAGGCCGACGACACCGATATTTGCCACGGACTGCTCTGTCATGTGCTCAGCCTAGACAGAATAGAGACATGGATTCCGCGACGTCTGTCACACTGCAACCGATTGTTCTCATGGGCGTCAGCGGATCGGGGAAGAGCACCGTCGGCGAGAGCCTCGCCGCGGCATCCGGTCGCATCTTCATCGACGGCGACGACCTGCACCCGGCTGCCAACAAAGAGAAGATGGCGGCGGGCATCCCGCTCACCGACGACGACCGCTGGCCGTGGCTGCTCCGGATCGGCGAGCGCCTGGCGGTCGGCGACGGCGTGATCATCGCCTGCTCGTCGCTCAAGCGCACCTATCGCGAGCTGTTGCGCGAGTACGCGCCCGACGCGTACTTCGCCCTGCTGAGCGGAACGCGCGAGCTGCTCGCCGAGCGTCTCGCCGGCCGCCATCACGAATACATGCCGACGACCCTGCTCGATTCGCAGCTCGCGACGCTCGAGCCGCTCGGCGCCGACGAGCGGGGCGGGGTCTTCGACATCGCCCGCCCGGTGGGCGAGCTCGTCGCCGAGATCCGCGACGCGCTCGCCGCCGACCAACCCGTCGACATCGCAGCGCCGGCGCCGGGCGACATCATCTGCGAGTGAGGCGACGCCTCAGCGGGCGCCCACCCGGCGCTCGGTAGGCTCAGAGGATGCCAGGCACCGAGCGCCGCACGCGCATGACGCCCGAGGAGCGACGCAAGCAGCTGATCGCTCTGGGCGTGAACTCGCTCGCCGACCGGCCCCTGGAGGACGTCACGATCGAGTTCCTCGCGGCCGAGGCCGGTGTCTCGCGCGGGCTGGTGTTCTACTACTTCAGCTCGAAGACCGGGCTGCACCACGAGCTCGTGCGCGCCGCGCGTGACAGCCTCATGCGCGCGACCGAGCCGCGGCCCGAGCTCGGCCCGGCCGAGCGGCTGCACGACACGCTCGAGCGCTTCGTGACGTTCGCGCGCGACCACCGGCAGACGTTCTATTCGCTCGTCCGCGGGGCGGCGTCCGGCGACGAGACGGTGCGCATGATCGTCGACGAGGTGCGCTCGGCCCAGGCCGAGCGGCTGTCGGTCATGTTCGGCGAGCTCGGCGTCGCGCCGAGCTCGCGGCTGCACGTCGCTCTGCGCGCCTGGGTGTCACTCGCCGAGCAGGCTCTGGTCGACGGCGCGGTGAACCATGAGCTCGGCCACGACGAGCTGGTCGTGTTCCTCGAGCGCAGCTGCCTCGCGGTGGTCGACCTCGCCTCGGCGCAATCCCGCGCCTGAGTCATCCGCCGCACTCGCCCGCCCCTTATTTGACCGGTTGTCAATAGGCTTGTAACCTCAACAGGGCAAGACAGAGTGGTCTTGCCACCGTTCCAAAGGGGGAGCAATGAACTTCAAGAGCATCGTGAAGTCGCGCGGGGGGCGCATCGCGATGGTCGCCGTTCCGGTGGGAATCGCAGCGGCGGTCGTCATGGGCGGTGTCGCCCAGGGGGCCGTGCCGGTCTCGTTCTCCATCTCGGGTCAGTCCTTCACTATGGGCGGCACCGAACTCGACGGCACCTCGTTCTCGCAGTACGGCGGCGTCGCCAAGCTCCAGGACGGAAAGCAGGTCCCGGTCGCCATCGCGAACATCGGCAGCGCCACGATCGCGAACCTGTGCCAGCAGGTCGTCACCGACACCCCGCTCGGCAAGGTCGGGCTGGTCATCACGGCGGGCGACCAGGCCGGCGCGCCCGTGAAGGCCCAGAATCTGCAGATCGGCATGACCGACCTCAAGGGCGACGCGGTGTTCAGCAACATCCGCATCGGCACCGACGCCGCCTCGGTCGTCACCAGCGCCAAGGGCTCCGCGGGCGACTTCGCTCAGGACTCCGAGGGCATCACGCTGAAGAACTTCTCGCAGACGGCCTACAGCACGACGGCCGGCACCCTGGCGCTGTCGAACATGCACCTCAAGGTCGTGACCGACGGCAGCGGCTGCCCCGGCAAGTAAGGCACGCGACTCGTGACGACACGACGCGCCACCTTCGCGCGTTGGCGCCGAGAGCGTCCGTTCTGGGGCGCGGTGCTGATCGCGATCGGCGGCATCGAGGAGTTCTTCTCCGGCCAGCTCGACATCGGGAAGATCCACATCCAGCTGGGGCTCGAGGGTCTGCAGGCGCTGGTGGTCCCGGCGATCCTGGTGCTTCTCGCGATCCTCATCGCACTCATGCCGGTGCACCGCATTTTCTACGGCGTCATCGCGCTGCTGCTGTCGCTGTACTCGCTGATCGGCGTGAACCTCGGCGGTTTCATCATCGGCATGCTGCTGTCGGCGGTCGGCGGCATCCTCGTGGTCGCGTGGGTGCCGAAGACCCAGGCAGAGGCGAGGCGGGCGGATGCCTCGCCAGAACCGGCCCGCCAGGAACCCGCCCATTCGCGGGTGCTTCACGGCGAGGGCCATGCGGAGCCGGTGATCCCGCCCTCGCTGCGCACGCCCTCGGCCTCGGGCGACGAGACCCCGGGGCCCGACACCTCGCGTCGCCGTCGCGTGATGCGTGGGGGTGCCGCAGTGGCCGTCGCCGCGCTGACGGTCGCGCTCGCCGCGGCGGCTCCGCAGCAGGCGCGGGCGGCTGAGCCGGCCGCCGTGCAATCGGGCTGCGTGCTGCTGATCTTCTGCTCGCCGGATCCCTCGCCGTCGCCCACACCCACGCCGAGCTCCACGACTCCCGCCCCGAGCCCCACCCCATCCTCGGGCTCGGGCGGGTCTCTCATCGAACCCGATCCGAGCGGCGGCACCTCCGTCCAGATCCCTGGCCAGAGCGGCGGCTCGGTTCCGGCCCCCGGCCAGACGCCGACGACGACCGCGCCCGCACCGAGCGACCCGACGACGCAGACGCCGCTCGTCGCCATCGGCGCCGACAACGATCACGGCATCTTCACGACCCCGTCGGCCAACACCTGGGGTGACACGCTGAAGATCGCCGGCCCGAGCCAGGTCGGCATCGTCACCGTTCCGCTGGCGAACGGCGCCCGGGCGACCGCGATCCGCATCGAGTGCGACGAGCTCACGATCGGCAACTTCCACCTCGACTCCTCCAACCGGCAGGAACTGGTGAACCTCGACACCCACGGCATGACGCTCAAGGGCCACGCCGTGATCTGGATCGACCGCATCGGCACGAAGTACGGCGACGGCGAGGGGCTCGACAAGAGCCTCCAGGCGAACCCGCTCACGCTCGAGGCGCTCATGACGCTTCTCGGGCAGGGGCACATGGTGCTTGGCCTGATCGGGGCGCAGGCCGACACCCTCAGCTACTCGGACTTCCACGAGACGGCGGCTCTGCAGAGCTCGGGGGTGCCCTCGGGCGACTAGGCGCCGTCGTCTCAGAGCGTAAAGGCGTGCCGGGGCTGCGCGACGACCAGGTGGCGGGCGACCCCGAGCGCGTCGTCGACGGACATCTCGGCGAAGCGGTACGGCAGGTCGGCGCGATAGGCGGGGGCGTCGGCCGTGCAGCCTGCTGCCTGGTTCGCGGGCATGACTGCGCCGTCGACGCATCCCGATCGCCTCCCGCTCACCGCGTTCTTCAAGCCTTATACGCAATCATGCATCTATGACCGTATACAAGATCACGTCCGCACGTCGCGTCGGCCCGAGCCCGTGGCTCGTGCCCGCGATCTTCCTTGACCTGGCCCTGGTGACCGCCTTCACGATGGTGGGGCGCATGATCCATGGCTACGACCTCGGCTTCCTCGGCGTCGCGCACACGGCATGGCCGTTCGTCGTCGGCACGCTGCTCGGTTGGGCCGTGAGCCTCGCCTGGCGCCGCCCGCTGGCGATCCGCTCCTCGGCGATTCCGATCTGGCTCGTCACGGTGGGCGTCGGCATGCTGCTGCGCTTCGTGAGCGGCCAGGGCGTCGCGCTGCCGTTCGTGATCGTCGCGCTGCTCTTCACCGGGGCGGTGCTGCTCGGCTGGCGCGCTCTGGCGAAGCCGTTCGCCCGCCGCTCGGCGATTCTGCAGAGCTGAGCCTCTCGCCCGAGTGCTCCGAAGTCACCCTTCGGGGCACTTCGCGTTCTAGAACGCGCGAGGAGGAAGCGCCGACTCACTCTTCGGGGGGGAGCGAGGTTCCTACGACGACGCGCTACTCTCGCTGGCAGTAGTGCGTGCGCTCAGCGTCTCGGCCGGCCTCGGCGTAGAGGTCGACATCGACGAGATCCTCGGGGGCGCCCACGACGATGTCACCTTCGACCCGAACCCTGCAGAGGAACCGTCCTGATGCGCTTCTCCGTCTTCACCGCCTCGACCCCCGAATGGACGCCAGAAGAGGCGGCCCCAGCGATCGCCGCCCAGGGCTGGGACGGCATCGAGTGGCGCATCACCGATCAGGACGAGGCCGACGAGCCGGGCTACTGGGCAGGCAACCGGGCGACCTGGCCGCTGACCGGTCTCGAGGAAGCCGTGCCCGAGATCCTGCGCATCACCAGGGAGGCCGGGCTCGACTTCTCCGCCATCGGGGGCTACGCGCAGGCATCCGATCACGACGACGTCGAGCGGCTGCTCGCCGCGACCGCCGCACTCGGCGCGGGGCAGGTGCGCGTCACCCTGCCGCACGTGCCGGTGGCCGACTACCGCGCGACCTTCGCGGCCGCCCGCGCCGACCTCGAGTGGGCGGTGGAGCGGGCCGCCGCGCACGGTGTCAAGGTGCTTGTCGAGCTGCACCACGGCACGATCGTCTCGAGCGCCTCGGCCGCTTATCGCCTCGTCGAGGGGCTCGACCCCGAGCGCATCGGCGTCATTCACGACGTCGGCAACCAGGTCATCGAGGGCTTCGAAGACCTCGGCACCGCGTTCCAGATCCTCGGCGAGTACCTCGCCCACGTGCACGTCAAGAACGCCGTGTGGTGGCCGAACGGCCAGCAGGGCCCCGACAGCCAGATCATGTGGGAGCACAACTGGTCGAGCCTGCGCGACGGGCAGGTCGACATCGACTGGCTGTTCCGGGCTCTGGTGTCGATCGGCTACGACGGCTGGGTGACGCTCGAGGACTTCACCGACGTGAGCACCCCGCGGGACGAGCGCCTGCTCGACAGCCTGCAGTTCCTGCACGGCTCGTATCAGCGCGCGCTGATGTGGGCCGAGTGGGTCGCAGCCGAGACGGCGCAGGCCGACCAGCTCGAGGCCGCCCAGAGCGAAGACGCCGACACCGAGGCGTGACCCCCGCGGGAGCAGTCAGAGCTTGAAGACGTGCCGCGGCTGCTCGTCGACCAGTCGGCGGGCGATGCCGAGCGCGTCATCCTCGGAGAGCTGGTGCGTCACGACGAGGGACGCGAGGTATGCGGCGTCGACGCGCCGTGACATGTCGTGGCGCGCCGGGATCGAGCAGAACGCGCGGGTGTCGTCGATGAAGCCGCTGGTCTTGGCGAAGCCTGCGGAGTCGGTGACGGCGGCGCGATAGCGCGTGATGGCGGCGGGGGAGTCGAGGAACCACCACGGCGCGCCGGCGAACACGCTGGGGTAGAAGCCCGCGAGCGGCGCGATCTCGCGGCTGAACAGGGTCTCGTCGACGGTGAACAGCACGAGGTGGAAGCCCGGTGCGGTGCCGAAGCCGGCGAGCAGTGGGGCGAGCGGCAGCGTGTAGCCGCCGACGGCCGGCAGGTCGTGGCCGGTGTCGGGGCCGAAACGGTCGAAGGTCGGGCGGTGCGTGTTGCGGTGCACGCCCGCGTGCAGCTGCATCACGAGCCCGTCGTCGACGGACATCTCGGCGAAGCGGTACAGCAGATTGGCACGATAAGCGGATGCGTCGGCCGTGCTCACCTCTCCCGCGAGCGCCGCGAGGTGGATGCGCTCGGCCTCGGTGTCCGGCAGCGGCGTCGCCTCCGGCGTGAGCACGCCCGTGTCGGTCGCGGTGCCGCCGGCCGCCCGGAAGAACGCGCGGCGGCTGCGCAGGGCCTCGATGAGGCCGGCGTAGCTGCCCGTGTCGATGCCGGATGCCTCGGCCAGCGCCGTGAGCGCGGGTGCCCAGGCCGCCGTACCGGGCGTCATATAGCGGTCGGCGCGGAAGGTCGGGACCACCCGCCCGTGGAAGGTGGGGTCCTCGCGCAGGGCGAGGTGTGCGGCGAGGTCGTCGGCGGGGTCGTCGGTGGTGGCGAGCACTTCGATGCCGAAGCGGTCGAACAGGGCGCGCGGCCGGAATTCCGGCTCGGCGAGCCGAGCCTCGAGCTGGTCGTAGATGCGATCTGCGGATGCTTCGCTCGGCTGCTCGTCGAGGCCGAAGACGTCGGAGAGCTCGCTCTCGAACCAGAACCGCACCGGGGTGCCGAGGAACGCGTCCCAGTGGCGGCAGAAGTGGCGCCAGATCGCCCGGCCGTCACGGTCCTCCGGCGGCACGCCCACGCCGAGCTCGTCGAGCGGAACCCCGTGGGCGTGCAGCAGGCGGGTGACGTAGTGGTCGGGAGTGATGAACAGGGTGGCAGGGTCGGGGAACGGCGCGTCGTCGAGCAGCACCCGTGCGTCGACGTGCCCGTGCGGCGACAGGATCGGGGCGGCCGCCACCTCGTCGTACAGCCGTCGCGCCACGTTGCGCGTCATGGGATCTGCGGGAAGGAGGCGATCGGGGTGCGGCGACAGCGCAGTCATACCCGCGAGTCAAGCAGCAGGGCGCCCGGACTGACAAACGTTTGCCGTTTCTTGCTGCAGCCGCCTCATGCAGTCGAAGCGGCCCCGGACGATGCGCGGATCGTGAGGTGGGTGGGGAGCGTGATGGTGCGTCGCACGGGCTCGCCGTCCCTGTCCAGCTGCGCCAGCAGAAGCGACACGGCCGCGCGCCCCGCCTGCGTGATCGGCGCGGTGATGGTCGTGAGTGGCGGGTGGCAGAAATCGGCGCCGAAGATGTCGTCACAACCGACGACGCTCATATCCTCGGGCACGCGCACGCCGCGCTCGGCGAACCGCGCAAGCATTCCGATCGCGAGCAGGTCATTGAAGGCGAGGCACGCCGTCGCGCGGGTATTCAGCACGGCGTCGGCAGCGGCAGCGCCCTGGATCTGCCGCGGGCTGAACGGCCCGACCCGCGACACCTCCACGTCCCAACGGCCCGCGGCCTTCGTGAACGCCCGCCAGCGGCGCTCGCTCGGCCACGACGTCGGCGGTCCTGAGGCGTAGGCGATGGCGCGATGCCCGTGCGAGACGAGGTGTTCGACCGCCTGGTCGACGCCGGCGGGCGTGTCGATGAACACGTTCGGAACCCCGCGGGTCTGTCGGTTGATGGCGACCAGCGGCATCTGCGCGGCGAGTTCCGCGAGGCGTCGGTCGGTGAGCCGCGATGCCGCGATGATCGCCCCGTCGTAAGACGCGCGCAACCGGCGAAGCATGGCGTCCTCGAGATCGTCGGACTCCTCCGTGTCAACGAGAAGCTGGGTGTAGCCGGCGGTCTTCAGCTCCTGCTGCGTACCCCGGATGATGCCGAAATAGAACGGGTTCGTCACGTCCGATACGAGCACGGCAACGCTGCGCGTGCGGCCGGAGGTGAGCGCTCGAGCCGTGGTGTTGGCCGTGTAGCCGAGCTGCTTCGCGGCGGCCTCGATCCGTTCGCGCGTTCTCGCGTTGACGCGTTCGGGCTTGGAGAGAGCACGAGAGACGGTTGAGATCGCGAAGCCGGTCTCGGCTGCGACGTCGGCAAGCGTCGGTCGCCCGCCCAATCCGGATGCATGGTCAGCCACGGCATGATCCAAGCATCGCCTGCAAACAATGGCAAACGATTGCCCCTCTCGGTGAGCGGTTCGTAGAGTCGCAGGCAGCCTGACGCCGTTCACGGTGGCGGGGTCGAACTGGAACTCAAAGAGGAGTTGTCATGAGGATGAAGCGAGGCTTCGCCGTGATCGCAGGCGCGGTCGTGCTCGGCGTTGCGCTGCAGGGCTGTTCGAGCGGTGGCGATTCGTCGAGCGGCGCTGGTGCCGTCGACGGCAAGGGCAAGACGATCACGGTCTATACCGGGGTGAACACGACGTACCCGCAGCTGCAGCGGGAGTTCGAGAAGCAGGTGGGCGACGACTTCACGAAGCAGACCGGGGCGACCGTGGTGTGGCAGCACGGCGCGACGGCCAATGACACGCTGACGAAGATCCAGACCTCCGCGGTGTCCGGGCAGGGTCCCGACGTGTTCGACCTCGGCACGACGTTCACTCCGACGGCATATGCCACGGGCGCATTCGTCACCCTCGACGACGCGGACTGGAAGCTGGTCGGCGGCAAGGACAAGTTCGTGCCGGCGACGCTGGGGATCTCCGGCCCATCGGATTCCAAGCAGATCGGCGTTCCCTACCAGTCGCGCCCCTTCGTGCTGGCCTACAACACGAAGCTGTTCCAGGACGCCGGGCTCACTCAGCCGGCTGACACCTGGGACGGCCTGATCGCTCAGGCCAAGAAGCTCACCGATCCGAGCAAGGGCGTCTACGGAATGGCGATCGACTACAAGGACGCCCTTGACCCGTGGAAGTACGTGTGGACGTTCGCGACGCAGCTGGGGAATCCCTTCATCAAGGGGGCGAAGGCGCACCTGGACGATGCCACTGTCGTCTCCGCATACGAGAGCTACTTCGGCCTGCTGACTGACGACCACGTCACCGACCCGGCCTCGGTCGGGTGGACCGCGCCGCAGGCGCTGGCCGCGTTCGCGTCCGGCAAGGCAGCCATCCTGCCCATGACGACCTCCAATGCGACGCCGACGCTGGACAAGTCCGCGGTGAAGGGCGACTACAAGTACGCGGTCATGCCGACGGTCCCGCCGGGGCACTCGTCGCTGCCGAGCAAGGGCGTGGGGGCGGCCAGCATCCTCTCGGGCGACAACCTTGCCGTGGCGGACTTCTCGCCGAACAAGTCGCTGGCCTTCGAGTTCGTCAACTACCTCACCAGTGACAAGATCCAGGCCGAGCAATACCAAGACTTCGGCAACCTGCCGGTGACGAAGTCCGCCGCCGCGAAGCTGGAGTCCAACGCGCCCGCGCTCGCTCCGGTCCTCGCCGCAGGGAAGAAGTCATATTCGACTCCTTTCAGCGGCGCCTGGGGTGATGCTCAGGTCGGGCTTCTGAATGTCGTGACGCAATCCATCCCCGACCTCGCAGACGGCTCAGTGAGCGAGACGAAGATCAAGTCCCTGCTGGCGGACGCCCAAGACAAGGTGACGAAGTCCCTTGCGCAGGCGCCGCAGAGCAAGTGACGGCGGAGCGGGCCATGAGCAGCACTCGGCAACTCTCGCTCAGCTCGGTATTGGAGAGACCCGACCGCTCGCGCCGCCGAAGGGGCTTGAGTCGCCGGAACAGGCCGCTGTGGATGCTCATCCCTGGCGGAGTGCTCATGGTCGTCGTGGTGCTCATCCCACTGGCGATGGCTGTGTACATGTCACTGCTGGACCTCAACCAGTACACCATCAGGCAGTGGCTGCAAGCGCCGTTCATCGCGCTCTCGAACTACGTCGAGGCGATCACAGATTCGCCGCTGCTCTCGTCCTTCGGGATCAGCATCTCCTTCGCGCTGATCTCGACGCTGGTGACGATCCCGATCGGGGTCGCCGCCGCGCTCGCCACCCAGAACGCGTACCGCGGGCGGGCGCTGGTGCGGTCGGTGTTCCTCGTGCCCTACGTGATCCCGTCCTTCGTGACCGCGACGATCTGGCGCACCATCATGCAGCCGGGCGGCATCTGGACCGGGTTGCTCTCCGTCGTCGGAATCCACCCCGGCCTGTGGCTGAATGGGCCGAACGCGTTCTGGACGCTGGTGATCGTCGAGATCTGGGCCGCGTGGCCGTTCATCTACCTGCTGGCGCTGTCGGGGCTGCAGACGATCGAGCAGGACGTGTTCGAAGCCGCGGCACTGGACGGCGTGAGCTGGTGGGAGCAGCTGCGCCACGTGGTGTTTCCGAACCTCAGGGGCCCGGTCGCGCTCGCCAGCGTGGTCGCCGTCCTGGCGCACATCAACAACTTCACCCTTCCGTTCGTGCTGTTCGGGATGCCCGCGCCGGACAACGTGCAGACCCTGCCGTTCCTGACGTATATCCAGAGCTTCCAGTCCTTCCGCTTCGGACTCAGCGCGGCGACGGCGATCTGCTCTCTGGTTCTGCTGGCCATCCCATTGTTCATCTATCTGCGCGTGGCGCGGCTCGACCGCACGGAGGCTGAGGTGGCAGGAGCATGACCGCGGTCGCTGAGAAGCCGGGCGCCGCACGCGCCGAGAGGAGCCGCAAGGCGTCGAACGCCGCCGTCGCCCAGCTCGTGCCCGTCTGGCTGCGCACGCTGATCGTCGTGGTCATCTGCGTGGCGATCGTGCTGCCGCTGATGTACGTGATCTTCGGCTCCGTCAACTCCGACATCGGCGTGGCGAGCGGGCAGTATTTCCCGTCGAGCTTCACGCTTGCGAATTTCGGCAGGATCTGGTCCACGGTGGGCCTGGCAGACGGCATCATCAACAGCCTCATCTCCGCGGGAACCACCGCGGTTGTCGCCACGGCCGTAGCCGTCGGCACCGCATACGTCCTGGTGCGGTTCGCCTTCTTCGGCCGAGTGACCATACTTCGGGGCCTCTTGGCTCTGCAGTCCGTTCCGGGCACTCTCGTCGTACTGCCCTTGTTCGTGGTGTTCTCGTCCTTCAGCACCTACCTGGGCATCCAGGTCATCGGCACCCGGTGGGGGCTGATCGTCACCTATCTGACCTTCGCGCTGCCGTTCTCGACGTGGGTGATGGTGACGTATCTGCGGGGGCTGCCCCGCGAGCTGGAGGAGGCCGCGCGGATGGATGGAGCCTCCAACCTGCGGATCATCGCTCAGGTGATCCTTCCGCTCAGCTGGCCCGGAATCGTCGTCTCCGCGATCTTCGCCTTCTTGCTGGGGTGGAACGACGTGCTGTTCGCCTCCGTGATCACCAACTCGAACACGCAGACGGTCGCGGTCGCGCTCGAGGTCTTCGGCGGCGCGCAAGAAGGCGGCGCGCTGCCGGCATACGGGCAGCTGATGGCGGCCTCGCTCGTGTGCGCCGCGCCCGTCGTGCTGCTCTATCTGATCTTTCAACGCTATCTAGTAGGCGGCCTCACCGCCGGAGGAGTGAAATGACCACCTGGACCTTGAGCGGCTTCGCCGATGAGATCGACGCGGAGCCCGACATCCAATTCAGCGTCCTCGCGGCATTGGGCGCGCGACACATCGAGCTGCGCAGCGCCTGGTCCACGAACGTCGCGGAGTTCACCGAGGAGCAGCTCGACGGCGTCGCGCGTTCCCTCTCGCGCCGCGGCATGCAGGTCTCGGCGATCGGCTCGCCGGTCGGGAAGGTGGAGGTGTCTGCGCCGGTCGACCACGAGGTGGCGCGGCTGAAGCGCGTGATCGCCGTCGCTCACCGCGTGCAGGCTCGGTACATCCGCGTCTTCTCCTTCTGGCCGGCAGGTCATGCGAACGGGTCGCATTCCCTGGCGGCCGGCGCCCTGCCCGACGACACCGCTGCCAGCATGCGCGACGCCGTGCTCGCGCGCATGCGGGCGCTCGCGGACGTGGCCGAGCGCGAAGACGTGGTTCTGCTGCACGAGAACGAGAAGGACATCTACGGCGACACCCCAGAGCGCGTCCTCGATCTGATCGAGTCGGTCGGCTCGGATCGGCTGCGGGTCGCGTGGGACAGCGCCAACTTCGTGCAGTGCGGCGTGGAGCCCTTCACCAGGGCCTATCCGCTCTTGAAGAGCCATCTCGAGTACCTGCAGGTCAAGGACGCCCGCTTCTCCGACGGCGAGGTGACCCCGGCCGGCGAAGGCGACGGGCAGCTTCTCGAGACGATGACCGCTTTGAGAGACGACGGGTATTCGGGCTTCGCGTCGTTGGAGCCGCATCTCGCGCTGTCCGCCGAGAACGGGGGATTCTCGGGCCCATACGAGTTCGGGCGAGCAGCCCGGGCTTTCCGCCGGCTGCTTGAGCAGATCGGGGTGGACGCAGCATGAGCGAGCAGCTGAGGGCCGCTCTCGTCGGCAACGGCGTGATCGCCGTGAACCACGTGCGTGCGATTGCGCTGAACGGGTCGCTGCAGGTCACCGCGCTCGTCGACCCGGACCCCGAGGCACGCGAGAAGATCGCAGCGCTCATCGCCGCCGAGACCGAGTGGGGCGCTCCGGCCCGGTTCGACACGCTCGGTGAGGCGCTTGCAACAGCCGCGCCCGATGTCGTCGTCGTCGCCACCCCGAGCGGCACGCATGTCGAGCTCGCCCTTGAGGCGCTGGCCGCGGGCGCGCACGTCGTGATCGAGAAGCCGCTCGACACCACGGTCGGGAAGGCCCTGCCCCTCGTGAGAGCCGCGCGGGACGCATCCGATCGCGGTCAGATCGTGAGCGTCATCAGCCAGCACCGCTTCGACCCGGCCTCGGTCGTCGTTGCGGATGCCGCGCACAGCGGCAGCCTCGGGCGGCTCACGAGCGCCGTCGCGACGGTCGGGTGGTGGCGCAGCCAGGAGTACTACGACTCGGGGGAGTGGCGCGGCACTTGGGCGCTCGACGGCGGCGGGTCGACCATGAACCAGGGTGTGCACACCGTCGACCTGCTGGTCTGGTTCCTCGGGAACCCCGTGGCGGTGTTCGCGTACGCCGGCTCGCTCGCGCACGAGCGCATCGAGGTCGAGGACACGCTCGCGGCGACCGTGCGCTTCGAGAACGGCGCGATCGCGGTGCTGCACACCACCACGGCCGCTTTTCCCGGCCTCTCCGTGCGGCTGAACGTGCACGGCTCGAAGGGCTCGGCGCTGATCGACCGCGACCAGCTGGAGTACTTCTACGCCGAGCCGAGCGAGGGGATCGACCCTGCCGTCCTCGGCGACACGCACGCCGACCCCACCCGACTGGGGCCGCGCAACCTCGCGCCCGATGTCGTGCCGCCGGAGCACGTGAAAGGTGCTGCCGTGCCGGCCGACGCGTTCGCGCAGGCGCACGCGCGCCAATACGACGACATCGTGGCCGCGATCCGCGACGGGCGTGCGCCTGCCGTCGGTGCCGACGACGCGCTGCTCTCGCTCGCCGTCGTGCGCGCGCTCTATGTCTCGGCGGCCCTCGGCCGGGAAGTGGCGGTCGCAGAGGTGCTGAGCGGGCAGTACGACGACATCGTGTTCGATCCGACGAAGGCCCCGACCGGTATGGAGGGAGCGCTGTGAGATTCTCGGTCTTCACCGCTTCGACTCCGGAATGGACACCGGAGGAAGCCGCCCGTACCCTCGCCGAACAGGGGTGGGACGGCGTCGAGTGGCGGATCACTGATCAGGACGACGCAGCGACCCCGGGATTCTGGGCCGGCAATCGCGCCACCTGGGCGCTCACCGGCCTCGAGGAATCCGTGCCGGAGATCCTGCGCATCACGAGGGACGCGGGACTCGAGTTCTCCGGAATCGGCGGCTACGCGGAGGCGGGCGATCACGTCGGCGTCGAGCGCCTGCTCGCCGCGACCGCCGCGCTCGACGCGCGACGGGTGCGGGTGACAATGCCGAAGCTGCCCGTCGAGGACTACCGCGCCGCCTTCGAGGCCACGCGTGCTGACCTCGAGTGGGCGGTCGCGCGCGCCGAGGCGCACGACGTGCAGGTCCTCGTCGAGCTGCACCACCGCACCATCACTTCGAGCGCCTCGGCGGCGCTGCGCCTGATCGACGGGCTCGACCCGGCGCGCGTCGGCGTCATCCACGACATCGGCAACCTCGTCCACGAGGGGCACGAGGACTTCCGGGCCGCGTTCCAGCTGCTCGGCGAGTACCTCGCGCACGTGCACGTCAAGAACGTCGCCTGGCGTGCTACAGGCGAGATCGGCCCTGGCGGTCGTGCGCTGTGGGCGGCGAAGTGGGCGACGCTGCGCGAGGGCCAGGCGGATATCGACGCGCTCTTCCGCGAACTGGCCCGCATCGGATATGACGGCTGGGTGACCCTGGAAGACTTCTCCACCGCTCTGCCACTGCGCGAGCGCACGGCCGACAACCTCGCCTACGTTCGCGAGGCCTGGCAGCGCGCGAGCCGCACCGCATGACGCGGCTCGCGCATCTCGGCCTCGGTGGCTTCTTCCGCGCCCACCAGGCGTGGTACACGGAGCGCGCGAACGCGCTGCCCGGGGCCGACCCATGGCGCTATACGGCCTTCACCGGGCGGTCGCCCGCGCTCGCCGCGGCGATGACGGCGGCCGGCAACCGCTACATGCTGATCGAGCGCGGCGCCGAGGGCGACGCCGCGACGGAGATCGGCGCGGTCTCGGCGTCGTTCGCGGGCGATAACGCGGATGCCTGGGCCGGGGTCTTCGCGGACCCCGAGCTCGCCGTGGTGACGGTCACCGTGACCGAGACCGGCTACGACTCGACGCGCTCCCCGGCCCCGGCGCGTCTGCTGGCGGGCCTTGCGGCGCGCCGCGCCGCCGGCGGCGGCCCGCTCGCGGTGGTCAGCTGTGACAACCTCGCGGGCAACGGCGAGGTGCTGCATTCGACCGTGGTGCGGCTGGCCGAGGCATCCGACCCCGATCTCGCGCGCTGGGTCGAGCGCAACGCAACCTTTCCCTCGACCATGGTCGACCGCATCACCCCGCACTCGAGCGACCCGCTGACGGTGATCACCGAGCCGTTCTCGGAGTGGGTGCTCGCGGGCTCGTTCCCGGCCGGGCGCCCCGCATGGGACCGGGTCGGCGCCCGCTTCGTCGACGACGTCGCGCCCTTCGAACGGCGCAAGCTCTGGCTGCTGAACGCGGCGCACTCGACCATGACGTACCTGGGCCTCCTGCGCGGGTTCGAGACGGTCGATGAGGCATGGGCCGACGACGAGATCCGCGCGACGGTCGAGCAGCTCTGGGCCGAGGTGCGGCCCGTCCTCGGGTTCGAGGGCGCTGAGACGGATGCCGCGCTGGCGGCGCTGCGGACGAGGTTCGCCAACCCCCGCATCGCGCACCGGCTCGACCAGATCGCGCGGCAGGGCCGCGAGAAGCTCGAGCAGCGGCAGCGGGCGATCATGGCCGCGCGCGCCGCGGCCGGGCTCGACCCGGGCGAGGCGAGCCGGGCGACCATCGCTGCGTTCGACGAGATCGTGAGGACGCGGCGTGCACGTGTGGATTGAGCGCGCCCGGCGCGCTATCGAGGGAAGGAGTCGTTGGTGTTGATTGAAAAGGCAGAGGTGCTCGTCTCGAGCCCCGGGCGCAACTTCGTGACGCTGCGCATCACGACGGATGACGGCGTGACGGGTCTCGGCGACGCGACGCTCAACGGGCGTGAACTGGCCGTCGCCGCGTACCTGCGCGAGCACGTCGTGCCGCTGCTCGTTGGCCGTGACGCGCACCGCATCGAGGACACCTGGCAGTACCTCTACCGCGGCGCGTATTGGCGCCGCGGGCCCGTCACGATGGCCTCGATCGCCGCCGTCGACACGGCCCTGTGGGACATCAAGGCGAAGGTGGCGGGTCTGCCGCTTTACCAGCTGCTGGGCGGCAGATCGCGGAACGGGCTGCTCGTCTATGGGCACGCCTCGGGGGCCGAGCTGCCCGAGCTGTTCGACTCGATCCGCGAGCACCAGGACGAGGGCTACCGGGCGATCCGCGTCCAGACGGGCATCCCCGGCCTGCCCTCGGTCTACGGCGTCGCGTCGTCCGCGAATGCGCGGGCCGGGGCGGACGCCGGCACCGATGAGCGCTACGACTATGAGCCGGCGCGCCGCAACGCCGTGCCGGTCGAAGAGAGCTGGGACACGCGGGCGTACCTCAGGCACATTCCCGGCGTGTTCGAAGCGGTGCGGAACGAGTTCGGGCCCGAGCTGCCGCTGCTGCACGACGGCCACCACCGGCTCACCCCCATCCAGGCGGCGAAGCTCGGGAAATCCCTCGAGCCCTACGACCTGTTCTGGCTCGAAGACGTGACGCCCGCCGAGAACCAGGACGCGCTGCGCCTCGTGCGCCAGCACACGACCACCCCGCTCGCCATCGGCGAGGTGTTCAACACGATCTGGGACTACAAGACGCTCATCGAAGAGCAGCTCATCGACTACGTGCGCAGCCCCATCACGCACGCGGGCGGCATCACGGGGCTGCGCCGGATCTTCGACTATGCGAGCGTGTATCAGATCAAGTCGGGGATCCATGGGCCGACGGATGTCTCGCCCGTCGGGCTTGCGGCCGCGATCCACCTCGGGCTGGCCATTCCGAACTTCGGAATCCAGGAGTACATGCAGCACGCGCCCGCCACGCACGACGTGTTCCACACCACGTACTCGTTCGCCGGCGGCATGCTCGACGCGTCGGAGGAGCCGGGCCTCGGCGTCAGCTACGACGACGAGGCGGCGGCATCGTTCCCCTACGAAGCGGCGTATCTGCCGGTCAACCGCCTCCTCGACGGCTCGATGCACGACTGGTAGGAAGCGCCGTCGGCCGACCAGCGAGGAGAGACCCGCTGCAGTCCCGTTGGTCGAGTAGCGAGGTACGAGCGTATCGAGACCCGCTTCTGGTGAGGAAAGGGAGTCGGCGCGCGCCTTCGCGCGGGCTACTCGACCGCCGGAGGCTTGCCGAACTTCTTCTTCGCCAGGGCCTTCAGGTCGCCGAATCGGCCTTCGATGAGCGCTATTCGCTTCGCTCGGCCCCACCCCTGAATCTGCTTCTCAAGTGCGTACGCGTCGGCCACGCTGTCGAGTTCCATCGCCCAGACGAGTTTCACCGGCATGCGCCACCTCGTGTATTCGGACCCCGCGCCGACCATGTGCTGCTGGATGCGGGCTTCGAGATTGCGCGTGCTGCCGACGTAGAAGGAACCGTCGCCGCACTCGAGCATGTAGACCGCTGGCATCAGGGAAGTCTCGCCGCTCGGGGCGTGCGGCGCGCGAGCTTTCCACAGGGACCTCGCGAGAAGAGGGTCTCGATACGGTCGCAGAGCGACCTACTCGACCAGCGGGTGGGTCGCCGAGCGAGCTACTCGACCAGCGGGTGGGTCGCCGAGCGAGCTACTCGACCAGCGGGTGGATTGCTGACGCCGCGCGCGGCTACGCGAAGATCTCTGCACAGACTTCGGCGAAGAGCGCGTCGGCGTCGTTCGGCACCCCCTGCCGCTCGAACCATGTGCAGACGTTCCGCACGTCGCGCTCGAGCAGCTCGAAGCCGTTCGGGTTGGCGATGACGTCGACGAGCTGCGGCAGGTCGATCACGACGACGCGGCCGTGGTGCACGAGCAGGTTGTAGGGCGACAGATCGCCGTGCGCGGTCTGCGCCGCCGCGAAGCCGTGCAAGATGGCGATCACCTGGTCGAAGCAGTCGACGAGCTCTGCGTGCGAGAGCACGGCGTTCGCGAGCCGCGGGGCGGCGACGCCGTCCTCGCCGATGAACTCCATGAGGATCTCGGTGTACGAGATCTGCACGGGGTACGGCACCGGCAGCCCGCGGCGCCAGAACTCGCAGAGAGCGCCGAACTCGGCGGCGGCCCACTGCCCTGCCGCGACGGTGCGGCCGTATGCCGACTTCCGCTCGATCGCGCGCTGGTCGCGGCTGCGCCGCTCGCGCCGCCCTGCCGTGTAGGAGCTCGAACGGTGGAAGTCGCTCTGCTCGGCCGATCGGTACCGCTTCGCGGCCAGAACGGATGTCTGACCGGGCACGCCGGGCGAGGCATCCGGCACCGCCCGCTCGATCAGGAACAGGTCGGCTTCTTTGCCGGTCTTGACGATGCCGAGCTCGGTATCGATGGCGCCCGCCGAGGTGACGAGCCAGTCGGGGCGCGGCTCGGGCCCGCGTTCGGTGGGCATGGTCGCCGGCCAGGTCGACCAGCGCTGGCCTTCGCCGAGAGTGACATCGGCGTAGGCGAAGGTGGGGACGACGAAGTCGTCGCCGAATACAGACACTGCGGTCTCCAATGCGAGGGAGGCCGCGTTGCTTGCTTAGAGCGCGGCCTCAGGGAAGGAAGTGGACACGGAGGCGCTGAAGATCTCAGTCATGCTCATCACTCCTTCCGGGCATCGATTGCGGACGACTTCGTCGAGGCTACAGCCACCTCGCCCGCTGGTCGAGTAGCGCGAGGGGCGCATCGAGACGCTTTCTTTGCCAGAAGGGGGTCTCGATACGGTCGCAGAGCGACCTACTCGACCAGCGGGGGAGGCGCAGAGCGAGCTACTCGACCAGCGGGGGAGGCGCAGAGCGAGCTACTCGACCAGCGGCGGAGGCGCAGAGCGAGCTACTCGACCGACGGGTTGAGCTCAGCGCGGGCCGCCGGGCCCGAACTGCGGGCGGTTCGCACGCAGCACCTCGAGGCGGGCGCGGTACTCCTGCTCGTCGATGTCGCCGTTGGCGTAGCGCTGCGCCAGCGTCTGCTCGGCCGAGCCGGCGCCCTGCTCGTGCCAGTAGCCCCACATGGCACGGCGCCGACGGCCGAAGACGATCGCGAGTGCGACGATGACCGCGATCCAGAACAGCGGAATGAAGATGAAGAACGGGAAGAACGGGCCGGGGCCGCCCCAGTGGGCGACGGTGGCCGCTGCGAGTGCGGTGTTCATGAGGGTTTCCTTTCGCGGTGCCAACTGAACTGAGTCCAGCGTCGCGAAGCGCCGGCCCGCGCGAATCCGCCCGGGGGAGTGACCGCGCGTACTCCGCAGGGAGCAGCGCGGTGCCGGCCGCGGCGGCTCAGGCGCGCACGAAGAGCCAGATCGCGAGCGCGAAGCCGCACGCGGCGATGAGCCACCGCAGAATGTCGTGCCGCACGCGCCGCGCGAGGGAAGGCCCGATCAGGCCGCCGATCACCGTGCCGATGCCGAGCGGGATAGCCGCCGACCACACCACCCCGCCGGCTGCGATGAACAGTGCGGCGGGAAGGATGTCGGAGGCGACGAGGATCACGTTCTTCATCGCGTTGGCGCGGTGCAGCACCGGCTCGCGGGTGAAGAGCAGCAGGGCGATCAGAAGGATGCCGGAACCGGCGCCGAAGTAGCCGTTGTAGAGCGTGACCGCGCCGAGACCGCCGAACACCGCACCGCCGCGCCACCGGTGGCCGCGCGCACTCTGCCAGCGCGTGATCGCGGGCTGCAGCACCAGGGCGAGCGAGCCGGCGAGCACGAGGAACGGGACGATCCGGTCGAACACGTGCCCCGGAGTGACGAGCAGCAGCAGCGCGCCCGCGAGCGAGAACGCGGCACCGACGGGGGCCCAGCGGCGGATCGTCTCGCCGTGGCCCACGAGGTCTCGCGCCGCCCTGCCGGCCGAGCTGAGCCCGCTGCCGAGCAGCGCCACCGAGCTCGTGACGTTCGCCGCGAGCGGCGCGATGCCCGTGGCGAGCAGCGCGGGGTACGCGACCAGGCTCGTGATGCCCCCGGCCGTTCCGATCACGCCCGCGGCGATGCCCGCGACGAGCAGCAGAAGCGCGACGAGAACGGCGTGGGGCACCGTTCGATGATGCCAGCAGCGCCCCGCGCCCCGCGCCCCGCGCCCCGCGCCCCGCGCCCCGACCTCCGCGCTCGAGGCTCAGGGAACGAGGCCGGTCTCGTAGGCGATCACGACGAGCTGCACCCGGTCGCGCGCGGCGAGCTTCGTCATGATGCGCGACACGTGCGTCTTAGCGGTCAGGGGACTGAGGAACAGCTCCGCCCCGATCTCTTGATTCGTGAGCCCTCGGCCCACCTGCCGCAGGACCTCGCGCTCGCGCTCGGTGAGCACGTCGAGGCGCGACGAATCGACCGGTGCACGGCCGGCCGCCACCTGCTCGAGCAGCCGCTTCGTGACGCCGGGCGAGAGCAGCGCCTCGCCGGCCACCGCGACGCGCACCGCCCGCAGCAGGTCGACGGGCTCGGTGTCCTTGACGAGGAATCCGCTCGCCCCCGCCTTCAGGGCGCGCGCGACGTACTCGTCGAGCTCGAACGTGGTGACGATGACGACGTGAACGGATGCCAGAGCCGGGTCGGCCGCGATCTGCTCGGTGGCCCAGAGGCCGTCGCCGTCGGGCATGCGGATGTCCATCAGCACGACGTCGGGCCGCGCCGCTCGCGCCAGGTCGAGCACGGCCCGGCCGGTGCCGGCCTCGCCGACCACCTCGAGATCCGGCTCGGATTCGATCAGGCTGCGGAACCCGGCCCTGATCAGCGCCTGATCATCGGCGACCACGACGCGGATCACGGCGACGCCTCGATCGGCAGCCGAGCCTCGACGCGGAAGCCTGCGTCTTCCGCGGGACCTGCGACGAATGAGCCGCCGAGCAGCTCGGCCCGCTCGCGCATGCCGATCAGCCCGCGGCCGTCGGCGGACGCGCTCGCCGCGGCGCCGCGCCCGTCGTCCGCGACGCTGACCCGCAGCGTGCCGCCTTCCTCGGTCACGGCGACATGCACCCGCGTCGCCGCGGCGTGCCTCGTGACGTTCGTCAGCGCTTCCTGAGCGATCCGGAACGCCGCCTGCTGCGTCGCTGCGGACACCTGCACGTCGGCGGCCACGTCGAAGCGCAGCGACGCATCGATGCCCTGGGCGCGCACCCCGTCGACGAGCGCGGGGATGTCGGCGAGCCCGCGCTCGGGCGCGAGGGGAGCGTCGCCGCGCAGCATCCCGAGCACCTGGCGCACCTCGCCGAGCGCCTGCTTGCTCGTCTCCTTCACGCTGGCGAGGGCTGCCGCGGCCTTGTCGGGCTGCGAGTCGAACAGATGCAGGCCGACGGATGCCTGCACGTTGATCTGGCTCAGCGAGTGCGCCAGCACGTCGTGCAGCTCGCGGGCGATGCGCACCCGCTCGGCCTGCGCCTCCTCGGCGCGCCGCGCCTCGGCATCGCGCAGCAGCTGCGCGCGCCACGCGCGCCGGTTGCGCACGCCCTCGGGCACCACGAGCACGAGGATCGACAGGATCGTCCACGGCACGAGCAGAAGGAGTGCACCCGGTTGCAGGGTCACCAGGTACAGCGCGATCGGCGTGAGCCACAGCACACCCGTCACGACCCATGCCCAGAGCCGAGCCCCGTGCAGCACCGCGATCACGACGCCGAAGATGACCGAGACATAGAACGCCACCGCGCCGACCACCGCGATCAGCAGCGACTCGCCCAGCACCGCGACGGCGGCGACCGCGACGAGCACCGGGCCCGGGCGGCGCCTGATCCAGATGAGCAGCACCGGGCCGGCGAGCGCGAGCAGCACCGCGGCGATGATGACCGCGGCCGGCTGCTCGATCTGGGGAGCATGGTGCTGCACCCACGGCGGCGCCGACCGCACGCTCCGCGTGGCGAGGACCGCGAAGGTCGTTCCGAGCTGCACCAGCGCCGACAGCACCACCGGCACCCAGACGCGCAGGGCCGAGCGTCGGCTCCGCTCATCTCTTCCCGCCGGCATGGGGTCAGCGTAGGGGGCGCGGTGGGCTCAGGCATCCTCCCCAGGGAGTAGCTCGCCCGGGCTGATAAAGTGGACTCGACTTCGGCGAGGGCTGCCTGTCGCGTCGGGCGACCGACACAACAGGCATCCGTTATCGACGCGGTGGAACCGGCTTCACGTCATTCCTCACGCGCTCGCGCGTTCGAGTTGAGACCACACACCAGACGTGGGCGGGAAGCCCACCGACAGCAAAGGCACCCACATGGCTGACAAGCTCACCGCGGAGATCCGCGAATCCTTCGGGAAGGGCGCTGCGCGCAAGATCCGCGCCGCCCACAAGATCCCGGCCGTCATCTACGGCCACGGCACCGACCCCCGTCACGTGACCCTGCCCGGCCACGAGACCATGCTGCTCATCCGCAAGGCGAACGCCATCCTCGAGCTCGACATCGCGGGCCAGTCCGAGCTGACGCTCGTGAAGGACGTGCAGCGCGACCCGGTGCGCCAGATCATCGAGCACATCGACCTCGTCGTCGTCAAGCGCGGCGAGAAGGTCACGGTCGACGTCCCCGTGCACGTCGAGGGCGAGCCCTTCGGCTCGGCCATCGCCGAGCAGGACGCGTCGACCGTCACGGTCGAGGTCGAGGCGACCAACATCCCCGAGCGCGTCGTCGTCGACGTCGAGGGCAAGGAGGCCGGCACGCACATCACCGCCGGCGACCTCGAGCTGCCCGCCGGTGCGACGCTCGTGACCGAGCCCGAGACGCTCATCGTCGGCATCGTCCTGCCGGCCGCCCCCGCCGATGAGGAGACCGCAGAGGCTGCAGAGGCCGCGGAGGCTGAGGCCGCCGAGAGCGACTCCGCCGAGTAGGACCGCGTCAGGAAGGCGGGCGCTCCCTTGGGGCGCCCGCCTTTCGCGTACCGTAGAGAGCTATGGCTACCCCCACCGACACCTGGCTCGTCGTCGGCCTCGGAAACCCCGGCTCGGCCTATGCGAACACCAGGCACAACGTGGGGCAGATGGTGGTCGACGAGCTCGCGGCGCGGGCATCCGCCACCTTCAAATCGCACAAGACGAACGCGCACGTCGCCGAGGGGCGCGTGCACGTCGGCGGCCCGAAGCTGATCCTCGCGAAGTCGAACGGCTACATGAACACCTCGGGCGGCCCCGTCTCGCAGCTGCTCAAGTTCTATTCCCTCGCCGCCGCGCAGCTGATCGTCGTGCAGGACGAGATCGACATCCCCTTCGACACCCTGAAGCTGAAGTTCGGCGGCGGGCACGGCGGGCACAACGGCGTGCGCGACATCATCAAGGCGACCGGAACAGGCGACTTCACGCGCGTGCGGGTGGGCGTCGGGCGGCCGCCCGGGGCATCGGATGCCGCCGATCATGTGCTGAAGGCGTTCAGCGCGGCCGAGCGGAAGAACCTGCCGATCCTCATCGCCGACGCAGCCGACGCGGTCGAGCTCATCACGACGCAGGGCCTCACCGCGGCCCAGCTGAAGTTCCACACCAAGTCGGCGTAGCGCGCGGCTGCGGCTGGTGCGCGGCGCAGCCCAAGTACTCTTGCCGAGCATGAGACTGTTCACGCGCGAGTGGGGCGCGGGCGAGCGGGTGGCGGTGCTCGTGCACGGTGTGATGAGCAGCTCGCGGAACTGGCGGCTGCTGGGGCCCGAACTCGCCGCGCGGGGCTACCGGGCGATCGCGGTGGATCTGCCGGGCCACGGGCAGAGCCCGCGGGCGGATGCCTACACCGCGCCGCTCCTCGTCGAGAGCCTGCTCGAAAGCGTGCCCGCGCGCCCCGAGCTCGCCGTAGGGCATTCCCTCGGCGGCTTCGCACTCAGCCAGGCGGTCGGGCGGCTGCGGCCCGCACGGGCGGTCTACGTCGACCCTGCGTTCTCTGCCCCACGGCTCTCGCTGCTCGCGCGCGCGATCGCGTGGCCCGCGGTCGGGCGCCTGCTGGGCTCGACGCCGGCGAAGGTCGCGAAGAACAACCCGCGCTGGGCGCAGGAGGACACGGTCATCGAGTCCGAGGACTTCCATGCCTTCGACCCGAAGTTCCGCGCCTTCCTGCTCGGCCGCGATATCGCGGACATCCTGGTCGCACCCGAGCGGCCGACGGTGCCCTCTCTGCTGGTGCTGGCGGATCAGTCGAAGCTCGTCGACGAGGCGCTGGCCGCGCGTTTGGCCGCAGCCGGGTTCGTCGTGCGCGTCGTGCCCGGTGCGTCGCACACGATCAGCCGCGATGACCCCGAGGCGTTCCTCACTGCCTTGGACGGCTGGATCTGACGGCCGGGTCTGACGGCTGGATCTGTCGGCGGGTCTCAGCTCGCAGTGAAGGGCACGTAGTCGACCTCGAGGAAATCGGCCACCTCGGTCTGCCACCGCTCGGTCACGAACGCCGAGTGCTTCGGCCCGAAGCTGTAGGCGTCGTAGGCGGCCTGGTCGTCGAACTCCATCGAGAGGCCGAACGCGAAGTCGTTCTTGGGGCTCACCTCGCGCAGCACCTCGAACTTCTGGACGCCGGGGATGTCGGCGAGTTCGGCCGCCGCCTGGAGGAACGCGGCCTCCTCAGCCGAGCCCGCGGGGTGGATGAGCCGGAACGCGACGGTGTGCCTGATCATGCCTTCACCCTAGAGCCGCCCCAGCCCGATGTCGGCACCCTTTCCGTAGACTTGAGGAGTGGTACTCGAGGGATTGATCGAGGCGCTTTCGCGCGCCCAGAACTTCGACGACGCCCTCGCCTACGCGAGTCGCGCCGCCGACTTCCAGGCCACAGACGGCCTCCGCGTCCCGCTGCTCGCAGCGCTGCTCGCGAAGCGGCCGAAAGAGCAGCAGGCCCTGCTCGTCGTGACGGCGACGGGGCGCGATTCCGAGGCGCTGCGCCAGGCGCTGGTGAGCTTCGCGCCCGAGGCCGAGATCATCGAGTTCCCCGCGTGGGAGACGCTGCCGCACGAGCGGCTCAGCCCCAGCGCCGAGATCGTCGGGAAGCGACTGACGGCGCTGCGGCGGCTCAAGCAGTGGCAGGGCGAGGCGCCCGAGTCGAGGCATCCGCTCGTCGTGGTCGCCAGTGTGCGCGCCGCGCTGCAGCCGATCGCCGACAACCTCACCGAGATCGACCCGGTCGAGCTCGAGGTCGGTCACCGCGGGTACGACCTCGATCGCATCACCGCGACCCTCGTCGACCTCGCCTATGCCCGCGTCGACATGGTCACGCGGCGCGGCGAGTTCGCGGTGCGCGGCGGCATTCTCGACGTGTTCAGCCCCATCGCCGAGCACCCGTACCGCATCGACTTCTTCGGCGACGAGGTCGACCAGATCCGCTGGTTCTCGGTCGCCGACCAGCGCTCGCTCGCCGAGCCGGTGCACAAGGCGACCCTGCCGCCGAGCCGTGAGCTGCTGCTGTCGGAGTCGGTGCGGCAGCGCGCGCGCGAGATGCAGCACGAGTTCCCGAGCCTGTCGAGCCTGCTCGAGCGGGTCGGCCAGGGCATCCCCGTCGAGGGCATGGAGTCGCTCGCCCCCGCGCTCGTCGACAGGCTCGTTCCCGTCACGGCCTACCTGCCCGAGGGCGCCGCCGTCGCCGTCATCGCCCCCGAGCGCGTCGCGAGCCGCGCGGTGAGCCTCGCCGAGACGAACCGCGAGTTCCTCTCCGCCGCGTGGAGCGCGGCCACCGTGGGCGCCGCCGCCCCGATCGACCTCGAGGCCGGCGACTTCCTCACGCTCGAAGCGCTCAAGGCGAGCGTTCCTGGCGACCCCTGGTGGACCATCTCGACCTTCGACGCGGGTGAGGCGGGTGACGCCGTGCGTCTCTCGGGTGCCGCCGTGCCGAGCTTCCAGGGCAACGTCATGGGCGCGCTCGAGCACGTCGGCGAGCTGCTCGCGGGCGGCTGGAAGGTCGTCATCGCGGCCGCGGGCCAGGGGCTCGTCGGGCGCGCCTCCGACGTGCTGAGCGAGGCGGGTCTCGCCGCGCGCGTGGTCGACGACTACCCGGCGGATGCCGAGGCGGGGGTCGCCTATCTGGTGAAGGCCGCCGTCGAGCACGGCTTCGAACTGGCCGACGAGAAGCTCGCGCTCATCGGCGAGGCCGAGTTCTATGGCCGTGCGGTCGGCTACGAGAGCAGGCAGGTCAAGAAGCTCGGCAGCCGGCGCAAGAACGTCGTCGACCCGCTGCAGCTCAAGGCCGGCGACATCGTGGTGCATCAGACCCACGGCATCGGCAAGTTCCTCGAGCTGGTGCAGCGCGAGGTCTCGTCGGGCGGTCGCAATGCGGTCAAGACCAAGCGCGAGTACCTCGTGCTCGAGTACGCGCCGTCGAAGCGCGGCTACCCGGGCGACAAGCTCTACGTGCCGACCGACCAGCTCGACCTGCTGAGCCGCTACGTGGGCGGCGAGGACCCGGCGCTGTCGAAGATGGGCGGCAGCGACTGGGCCGCGGCGAAGTCGAGGGCGCGCAAGGCCGTGCGCGACATCGCCGTCGAGCTCGTCAAGCTCTATTCGGCCCGCATGGCGGCAAAGGGCTTCGCCTTCCCGCCCGACACGCCCTGGCAGCAGGAGCTCGAGGACGCGTTCCCGTTCGCCGAGACGCCCGACCAGCTGCAGACCATCGACGAGGTGAAGGCCGACATGGAGCGGCCGATCCCGATGGACCGCCTGATCTCGGGCGACGTGGGCTTCGGCAAGACCGAGATCGCGGTGCGAGCCGCGTTCAAGGCCGTGCAGGGCGGGAAGCAGGTCGTCGTGCTCGTGCCGACGACGCTGCTCGTGAAGCAGCACTTCGAGACCTTCAGCGAGCGCTTCGCCGGCTTCCCGATCCACCTGCGTCAGCTCAGCCGCTTCCAGACCGACAAAGAGGCGAAGGAGGTGCTCGACGGCCTCGCCGACGGCACCGTCGACGTCGTCATCGGCACCCACCGCCTGCTCGCGAAGGGCGTCGCCTTCAAAGACGTCGGCCTCGTGATCGTCGATGAGGAGCAGCGCTTCGGCGTCGAGCACAAGGACGCGCTCAAGAAGATCAAGACCAACGTCGACGTGCTCGCGATGAGCGCGACCCCGATCCCGCGCACGCTCGAGATGGCGGTCACGGGGATTCGCGAGATGTCGACCCTCGCCACGCCGCCCGAGGACAGGCATCCGATTCTCACCTTCGTCGGCCCCTACAACGACAAGCAGGTGGCGGCCGCGATCAGGCGCGAGCTGCTGCGCGAGGGCCAGGTGTTCTTCGTGCACAACCGGGTCTCATCGATCAACCGGGTGGCCGCGCAGCTCGCCGAGCTGGTTCCCGAGGCGCGCATCGCCGTGGCACACGGCCAGCTCTCCGAGCACACCCTCGAGCAGATCGTGGTCGACTTCTGGGAGCGCAAGTTCGACGTGCTCGTCTCGACGACCATCATCGAGACCGGCCTCGACATCTCGAACGCCAACACGATCATCATCGACCGCGCCGACAAGTACGGGCTGTCTCAGCTGCACCAGCTGCGCGGGCGCGTGGGCCGCGGACGCGAGCGCGCGTACGCCTACTTCCTGTGGGACGAGAACAAGCCGCTGTCCGAGACCGCGCACGACCGCCTCTCGACGCTCGCCGCCAACAACGAGCTCGGCTCGGGCATGCAGATCGCCCTCAAGGACCTCGAGATCCGCGGCGCGGGCAACCTGCTCGGCGGCGAGCAGTCGGGGCACATCGCGGGCGTCGGCTTCGACCTCTACCTGCGCATGATCGGCGAGGCGGTCGGCCAGTTCCGCGGCGACGTCGCCGAGGGGCAGACCGAGCTGCGGCTCGAGCTGCCCGTCGACGCGCACATCCCCGAGGACTATGTCGATTCCGAGCGCCTGCGGCTCGAGGCGTATCAGAAGCTCTCGGCGGCCTCCGGCCCGAACGCCCGCGACAACGCGATCGACCTCGTCGTGGACGAGCTCACCGACCGCTACGGCGAGCTGCCCGAGCCCGTGCAGAACCTCGTCGCCGTCGCTCGTCTGCGACGGCATGCCCAGCTCGCCGGGCTCGGCGAGGTCGTCACGATGGGGTCGAATCTGCGGCTCGCGCCGGCCGACCTCGCTGACTCGATCCAGGTGCGGCTGCAGCGCCTCTACCCGGGGGCCAAGCACTTCCAGCAGCAGCGCGCCATCTCGGTGCCGATCAAGACCGTCGACGGGCAGCAGCTCGCCGACGCCGAGCTGATCGCGTGGGTCGGTGACCTGCTGAAGGCGATCTTCCCGCTGCCTGAGAAGACGGAACAGAAGGCGTCCGAGTCGGCGCAGGCCGGGGCGAAGTCCGCATAGCGGCAAGCCCCGTCCGCGCGGAAGGGACTTCGGGCGTCATGTCGGCGCGCCTCGGGGCTGCCTCGGCTCGCCGCGTCGGGTCCCGTGCGCCGCCCCGGCCTCTTCGTGCGGCGACACTAGGTGCCCTTTCGCCCCGGGCTCATTTCGTGCGGCGACACTAGGTGCCCTTTCGCCCCGGGCTCATTTCGTGCGGCGACACTAGGCGCCCTTTCGCGCCTGGCCCATTTCGTGCGGCGACACTAGATGTCTTTTCGCCCCTGGCCCCATTTCGTGCGGCGACACTAGGCGCTGAAACACGATGCTCGGAGCGGCATCCAATGTCGCCGCACGGGGGCAGCGGTGCGCAGAGCGGCATCTAGTGTCGCCGCGCCGGGGGAGGGGGCCGGCCGGAAGAGCATCTAGTGTCGCCGCGCCGGGGGAGGGGCCGACCGGAAGAGCATCTAGTGTCGCCGCGCGGCCTTCGAATCGTGAGGCTCGTCGGCCGCGACCGCGTCGATGACCCGGGCGAGGCCCCACTCGAACGCCCGGTCGACGTCGCCACCGAGCTGGAACGCGCCGGCGAGCTCCATCGTGAGGAATCCGTTGGCCCAGGCCGTCAGCGTCCGTGCGGCATCGAGCGCGCGCTCCTCGCCGACGAGTCGCCGCGCGGCGTCGATGAGCGGGGCAGCGGAGCGGGCGAGCACATCCACAGGGGGCCGCGCGTCGAGCGGAGCGCCGCCGAAGATCAGCCCGAACCCCGACGGGTCCGCGTGCGCGAAGGCGCGCAGCTCGCGTGCCAGGTCGGCGATCGCCCCGCGCGGGTCGCGTGCGACGAGGGCCGCGGCCGATGCGAGACGCCGCTCGAGGTCGTCGATGACCGCGACGACGACGAGCCTGATCAGCTCGGTGCGGCCCGCGATGCGCTTGTAGAGCGAGGGCGCTCGCACGCCCACCCGAGTTGCGACCGCCTGCATGGTGAGCGCCTCGAGGCCGCCTGCTGCCACGATTCCGCGAGCGGCGGCGACGATGTCGCCGTGCGTGGTGCGGCTGGGTGCCGGCATGGGACTCCTCTCACGATAGCTATTGCTATTAGCCATGAAAGCTATGTACCGTAGCCTTCATGGAGATCGTACCCGGAATTCATCGCGTGGGCACCGACCTGATCGCGATCCATTTCTTCGCAGATGACGACGGCATCACCGTGGTCGACGCCGGCCTCGCTGGGCACTTCCGCGGGCTGAAGCGCGAGCTGGCGGCGATGGGCCGCTCACTCGGCGACATCCGCGGGCTCGTGCTCACTCACGGCGACAGCGACCACATCGGGTTCGCTGAGCGGCTACGCGCGGAACACGGTGTGCCGGTCTATGTGCACGCGGCCGACGCGGCCCGTGCCCGCGGGCTCGAGCAGAGCACGCCCGCGTGGGGCCGGCGGCGCGTCGGGCCCGTGCTGCAGTTCCTCGGCTACACCGTCGGCATGGGCGGCCTGCGCAACCGCTACCTCGGAGAGGTCACGCCCGTGCGCGAGGGCGACCGTCTCGAACTGCCGGGGCGGCCGCAGCTCATCGCGCTGCCCGGGCATTCGCCGGGCAGCATCGCGGTGTACTTCCCTGAGCAGCGCACCGTCTTCGTCGGCGACGCGCTCACGACGCGCGATGTGCTCACCGGCGTGCGCGGCCCGGCGCCGGCGCCCTTCACCGATGATCCGACCGAGGCGGCCGCCTCATTGGAGCGACTGCTCGGCCTCGACATCGAAGTGGTGATCCCGGGTCACGGAGCGCCCTGGCGCGGCAGCGCGCACGAGCTCGTGCGGCGATACCGCGCCGCCAGCGGTGGCGATCGCTAGACCGACATGCCGGTGCCGAGCAGCGCGCCGATGGCGAAGGTGACGGCGAGGGCGATCGCGCCGCCGACCACGACGCGCACGGTCGCCCGCATCGGAGGAGCGTCGCCGAAGCGCGCACCCAGCCACCCGGTGAGGGCGAGCGCGAGCAGCACGGCCCCGAAGGTGACGGGGACCTTCGGTGGCACCGGAACGAGCACGGCGCACAGGAACGGCAGCAGGCCGCCGATGAAGAAGGCGACGAGGGATGCCAGCGCCGCATGCACCGGGCTGACGTCGTCGTCTTCTGCGCCGCTCTCACCACGGGCGATGCGCGCGCGCACCGCGTCGCGCTGGGAGCTCACAGAGACATACTCGCCGAGGGCCATCGAGAGTGCGCCGCCGATCAGTGCGGCGGTGCCGGCCAGCAGAATGGGGTGCACGGCGGTCGTCGCACCCGCCACCCCGATGACCACGGCGGCGACCGAGACGATGCCGTCGTTCGCGCCGAGGACTCCGGCGCGCAGCCAGTTCAGCCGAGACGCGAGGCTCTCGGGCGCGGGCGCGCTCGAGGTTCCGAGAAGGGCGCGCAGCGGCGAGAGAACGTTGGACACATCTCTATGCAAGCACCGCCGCGCGCCGGGCGCTAGCAAGGTGAGGCGACCCTAAATCCCTGATCAGAACCGCAGTCTGCGGCTTCAGCGACCGCTCACTGCGCGGCGGTCGTAGTGCCGTGACCGCAGCGCCACGAACACGGCCGAGTACGCGATCGCGATCACCGAGCCCGCGAGCACGGCGATCGTCCCCTCATCAGTGATCTGCTCGCTCCCGCGGAACGCGAGCTCGTTCATCAGCAGCGACACGGTGAACCCGATGCCCCCGAGGCATCCCACCATCATGAGGTCCACCGGGTTGCGGGCGATGCCGGGCGCGCGCGAGCCGAGTCCGCCGAGCAGCCCCGCGAGAACGATGCCGCACACCTTGCCCAGCGGCAGGGCGACCACGATGGCCCAGAACTCGGCGTGCAGCTCGTCGATGCCGACCGCGGGGAACGCCACCGCGGCGGCGGCGAAGGCGAACAAGGGCAGCACGACGCCGTTGGTGACGGGCTCGAGCTGCGCGCGCATGCGCTCGCCCGGCATCCGCGCGATCACGAATCCCAGTGCGACGCCGGCGATGGTCGCGTGAACGCCGCTCATCAGCACGAACCACCACGTGAGCACGGCGAGCGCCCACAGCGTCGCGATCACGGGCCAGCGCGGCCGCCGCTCGCGCAGATAGGGGGAGCGCGGGGCGAGCAGCTTGCTCAGCCACGCGAAGACGAGCAGGCAGCCGGCGGCGCCCGCGAGCCAGGGCAGCTCGACCGCAGGGGTGAAGAAGAACGCGATGATCAGGATCGCGATGAGGTCGTCGATGACCGCGAGCGCGAGCAGGAACACGCGGACGTGACCGGGGATGCCGCGACCGAACAGCCCCAGGACCCCGAGTGCGAACGCGATGTCGGTCGCCGTCGGGATCGGCCAGCCGGTGGGGAAGTCGCGCCCGGCGATCGCCAGGTAGATCAGCGCGGGCGCGATCACGCCGCCGAGCGCCGCGATCGTCGGCAGCAGGGCCTTGCGAGGGGAGTTCAGCTCGCCGGCCGCGAGCTCGTGCCGCAGCTCGACCGAGACGCTGAAGAAGAACACCGCCAGCAGGCCGTCGCTGACCCAGTGCCGCGGAGACAGCGAGAGGCCGGGCAGGGGGAGGGACGGGTGCCAGTTCGCGAAGCCGATCAGCGCATGGCCGATGCCGGGAAGGTTCGCGAGAACCAGGCCGAGCACTGCGGCGCCGAGCAGCAGCACGGCCGCCACGCGCTCGGAACGGACGAGGTGGAAGGCAGTCATCGGCATCTCCAGAAGTCGCTGATGGATGCCGACCAGGCTTCCCGGCTCACCGAGCACCACCCTACGTGAATGCCGCCGCCGAGTCGGTGCTCGGCGGCGGCATCCGCTCAGGCGCTGCCGTTATGAGCGCGCGGCGATGATCTTTCCGACGTCGGGGGTGCCCCAGCCGGTCGGCGCGTCCCAGCCGGCGGCGGCCGGGAAGCCCCCGCTGAAGGTGGTGGTCTCGTTGTCGCCCACCGTCACGTCGTCGAGCAGCCCCTGCGCGGCCCACGACTTCGCGAGGGTGCCGACGTTGCCGACGGTGCGACCCGTGGCCTGCATGACGTCCGCGGTCAGAGCCGCCCACTGCGGGGCTCCGGCCGAGGTGCCGCCCATGAAGTACAGGCCGCTGTTGTCAGCGCCGAGGAACCCGAGGTAGGTCAGCACGCCCGTGTAGACGGAGGCGTTGTAGGCGACGTCAGAGCCCTTCTTCGCGTCGAACAGGCTCGGTGCGCCGCCGGTCACCCCGAACGCGCCCTGCGAGCAGTCCAGGGGGCAGGCCGTGTCGTCGTCCCACACCGTCTCGTTCGGCTCGTCGAGCCCGCTGCCCTTCCACAGATTGGTGCCGCCGACCGCTGTCACGTTGGGGTCCGAGGCGGGGTATGCGAAGTTCGCGTAGCCGGCGCCGTTGTCGGACCCGGAGTCGCCCGACGAGGCGAACACCGAGATGCCCGCAGCAGCGGCGGCTGCGAGCGCCTTCTCGCCCTGCTGCGTCTGGCCGTTGTTGGCATTCGCGTTCTTGATGGCGCTGTCGGGCACCCCGTAGCTCATCGAGAGCACCGTGCCGAGGTGGTTGTCGGCGACGTACTTCTCAGCGGTATCGATGGATGCGCCAGAGTCGTTCGCTGCGACGACGAGCGCGATCTTCGCGCCGGGCGCGACCGCGTGCGCCCACTGGACGTCGAGCGAGGTCTCCTGCGCCCAGCTGGTCTGGGTGCCCTTGCCGGTCCACGTCGGCTTGCCCCCGGGGTAGTACACCGTCAGGTCCGCCGCGGGCAGCCCGAAGGTCTGCGAGAAGGCGGCGAGATCGGAGGCCACGGTGGGGCTCCCGAAGGCATCGATGATCGCGATGGTCTGACCGGTCCCGGCCGGAACCCCATCGATCGTCGCCGGAATGTCGTACGCCGCGCGGATGCTGTCGGGCGTCTGGCAGGCGAACCCGGTTTCCGCGAGGCACTCGGCCGGGGTCAGCGACAGCGCCGGGCTCGCGGCGCCCGTCGACAGCCCCGACTTCACAGCGATCGGGTCGACGGTGTAGGTGAGCTTGCCGCTCGTGCTCGCTGCGGATGCCGCCGCTGCTCCTGAGACGGCCAGGGCGGTCGCCCCGATCGCGGCCACCGTGAGCGAAAGGAGAGATCTGTGCTTCATTGACACTCCAAGGTCCTGCCGTCGCGCTGTCGCGACGGTCCGACCGCAGACTATCCGCCCGTCTAGGGGGCAGAACGCCACGTCCGCCGTCTCAGGCGCGGCTGTAGCGCAGTCTTCACGCGGCCGATTCGAGCCCGTAATCCGACGCGGCGCGGGCAATACTGACAGCATGACCACGAGTGAGCTCGACGCCTTCGCCGCCGCCATGTCCGAGGTGCTCGACAGGTGCGTCTGGAGTCAGCGCGAGACCCACGAGAGCCTGGTGCAGTACCTCATCGAAGAGAGCTACGAGCTCGTCGAGGCGATCGAGTCCGGTACGCGCGACGACCTGCTCGAAGAGCTCGGCGACGTGCTCTGGCAGGTGGTCTTCCACGCCGAGATCGCGCGCCGCTCGCCCGCCGAGGGCTTCGACATCCAGGATGTCGCGGCCAATGTGCGCGCCAAGATGGTCCGCCGCCACCCGCACGTCTTCGGCGGCGAGGTCGCCGAGACCCCTGAGGACGTCGTGCGACTGTGGACCGCGGCGAAGAAGGCCGAGAAGCGCGATCGGACGAGCGTTCTCGACGGCATCCCCAGCGCCCTGCCCGCGCTCGCGCTCGCCGACAAGACGCTCGGCCGCGCCGCGTCCGTCGGCGTCGAGCCGGATGCCTCGCCCGCGGCCTTTTCGAACGAGGAGGAGCTCGGCGAGCTGCTGCTCGGCGTCGTCGCAGCGGCGCGCGCCCGGGGCCTCGACGCCGAGCGCGCGCTGCGCACGAGCACCCGCGCCCTCGCGCGGGAGGTGCGCGCCGCAGAGCGCCCGGCCTAGCGTGCGCTGCTCGGATCCGCTGGACGCTGCTCGGATCCGGACAGCGCGGAGCGGATCCGAGCAGCGCAACCGTTACGCGGCGACAGCGGCCCCGGTGTCGGTCTGGGGTGCGGCCTCGCGCCGGTGCGCGGGCAGGAACAGCACCGCCACGAGCAGCACGAGCGCGACGAAGAAGATCGCCAGGTAGACGAGGTGCATCGCGCTCGCGAGCCCCGCGCCCTCGGGCACCCCGGCCGCGTTCAGCGTCACCCGCGAGTTGACCACCGCGCCGAAGATTGCGACGCCGATCGCCGAGCCCATCGAGCGCGCGAACATGTTGGTGCCGGTGACGGCGCCGCGCTCGCGGTACTCGGCGGAGGCCTGCGCGGCGATCAGCGACGGAACGGCCGTGAAGCCCATGCCGGCGCCGATCACGAAGCAGAAGATGGCGACGAGCCAGATCGACGAGTGCGCCCCGAGCATCAGCGTGAGGGCGGTGCCCAGCACGACGAGCAGCGCGCCGATCACCGAGGTGACACGGAAGCCCCAGCGCAGATAGATGCGCCCGGCTTGCGAGGCGGCGGCGGGCCAGCCGACCGTGAGCGCTGCGAGCGCGAGGCCCGCGATCAGGGCGCCGAAACCGAGCACGCTCTGGGCGTAGATCGGCACGTAGGTCGACAGGCCGAGCACGACGACGCCGATCATGAGCGACGCGATCGTCGAGGCGGCGACGACGCGCCGCTTGAGCAAGGCGAGCGAGAAGATCGGATGCTCCGTTCGCAGCTCGACGTAGACGAAGGCCGCGAGCAGGGCGGCGGCCAGCACGAAGATGCCGATGCCGATCGCCGAGCCCCACGCCCACGCCTGGCCGCCCTCGAGCAGCCCGAGCAAGAGCAGCGTGGTGCCGCCGGCCAGCAGCACGGCACCGAGGTAGTCGATCGGCTCGCGCTCGGAGGCCCCGCGCTTCTCGTGGTACGAGCGCCACAGCATGAACACCGCGACGGCGCCCAGGGGGATGTTGATCCAGAAGATCCACCGCCAGATGCCGAGCTGCGCGAACACACCGCCGAGGGTCGGCCCGACGACCGAGGCGATGGCCCACACCGAGGCGAGGTAGCCCTGCACCTTGGCGCGCTCCTGCAGCGTGTAGAGGTCGGCGGTGATGGTCATCGAGACGGGCAGCACGGCACCGGCGCCGAGCCCCTGGATGACGCGCGCGCCGATCAGCACCGGCATCGACCACGCCGCACCGCACAGGATCGACCCGAGCAGGAACAGCGCGATGCCGAACAGCAGGGTGTTCTTGCGCCCGAGGGCATCGGCGAGGCGACCGTAGATCGGGACGACCACGGCCTGAGCGAGCAGGTAGACCGAGAACAGCCAGGGCAGCTGCTGGAAGTGCCCGAGGTCCTTCGCGATCGACGTCGAGGCCGTCGCGATGATCGTCGAGTCGAGCGCGACGAGACCCGTGGCGAGCATCTGGGAGAGCAGGACCGGGCCGCGCTCGGAGCGCAGCCCGACCCCGGAGGATCGTTCAGGCATGTGAACTACAAGTCCCACGCGCTCCTGGCGTATTCCCAGCGATGAGAGGATTGCCCTATGGCCCAAGACGTGAACCCGCCTCGTGGCATGCGCGATTTCCTGCCGGCCGAGAAGGCGAAGCGCGAGCGCCTCCTCGCCGTCATCCGCTCGCAGTACGCGGCGCGCGGTTTCGAGGAGATCGAGACACCCGTCGTCGAGGACGCGGCGCGGCTGCACTCCGGCCTCGGCGGCGACAACGAGAAGCTCGCGTTCGGAATCCTCAAGAGGGGGCTCGACTCCTCCGATGTGAGCGCGGCCGCGGCATCCGGCGACCTCGCCTCGCTCACCGATCTGGGCCTGCGCTTCGACCTCACGGTGCCGCTCGCGCGCTTCTACGCGACCAACCGCGCCAAGCTCCCCGGCGTCTTCAAGTCGATCCAGATCGCCCCGGTGTGGCGCGCCGAGCGCCCTCAGAAGGGCCGCTACCGCCAGTTCGTGCAGTGCGACATCGACATCATCGGCGAGCCCGGCATCCTGGCCGAGGTCGAGCTGATCACGGCGACGGCGGCGACGCTGACGGCGCTGGGGCTCGCCGGATGCCGCATCCGCATCAATCACCGCGCGATCCTGCGGCACCTGATCGCCTCGTGGAAGATCGCGCCCAAGAGCACCGACCGCGCCCTCATCACGATCGACAAAGAGGACAAGATCGGCGTCGACGGCGTCGTGGCCGAGCTCGTGGCGCTCGAACTGCTCGACGCAGACCTCGCAGACCAGGCGCGCGCCGACCTCGGTGAGCTGGCCGACGACGGGTGGAACCTCACGGGCGAGAACGCGCCGGCCTGGCTCGATCAGGACGCGTACGCGCAGCTGCGGCAGATCCGCGACGCGGTGAAGGCAGCCGCGCCCGAGGTGCCCCTGATCTTCTCGCACAACCTCGTGCGCGGCATGGGTTACTACACGGGGGCGATCTTCGAGATCCAGCACCCCGAGTTCGGCTACTCCCTGGGCGGCGGTGGGCGCTACGACGGCATGATCGGGCGCTTCGCGGGCACGGATGCCCCGGCTGCCGGCTTCTCGATCGGGTTCGAGCGCATCGTCGACCTCATTCCCGACGCAGAAGCCGACGCAGAGGGTGCGGTCGTGCTGCTGCATGACAAGGACGTGGCCCCCGCGACGCTCATCGCGCTGCAGACCGCGCTCGTCGCAGACGGCAAGCGCGTGCGGCTCGAGAAGCGCACCAAGAACGTGAAGGCCCTGCTCGCCCGCGCGGAGGAGTCGGGATACGGAGCGGTCGCGAACGTGAACGCGCAGACCGCGTCCGTCGCCGAGCTGGAGTTCCGACCGCTCGGCTGAACAGCGCGGGCCGTGGCGAAAAACTTCCGTCTTCGGGCCGGAGTCCCGCTTCCCACCCCCGCCTGGCCGCTCACTAGTCTTGAGACCGACACCCATCAGAAGGAGAAAACAGTGGCTGCTATCGAGGCCGTTGGCGCTCGCGAGATCCTGGATTCCCGCGGCAACCCGACCGTCGAGGTCGAGGTCCTGCTCGACGACGGGACCGTGTCCCGCGCGGCTGTCCCATCCGGCGCATCGACCGGTGCATTCGAGGCCTACGAGCTGCGCGACGGCGACAAGGGCCGCTACCTCGGCAAGGGCGTCACCAAGGCGGTCGACGCCGTGCTCGACGTGCTCGGCCCGGCCGTCGAGGGGCTCGAGGCCACCGAGCAGCGCATCATCGACGCCACCCTGATCGAGGCCGACGGCAGCGACAACAAGTCGACCCTGGGCGCCAACGCGATCCTCGGCGTCTCGCTCGCCGTCGCCCGCGCCGCCGCGGACTCGGTGGACCTGCCGCTCTACCAGTACGTCGGCGGCCCCAACGCGCATGTCCTTCCCGTGCCGCTGTTCAATGTCATCAACGGCGGCGAGCACGCCGACAACGGCATCGACTTCCAGGAGTTCTTCCTCGCCCCCATCGGCGCCGAGACCTTCGCCGAGGCGCTGCGCTGGGGTGCAGAGACCTACCACGTCCTCAAGGGCGAGCTGAAGGCGGCCGGCTTCGCGACGGGCCTCGGCGACGAGGGCGGCTTCGCCCCCGACCTGCCCAGCAACCGCGAGGGCCTCGACTTCCTGATCAAGGCGATCGAGAAGGCCGGCTTCACCCCGGGCTCCGACATCGCCGTGGGCCTCGACGTCGCCGCGACCGAGTTCTTCAACGACGGCGTCTACCGCGTCGAGAACAAGGACTGGACCGCCGAGCAGCTCATCGAGTACTTCACCGGTCTCGTGAACGACTTCCCGATCGTGACCATCGAGGACGCGCTCGCCGAGGACGACTGGGACAACTGGAAGGCCTTCACCGAGGCGCTCGGCCGCAAGGTGCAGCTCGTCGGCGACGACCTGTTCGTCACCAACCCGACGCGCCTGGCCAAGGGCATCGACCTCGGCGTCGCCAACTCGCTGCTCGTCAAGGTGAACCAGATCGGCACCCTCACCGAGACGCTCGATGCCGTCGAGCTCGCGCACCGCGCCGGCTACACCACGATGTTCTCGCACCGCTCGGGCGAGACCGAGGACACCACGATCGCCGACCTTGTCGTCGCCGTGAACTCGGGCCAGATCAAGAGCGGCGCCCCCGCCCGCAGCGAGCGCGTCGCGAAGTACAACCAGCTGCTGCGCATCGAAGAGGAGCTCGGCGACGCCGCGACCTTCGCCGGTGCCAAGGCCTTCCCCCGCTTCGGGAAGTAGGCAACCGCGGGTCGACTCGGCGAAGCCGAATGGAGACCGCAGCGCGGGTCGACTCGGCGAAGCCGAATGGAGACCCAGCGTTCTTTCAGAAGGCGCGCCGCCCGGATAGGGCGGCGCGCCTTCGCGTCTCGCCTACGCTCGGGAGCATGTCGACAGCCCGCACCACCGCCGTCAATGCGCGGGGCTGGCTGCGCGGCATCCGCTTGTCGTGGTTCGCCGTCGTCATGTTCGGCGTGCTGGTGCTCGGCGTGCTGGTGCTCGCTCCGACCGTGCGCATGTACACGGCCCAGCAGCAGCAGATCTCGAAGCTGCAGCAGCAGAACGCCGATCAGAGGGCCGAAGTCAGCAAGCTGGACGCACAGATCAAGAACTGGGACGACCCCGACTACATCAAGGCGCAGGCGCGCGACCGGCTGCTCTATGTGATGCCGGGCGAGACGAGCTACCTGATCATCGACGACCTGCCCGCCGCGCCCGCGAAGACGCCGAAGAAGGTCAGCACGAAGGTGCAGCAGCAGGACGGCGACTGGTCGGCGACGCTGCTGCGCTCGATCCTCGAGAAGCCGGCGACGACGCCCGGGACCGGCGGCGGCGGCCACTAGGGCGCTGCTGCTGGGAGAATGGCCTGATGAGCACTCCTCCCTTCGCACCGGCCAGCGACCGCGACATCGCCGTGGTGTCGGCGCAGCTGGGGCGACCCGCCCGCGGCGTGCTCGGCATCGCCGCCCGGTGCGCGTGCGGCAATCCGACGGTCGTCGCGACGGCGCCGCGGCTGCCCGGCGCAGGCACCCCGTTCCCGACGCTGTACTACCTGAGCCACCCCGCCGCCACGGCGGCGATGTCGCGGCTTGAGGCCGACCATGTCATGGTCGAGCTTCAAGAGCTGCTGGCGACCGACGCCGACGTGCAGGCCGCCTACCGGAAGGCGCACGAGGCGTACCTCGCAGACCGCGAGTCGATCGAGATCGTCGATGAGATCCGGGGATTCTCCGCCGGCGGCATGCCCACACGGGTGAAGTGCCTGCACGCGCTCGCGGCACACTCCCTGGCGGCCGGCCGGGGCGTGAATCCGATCGGGGACCTCGCCCTGGAACGTGGGAATTGGTCCCCTGATGTCTGCGAATGCGCCGATTACGGCGTCTGATTGACCGCCTGTAGGCTAGAGACACACTTTTTCCTCCGAGGAGTCGCTGAACTGTGCCCAAGATCCTGATTGTCGGCGGTGGCTACGCCGGTTTTTACACCGCGTGGAAGCTGGAGAAATCCCTTCGTAAGGGCGAGGCAGAGGTCACTCTGATCGACCCGCTGCCCTACATGACGTACCAGCCGTTCCTCCCCGAGGTCGCAGCCGGTTCCATCGACCCGCGGTACGCGACGGTCAACCACCGTCGCCACCTGAAGAGCACGAAGCTCATCGCAGGTCGGGCGACCTTCATCAACAACGCCGAGAAGAAGGTCACCGTCACGCCGGTGGTGGGCGAGCCCTTCGATGTCGAGTACGACCAGGTGGTCGTCACCGCCGGTGCGGTCAGCCGCACCTTCCCGATTCCGGGTGTCGCCGACCTCGCGTACGGCATGAAGAACATCGAAGAGGCCGTCGCCGTGCGCGACCGCCTCATCACCAACTTCGACAAGGCCGCGGTGCTGCCCAAGGGCGACCCGCTCCGCGAGCGACTGCTGACCGTCACGGTCGTCGGCGGCGGCTTCGCCGGCATCGAGGCCTACGGCGAGCTGCGCTCGGCCGCCTCGGCTCTGCTCAAGTTCTACCCTGAGATCGACTTCGAAGAGACGAAGTTCCACCTCGTCGAGGCGATGGGGCGCATCATGCCCGAGGTGTCGCTCGAGACGAGTCACTGGGTCGTCAACCGGCTCGCCGAGCGCGGCGCGCCCATCCACCTCGACACCCAGCTCAAGAGCGCCGAGAACGGCCGCGTCGAACTGTCGAACGGCGACGTCTACGAGAGCGATCTCATCGTGTGGACCGCCGGCGTCATGGCCACGCCGACCGTCACGCGCAACACCGACCTGCCGATCGAGGCACGCGGCCGCATCACGACCAACGCTTCGCTGCGTGTGATCGACGCCGATGGCGATGTCATCGAGGGCGCCTGGTCCGCCGGCGACGTGGCGGCGGTTCCCGACCTGACCGGCAAGGGCGTCGGCGGCTTCTGCGTGCCGAACGCGCAGCACGCCGTGCGCCAGGCCAAGCGCCTCGCCAAGAACCTCATCGCTGTCCTGCGCGGCGAGGACCCGGTCGACTACATCCACAAGAGCCTCGGCGCGGTGGCGAGCATCGGCCTCTACGACGGTGTGTTCCAGTCGGGCAACCTCGCGTTCAAGGGCTTCATCGCGTGGCTCATGCACCGCGGCTACCACGGCCTCGCCATGCCCACGTGGGAGCGCAAGTGGCGCGTGATCTTCGGCTGGCTCGGCAACTTCTTCCTGGGCCGCGACTTCGCGACGATCGCCGCCGTGCAGACGCCGCGCTCCAACTTCGAGGAGTTCGCGTCGCGCCCGAAGCCCGCCGCGCCCGCTGAGGCCCCGGCCGTTCCGGCGGCTCCGGCCGCTCCTGCCGCCGCGGAGACTCAGACGCCGGCGCCCGCCGCTGACGCCGCCCCGGCGGCCGAGGCCAAGGCTGCGCCGAAGCGCGCCTCGCGGAAGACCGCCGCGCAGAGGGCCGCAGAGGCGAAGGCCGCCGAAGAGGCTGCTGCGGCCGACGCTCCTGCCGAGACGCCGGCAGAGTAGGCATCCGTCAGCCAGTGATTCGGGCTCGCCCTTCGTGGGCGGGCCCGAATTCGCATCTACGCTGGCATGTGAGGCGCTCGCCCCCGTAGCCCAATTGGCAGAGGCAGCCGATTTAAAATCGGCCAAGTGCCGGTTCGAACCCGGCCGGGGGCACGCAGGAACCGCTAGACCTTGTCCGACGCCAGCTGCCTCGCAACCGAGTGCCACTCGGCCCGATCGGCGCAGATGCGACAGGGCCGCTTCTTGCACTACAGCCGGGGTTGCCGAGGGAGCCCTTGCAATATGTCTCAAAGGCACTGGACGCAGCCCGGCGACGGCCTGGCGAGGAAAGCCCCCTCAGCCATCTCAAACGCGCTGACTGAAGGGGCCCTTGCGGGGCGGCGGTGAGGGATCAGCTATTTGACCAGATTGGTCCCCGTGCATTGGCTGCCCGCAGGGAATGCCGTGATTATGCGCTGCGCAGTCTTGCCCAGTCCGACGTGCGGCGTCATTGTGGCGACGACGGTCTTGTTGTTCTTCACGAGGTATACCGTGCGAGAGAAGCACCATGTCTGCTGTGACGTGTTGTAGGTGGCCTTGTCTGGATCGCTGAGAATCCAATCCATCGACCAGTTTGCAACGTCGCGCCAGTTGAGGCTCGAAGGCGTAACCGAAGCCCATTGGCTCATGTGCGCGTCGAGAATGTGGAAGTACCCGTACTTGTCAGTGCCGCAACGTAGGGCCGCGGTGGTTCCCTCGATTCCGCCTCCGCCGCGAACCCGGAGTCGGATGTACTCATGCACCAGCTTGCTTTCTTTCACGTTGTACCCGCAGGCGGGCCAGTTGGCTGGAGCGATGGCTTTGACGGTGGCGTCTGTGTGCACGCCGCCCTGACCAAACCCCTGGGGTGACCCGTAGTTGGTGTTGCCGGGTGGGGTGGTCGTCAGCGCGAAGTCCTGGCCACCGATCTCGACAGACGAGACACCATCGACGAACGCGTCGTCGTCGTCCTGATCCACGGAATCTGAGTCCTCGGAGTCGCCGCCGTCCACGAGTTCGTCCGGTGTCCCGTCGACATCGCTCGTCGTGCCATCGTCGGCACCCGGCACTGCGGTTGCGGTGGTATCGGCGGGAGACGACGAAGTGTCAGCGACAGCCACTCCCGCGGGAATGCTTGCCGCGCAAGCCACCACAATTGCCGATACGAGCAATGCAAGTCTGCGAACTCTGACCACGGATAGTCCCCTGTTCTTTATCATTTGCTGAACGTTCGCATAGGATTTCAATAGTGATCAAGCCGCCCGTTTACGGGCCTTGTGCTGCTTTCCGCGCTACGTGCCACACTCGGCTCATGGCTGCCTACGCGCGCATCGAGCTCATGGCCGAATACTCGGCTCCGCCACTCTGGGACCGCTCGCCGGGAGGATTCGGTCCGATAGAACTGGCCGATCTGCCGCTTTCCGAAGAACTCAGAGGGCGCTTGCAAGACTGGGCTGACCGTTACGACGCGCTTCCGACTCAGAACTTCGAATGGCTTTCGCCCAGCGATGAAGAGGACTTCATCGCGACCGGGATTGCGCTGGCGACTGAACTGCGCAGACAACTGGGCGATGAGGTCGAAGTGATCTACCGGCATGACGGGCCGAATCGGCACCGGACGCAGTTCGACAATTGGCTGCCTCAGGACGGGAACTGGCAGGCGGAGCCGCCGCGAGGTGATGGTCACCGCAACGCCGCGAGGAGAGGCCGGTAGCGCTGGTAAGAGGGCCGGGTTCCCCCGGCAGTCGCTGATGCGCTAGCCTCTCCGGAAACTGGGACGATCGTCCCAGTCCACGCGAGGGAGCATCCGCTTGGCTCACATGCCGGCCAACGAACGACGTGAGGCGCTGATCGCCGCTGCACTGCGCGTCGTCGCGCGCGACGGCATCGCCGGCGCATCGACGCGCGCGATCGTCGCCGAGGCCGGAATGCCGCTCGCCAGCTTCCACTACGTGTTCGCGTCGCATGACGAGCTCATGGCCGAGCTCGTGCAGCGGGCGGTGAACGAGGAATACCGCGCGATCGCGCCGCTGCTCGGCTCCGACATCACGGATGCCGCGCTCGGCGACCTCGTCTACGCCGGGCTCGTGCGCTACCTGGACTCGGTGAAGGCTGAGCCCGAGCGCGAGCGCGCCATGCTCGAGCTCACGCAGTACGCGCTGCGCGACGAGCGCACGGCACACCTCGCGCGACTGCAGTACGAGCGCTACACAGACCTCGTGCAGATGGCCCTCGAAGCCGCCGCGGGGCGCACGGGCTGGCGCTGGAACACGCCCGTCGCGGACGTCGCTCGCATGGTCGTCGCGCTGGCCGACGGCATCACCATCTCGTGGCTCGTGCGCCGCGACGACCGCGAGGCGCTCGCGCTGGCGCGGTCGGCGGCGCGAGCGGTCGAGGCGCACGCGAGCGCGCCCGCTGCCGCACCTGCCTCCGCACAGGGCGACCCGCGCGCATGAGCGACGTCGCCGCGGCCACGACCCGCACCGAGCCGCTCACCCCGGTCACGGGCCGCTGGATCGCGCTGTTCGCCGCGGCGTGGCTCGGGGTGTGGATGGCTCAGCTCACGCCGATCCAGCTGCTGCTGCCCGCGCAGATCGAGACCGAGCTGCGCACGAACTACTGGGTCGACAACGTCCTCTGGTTCGGTGTCGTCTCGGGCATCGCGGGCGTGTGCGCGATCATCGCCTACCCGCTCACCGGGGCGCTCAGCGACCGCACCACGAGCCGCTTCGGCCGCCGCCGGCCGTGGGTCGCGGGCGGCGCGGCGCTGTTCGCGCTCGCCCTGCTCGCGCTCGGCGCGCAGACGACGATGGCCGGCATCGCGATCTGCTGGGCGCTCGCCCTGACCGGGTTCTGCGTGCTGACCGCCGCGCTCACCGCCATGATCTCCGACCAGGTGCCGGTCGGCCAGCGCGGCTACGTCTCGGGCTGGATGAGCGCCCCGCAGGCGATCGGCATCATCCTCGGGCTGGCGCTCGTCACGATCCTGGGCCTCGGCACCCTGGGCGGCTACGAGCTCGCGGCCGCCGCTCTCGCGCTGCTGGTGGCGCCGTTCCTGCTCGTCGTTCCCGACCCCCGCCACTATGCCCGGGGGCTGCCGCCGCTCACCCCGAGGCGCATCGCCGGCGAGCTGTGGATCTCGCCCCGCACGCACCCCGATTTCGGCTGGACGCTGCTGTCGCGCGTCCTCGTGAACCTCGGCAACGCGTTCGGCACCGGCCTGCTGCTCTACTTCCTCGAGTTCGGCCTCGGCGACCGGAACGCCGAGAACGACCTGATTCCGATCGTCTTCGTCTATATGGTGTTCGTGATCGCGGCATCCCTCGCGCTCGGCGGCATCTCGGACCGCCTGCAGCGCCGCAAGCTGTTCGTGTTCCTCGCCAGCGTGGTGCAGGCGATCGCGGCGCTCCTGCTCGCGTTCCTGCCGTCGCTGCCCATGACCTACGTCGGCGGCGCGCTGCTCGGCATCGGCTACGGCTGCTTCCTCGCGGTCGACCAGGCGCTCGCGACGCAGGTGCTGCCCGACCCCGAGACCCGCGGCAAGGACCTCGGCATCATGAACATCGCCTGGGCCATTCCGCAGGCGTTCGGGCCTCTGCTCGGGGGCATCGTCGTGTTCTGGCTGGGCGGATTCACCGGCCTGTTCATCCTCGCCGGCGTCGCCGCGCTCGGCGGGGCGTTCGCGGTCGCGCGAGTGAGGAGCGTTGCATGATCGACGTGTCGGCGAAGCCGGCCACGCAGCCGTGGCGTGACGAGGCGGCGTATTGGCAGGGGCTGACGGATGCCACGCGGGAGCTCGATCCGCCGTGCGCGGTCATCCACCTCGGCGCCCTCGCGCACAACGCGCACGACATGCTGCGCCGCGCGGCGGGCAAGCCGATCCGCGTCGCGTCGAAGTCGGTGCGCGTGCGCGAGGTGCTCGACGCGGTGCTGGCTCTGCCCGGCTACGAGGGCGTCCTCGCCTACACGCTGAGCGAGGCGCTCTGGCTCGCCGCGGACGAGCCGGGGCGCCCCGGCATCCGCGACGTCGTGGTCGGCTACCCCACGGCCGAGCGCGGCGCGATCGCGCGGCTCGCCCACGACGCGGCGCTGGCCGCGCGCGTCACCCTGATGGTGGACTCCGTCGCACAGCTCGACCTCGTCGACGCCGTCGTGCCGCCGGGGCAGCGCGAGATCGTGCGGGTGGCGATCGAGCTCGACGCGTCGTGGAACGGGCCGGCCGGCCGCGTCGGCGTGTGGCGCTCACCCGTGCACACGCCCGCGGCGGCGCGCTCGCTCGCCGAGCACATCGTGGAGCGGCCGGGCTTCGCGCTCGTCGGCATGATGTCCTACGAGGCGCAGATCGCCGGCCAGGGCGACGACCCGGCGGGTCGCCCGGCGTTCGCCCGCACCGTGCGGTGGATGCAGCGCCGGTCGAAGGCCGAGCTGCTCGAGCGCAGGGCCGAGGCAGTGGCGTCCGTGCGCGCCGTCGCCGAGCTCGAGTTCGTGAACGGCGGCGGCACGGGGTCGCTCGAGTTCACGTCGTCCGACGCGTCGTGCACCGAGATCGCCGCGGGCAGCGGGCTGTTCGGCGGCCACCTGTTCGACAACTACCGCGAATTCGCCCCCGCTCCGGCGACGGCGTTCGCGCTCTCGGTCGTGCGCCGCCCGCGGCGCGAGACGGCCACGGTCCTCGGCGGCGGCTGGATCGCCTCCGGGCCGCCCGGGCCCGATCGGCTGCCGCGCCCCGTGTGGCCCGCGGGGCTCGAGATGGCGCCGCGCGAGATGGCGGGCGAGGTCCAGACCCCGCTCTCGGGCGCCGCGGCCGAGGCGCTGCGCCCCGGCGACCGGGTGTGGTTCCGCCACACGAAGTCGGGCGAGCTCGCCGAGCACGTCAACGAGTTCGCCCTGGTCGGCGACGGCGCCGCGGTCGGCTCGGTGCCGAGCTATCGCGGCGAGGGGAGGGCGTTCCTGTGACCGCGCCCTCCGCCGGTCGACTCGCCGCAGGCGAATGGAGACCCAAAGCCCTGCGCGCCCCCGAATGGCGCAACTGGTCGCGCACAGAATCCGTGCACCCCGTGCGCATCGAGACCCCGGACTCGCCCGAGGCGGTGCAGCGCGCGGTGCAGGCGGCCGCCCGGCAGGGGCTCACCATCAAGGCGATCGGCGCCGGGCACTCCTTCACCGGCATCGCCGTCGCCGAGGGCGTGCAGCTGCTGCTCGACAGGCTCTCCGGCGTCGTCGCCGTCGACGAGGCATCCGCCCGCGTCACCCTCGCCGCAGGCACACGGCTGTGGCAGCTGCCCAAGCTGCTCGCGCCCTACGGTCTCGCGCTGCAGAACATGGGCGACATCGACCGGCAGACGATCGCCGGCGCGACGAGCACCGGCACGCACGGCACGGGCGGCTCGTTCGGCGGTCTCGCGACCCAGATCGTCGGCCTCACGCTCGTCACGGGCGACGGGCACCTGCTGCGCATCACCGAGACCGAGAACGCCGAGCTGCTGCCTGCCGCGCGCGTCGGCCTCGGGGCGCTCGGCATCCTCGTCGATGTGACGATCCAGTGCGTCCCGGCGTTCACCCTGCACGCCGTCGAGCGGCCCGAGCCGCTGCCCGAGGTGCTCGACGGCTATCTCGAGCGGTCGGCCGGCTCAGACCACTTCGAGTTCTACTGGTTCCCGCACACCCGGCTCGCGCTCACCAAGACCAACACGCGGCTTCCCGGCGATGCACCGCGCCGGCCACTCAACCCGGTCGGCCGGTGGTTCGACGACGAGGTGACGGCGAACGGTCTCTACCGCGGGCTGTGCGCGCTCGCGACGCTCGCGCCCGCGATGATCCCGCGCGTCAACCGACTCGCCGGGCGACTCACCGGCGACCGCGAGTTCACGGACGCCTCGCCCAAGGTCTTCGTCACGAACCGCTCCGTGCGCTTCCGCGAGCTCGAATACGCGCTGCCGCGCGCTGCCGTTCCCGAGGCGCTGCGCGAGCTCGACAGGCTGATCGAGCGGCGCGGCTGGCGGATCTCCTTCCCGGTCGAGGTGCGGTCCGCGGCATCCGACGACACCTGGCTCTCGACCGCCTACGGGCGCGAGACGGGCTACATCGCCGTGCACCGCTACTACCGCGAGACCCGGGCCGATCAGCTCGAGTACTTCACCGAGGTCGAGAAGATCATGGTCGCCGCGGGCGGTCGCCCGCACTGGGGGAAGCTGCACACGCGCGATGCCGAGTTCTTCGCGGGCGCCTACCCCCGCTTCGGCGATTTCCTCGCGGTGCGCGACCGCCTCGATCCGGGCCGGCTGTTCCGCAATCCCTACCTCGACCGCGTTCTCGGGTAGCCGCAGCAGTGGCATCCTGACCACATGCCCTTCAAATCGCGCCACGCCAGCGTCTACATCGAGCGCGAGCCGGCCGACGTCTACGCCTACGCATCGGACCCCACCCACCTGCCCGAGTGGGCGGCAGGTCTCGCGGGGTCGATCGAGCTCGTCGACGGGCGCTGGGTCGCCGACCTCGCCATGGGGCGGATCGTCGTCGAGTTCGCGCCGCCGAACCCGTTCGGCGTGCTCGACCACTGGGTGACCGATTCCACCGGCGAGACCTACTACAACCCGATGCGCGTCGTCGCCGCGGGCGACGGCAGCGAGGTCACGTTCTCGGTGCGGCGCCTCGCGGGCGAGAGCGACGCCGATCTCGATCACGACGCCGAGCTCGTGCAGGCCGACCTGGAGGCGCTGAAGCGCATCCTCGAAAGCTGAAATGTCGAGATCGGATGCCTCGCCGCGACCACCTCGCGAGTGAAAGGACCACACCCATGGCCAGATTCCTGATCCTGATCCACGGCGACGACGAGAAGTGGGGCGAGCGCACCGACGAGCAGCGCGCCGCGGTGGATGCCGCGCACCGCGCTTTCCAGCAGGCGGGAGGCGTCGTCGCCTCCGGCGAGCTCGACGACCCCGCCCTGGCGAAGACGATCCACGGGCGCGCGGGGGAACGGGCCTTCGTCACCGACGGGCCCTTCGCCGAGTTCAAAGAGGTGCTCGGGGGCTACTACGAGATCGAGGCGGCCGACATCGACGAGGCGGTCGCCCGTGCGTCGACGCTGTACGAGACGAGCGAGCCGCACGTGCACATCGAGGTGCGCCCGCTCGTTCAGCACTGAGCGGGGCGTCGGCGTCCTGCCCCGACGTTTGCGTCCGCCGCGCTGGGCTCACGTGTCGGCGGGGGACGCAGAAGCGATGGCCCGCGCTCAGAGCCGGCCCACCCAGTCGACGTGCAGCACCGCCTCGCCCGCCTCCTCAGAGGCGGCGAGGTCGACCGTCGCGCGGATGCGCCAGTCATGGTCGCCCGCCGGGTCGTCGATCGTCTGCTCGACCTTCCACTCGGTGCCGCCCGCGTCGACCGAGAACAGCGCGGCCGAGCGCGACGCGGGCCCGGTGAGCACCTCGTCGTGGTCGGCGTAGTACGCGTCGAGGAAGGCGCCCCAGTCGACGTCGGGGTCGAGCTCGGCGAGTTCGTCGTCGCGCTCGAGGGCGGCGAGCTGCACGCGGCGGAAGAGCTCGTTGCGCACGAGGATCGTGAAGGCGCGCGTATTCGTCAGGATGCTGGGCGGCGCAGGCGGCACCACGGGGGTCTCGTCGGTCACGGTCGGGTTGACCAGCTCGGTCCATTCGTCGACCAGCGAGGAATCCACCTGGCGCACGAGCTCGCCGAGCCACTCGATGATGTCGAGCAGCTCGTCGGTCTTCGCCTCGTCGGGAACGGTCTGCCGGATCGCTCGGTACGCGTCCGACAGGTAGCGCAGCACCAGGCCCTCAGAGCGCGCGAGCTGGTAGTGCTGCACGAACTCGGCGAACGACATGGCGCGCTCGAACATGTCGCGCACGACCGACTTCGGCGACAGCGCGAAGTCACGCACCCACGGCTGGCTCGCGGCGAAGGTCTCGTAGGCCTGCGCGAGCAGCTCCTCGAGCGGCTTCGGCCAGGTCACCTCCTCGAGCAGCTCCATGCGCTCCTCGTACTCGATGCCCTCGCGCTTCATCGCGGCGACCGCCTCGCCGCGGGCGGCGAACTGCTGCTGCGCGAGGATGCCGCGCGGGTCGTCGAGCGTCGCCTCGATGACGCTCACGACGTCGAGCGCGTAGTGCCCCGTGCCGACTGAGCCCTCGCCGCCCTCGGGGTCGAGCAGCTCGATCGCCGCCAGCGCGAACGGCGACAGCGGCTGGTTGAGAGCGAAGTTCGGCTGCAGCTCGACGGTCAGGGATACCTGCCCCGAGGCATCCGACTGCACGATGCCCGACGTCACGAGCGTGCGGTAGATGCCGAGCGCGCGCCGCGCGAGCTCGTACTGCCGTGCACGCGGCTGGTGGTTCTCGAAGAGCAGCCGCCGCATGTTGGCGAGCACGTCGCCGCCCCGGGCGATCACGTTGATCAGCATCGCCGCCGTGATCTCGAAGTGCGGCGTCAGGGGCTCGGGTTCGGCGGCGATCAGCCGGTCGAACGACCCCTTGCCCCACGTGACGAAGCCCGCGGCCGGCTTCTTGCGCACGACCTTCTTGAGCTTCTTCGGGTCGTCGCCCGCTTTGCGCAGAGCCGCGGCGTTCTCGATCTCGTGCTCGGGGGCTTCGACGACGACGGTGCCGGCGGTGTCGAACCCCGCGCGGCCCGCGCGCCCGGCGATCTGATGGAACTCGCGGGCGGTGAGCTGCCGCATGCGCGTGCCGTCGAACTTCGACAGCCCGGTCAGCAGCACCGAGCGAATGGGCACGTTGATGCCGACGCCCAGGGTGTCGGTGCCGCAGATGACCGGCAGCAGCCCGCGCTGGGCGAGCGTCTCGACCAGACGGCGGTAGCGGGGCAGCATGCCCGCGTGATGCACGCCGATGCCGGCGCGCACGAGCCGCGACAGCGTCTTGCCGAAGGCGGTCGTGAAGCGGAAGCCGCCGATCGCCTGCGCGATCTCATCCCGCCGCTCGCGCGAGGCGATGCGGGTGCTCGAGAGCGCCTGCGCGAGCTCGAGCGCGGCCGCCTGCGAGAAGTGCACGATGTAGATCGGCGCCTCGCGCGACTCGAGCAGCGACTCGACCGTCTCGTGCACGGGGGTGTCGACGTAGGAGTACGACAGCGGCACCGGCCGCGCGACACCCGTCACCTGCGCGACCTCGCGCCCGGTGCGCTCGCGCAGGTCGGCGACGATGGGCGTCACGTCGCCGAGGGTCGCCGACATGAGCACGAACTGCGCGCGGGGCAGTTCGAGCAGCGGCACCTGCCAGGCCCAGCCGCGGTCGGGGTCGGCGTAGTAGTGGAACTCGTCCATCACGACCTGGTCGACCGCGGCGTCGGCGCCCTGGCGCAGGGCCAGGTTCGCGAGGATCTCGGCCGTGCAGCACACGATGGGCGCATCGGCGTTCACCGAGCTGTCGCCCGTGACCATGCCGACATTCTCGGCGCCGAAGATCTCGACGAGTGCGAAGAACTTCTCGCTCACCAGGGCTTTGATGGGTGCGGTGTAGTAGCTGCGCTTTCCCTGCGCGAGGGATGCCGCATGGGCGGCGACCGCGACGAGCGACTTGCCCGTCCCGGTCGGCGTCGACAGCACGAGGTGCGCGCCGAGGAACAGCTCGAGCGCCGACTCCTCTTGCGCGGGGTAGAGCGTGAGGCCCCGTTCCTCCGCCCACCCCGAGAACGCCTCGAACATCGCGTCCGGGTCGTAGGGGCGCGGCAGGCGCTCGGGCAGGCTGGCAGGCATCCGCTCAATTCAACCTCATCGGCGCTCATGCGCCGGGCGTCGGTCCCACTAACACACGCAATAGCCTGTGTATAGCCCACTGGGTAAATTTTCTTGGTGAATAGTTCACCGAGTAGCTTCATCTTCGGAAAGGAACGCACGTGCCCCTGACTGTCGTACGTCGCGAAAGCGAGCACCTCTACAGCCGTCTCCCCAAGACGGAAGCGGGATTGCGCGCCGTCGAGGCGCTGCTCGCGCTGCAGCGCGCCGAGACGATCGAGCTTGAGAACGCGCGCCGCGCCGCCCACCTGACCCGCAGCGAGTTCCAGGCGCTGCGCTACCTGCTGCAGGCCCAGCGCGACGAGCGCCCGATGGGCCCGAAGGACCTGGTCATCATGCTCGACCTGTCGCCCGCCGCGGTGACGAAGGTCGTCGACCGGCTCGTCGCGCTCGGCGATCTGCAGCGCACTGCTCACCCGCGCGATCGCCGCGCGATCTACCTGACCCCGACCGAGGCAGGGGCGGCGAAGATCAACGCGGCGTACGCGCCGTTCCACCAGACGCTCGTCGACGTGATCGACGGGCTCGACGAAGCCACCAACAACGCACTTCACGACGGCCTTCACGCCGTCGTCGAGCAGCTCACCCGGAACCATTCGGGCGAGCTGGCCACTGCCTGACTTCCGCACCCCACCCGCCGCGCCGCGAGCGCAGCGGAACGAGAGGACCCACCGTGACGACCTTCCTTGAAGCGCCGGGCGACCGGCGCGATGCCCAGGCCGCTGCCGCCGACGCGGCGGTGCCTGGCGCCGCCTGCCTGCAGTGGCGCGAGGTCGAGCCGGGCTTCTGGGCCGCCAGCGCCGACGGGAACTTCGGCGGAACGGTCGAGCGCGTCGGGAAGCGCTTTTGCGCTCGCGACGCACTGGGAACCGTGTTGGACGTGTTCGCGGATGCCGCGAGCGCGAGGCATCGGGTGGCGGAGCGCTTCGCGCAGACTCTGCCGGCCGCTGACAGGTGGGAGTGACCGACCATGACCGGTCTGGACAATCCGGAGAGCCGCGCGATGGTGATCGGCGGCCGGTACTCCGTGCGCGAGGCGCTCGGCCGCGGCGGCGCGGCGACCGTCTACCGCGCCGTCGACCTCAAGCTCGACCGCGAGGTGGCGCTCAAGGTCTTCGCCTCCGACGACATCACGGGAACCGACGAGGAACGCCGCGACCGCCGCACGCGCGAGATCTGCCTGCTGGCGCGCGTGAACCACCCCAATCTCGTGACCCTGTTCGACGCCGACTGGGACGCCGAGCACTCCGGCAACGGCTACCTCGTCATGGAGCTCGTGCGCGGCCTCACCCTGCGCCGCCGCCTCGACATGCGCGGGCCCGAACCGGAACTCGCCGCGCAGCTCGCGGTCGAACTCGGCGCGGCCCTCGCCTATCTGCACGCCGACGGCATCATCCACCGCGACCTGAAGCCCGAGAACATCCTGCTCGCGAACGGCCTCGGCGGGGCCGTCAGCACGAAGCTCGTGGACTTCGGCATCGCACAGCTGCTCGGCGACGAGCGGCTGACCTCCGACCGCAGCATCCTCGGCACGGCCGCGTATCTCGCGCCAGAGCAGGTCGCCGGCGAGGGGGCGGTGCCGGCGAGCGACATCTACGCGCTCGGCCTCGTGCTTCTCGAGTGCCTGACGGGCCGGCGCTCGTTCCCGGGCGGCGCCGTCGAGGCGGCGATCGCCCGCATGACGCAGAACCCGCCGCTGCCCGATGGTCTGCACCCCACGTGGCGCGCGCTGCTCACGGCGATGACCGCGCGCGACCCGGGCGAGCGACCGACCGCGGCGCAGCTCGCGCAGCTCGCGGCCGGCCTGCCGCGGGACGCCATCGCGACGCCGGTCGTCGAGCTGCTGCCTGTCGCGTAGCGCGCGCCTTTCAGAAATGCAGGGCAGGATGCCCGCATGCTGAGGTTTGCGGAATGAGGGCCGGCGCGCCCGCGACGCACCTCGAGCGGCGCATCGATACGGCCGCCCACCGGATGCTCGGCGATGCTCGGGCCGCCGGCTGGCGCGCGGGGCTCATCGAGTTCCTCGTGTTCGGGGCGAAGCAGGCGTGGGCGTGCGTGTTCGGATTCCTCATGCTCGCGCTCATCCTCGCGGCGAAGTTCCTCGCCCCGCACGGCGTCGGGCCGGTCGCACACAACGACCTCGTGACGATCGGGGCGGTGCTGATCCAGCTCGGCATGGTGCTGTTCGGGCTCGAGACGCTGCGCGAGCTGCGGGTCATCATCCTCTTCCACGTCGTCGGCACTGTGATGGAGCTGTTCAAGACGGGCATTGGCGCCTGGCTGTACCCGGGCCCCGGCGTCCTGCACCTCGGCGCTGTGCCGCTCTACAGCGGCTTCATGTACGCGGCGGTCGGCTCGTACCTCGTGCGCGTCTACCGGCTCTTCGACCTGCGCTTCGCGCGCTACCCCTGGCGCTGGCTCACGGCGGTGATCGCCGGCGCCATCTATCTCAACTTCTTCACCCACCATTGGATCGTCGATCTGCGCTGGGTGCTGCTCGTCGCGGTGCTCGCCGCCTTCGGGCCGTGCGTGATGCACTTCCGCGTGTTCCGTCGCGGGTTCCGGATGCCCCTCGTCGCCGCATTCGGCCTGGTCGCCGTCTTCATCTGGCTCGGCGAGAACCTGGCCACCTTCGGCGGCGCATGGGCCTATCCCGACCAGCTCGCGGGCTGGCACCCGGTGACGCCCGCGAAGATCGTGAGCTGGTTCCTGCTCATGATCATCTCGGTGGTGCTGGTGGCCTGGATCTACCCGCCGCGGAAACCGGAGCTCGTGGCATCCCCGGCACCGGTCACGGGCCCCACGCCGTCGGCCGGCGCAGCGTGAGCGCTCCGACGATCACGGCCCCGACGATTCACGCGCCAAGGCGTCCTTGCTTTGAGTGAGCCGACAAGCCTCCGAAAGCCGCATCCGCGTCGATAGGATGTGCGCGACGCCGGGTGAAAGCCGCCCGGTCCCCACCTTCTCGAGGAGCTCCCGCCATGCTCGCCTGGCTCATCCCGCTCATCATCGTCGTCGTGGTCCTCATCATCATCGGCATCTGGTACTGGGCGACCTACAACTCCCTGATCCAGCTGAACGTGCGGGTCGACGAGGCGTGGAGCGACATCACCGTGCAGCTGAAGCGCCGCGCCGACCTGATTCCCAACCTGGTCGACACCGTGAAGGGCTACGCCACGCACGAGCGCACCGTGTTCGAAGACGTCACGAAGGCGCGCGCCGAGACAATCTCGGCACAGACTCCGGGTGAGGCATCCGTGGCCGAGGGGCACTTCCAGGCCGCGCTGAAGAGCATCTTCGCCGTGGCAGAGGCCTACCCGCAGCTGCAGGCCAGCCAGAACTTCCTGCGCCTGCAGGCCGACCTCGTCGACACGGAAGACAAGATCCAGGCGGCCCGCCGCTTCTACAACGGCGGCGTGCGCGAATACAACACCAAGATCAGGCAGTTCCCCTCGAACATCGTCGCGCGCAACCTGCACTACGCAGACCGCGAGTTCTTCGAGGTGCCCGACGCCGCGGCGATCTCCGAGCCGCCGCGCGTCCAGTTCTGAGCGCGCCTGAACCCGGCTAGGCAGAGATGTACCGAGCGATAGCCCGGAACAAGCGGAACACGGTCTTCTTCATCCTGTTCTTCCTGGTCCTCGTGGGGCTGGTGTCCTACGCGATCAGCTACTTTCAGGGCGGCGGCTGGACGATCACGATCGTCGCGCTCGTGATCGCCATCGCCTACGCCGTGCTGCAGTACTTCACCGCGGGCTCGCAGGCCGTCGCCATGGCGGGCGCGGTGCAGCTGCAGCAGAAGTCCGATCACCCCGTGCTGTGGCAGACGGTCGAGAACATCTGCATCTCGACCGGCATGCCGATGCCGAAGATCTACATCGTCAACGACCCGGCGCCGAACGCGTTCGCGACGGGCCGCGACCCCGACCACGCGGTGGTCGCGGCGACGACGGGCCTGCTCGAGATCATGAACCCGACCGAGCTCATGGCCGTCATGGCGCACGAGATGGGGCACGTGCGCAACTACGACATCCGGGTCTCCACGATCGTGTTCGGGCTCGTCGTGGCGATCGGCTTCATCGCCGACATCTTCATCCGCATGACGTTCTTCGGGGCGGTGTTCGGCGGCGGCAACAGCCGCGGCCGCAGCAACAGCAACGGCGGCGGCGGGGGCGGAAACCCGATCATCCTGATCCTGGGACTCGTGGCGATCGTGCTCGCGCCGATTCTCGCGGCACTCGTGCAGGCGGCCATCTCGCGCCAGCGCGAGTACCTGGCCGACGCGACGAGCGCCGAGATCACCCGATTCCCCGAGGGGCTCGAGTCGGCGCTGCAGAAGCTCGGGGACTACGGCCGGCCCATGGTGCGGCAGAACACCTCGATGGCCCATCTGTGGATCGCCGACCCCCTGCGGCCGTCGTTCACCTCGCGTCTGTTCTCGACGCACCCGCCGATTCCCGATCGCATCGCGCGGCTCAAGAAGATCGGCCAGGGGTTCTGAGCGAGACGGATTCCTGCTCGAGCGCCCGCAGCGCGCGGGTGGCCATCTCGGTCATGCCCGCGTTCGTCTCGCGGTAGTAGGGGAGCGCAAGCACGGCCTGCGAGATCGCCCACCCGCGGCCGCGGCGCCACATGGCGTCGTCGAGCCCGAGGCGCTCTTCGAGCCGCGCCCGGAACCGCGCGCGGTCGGCGCCCGTGAAGACGTTCCAGGCGGCGAGCAGCTCGCAGGACGGGTCGCCGACGCCGGCGGCGGCCCAGTCGAGAACACCGGCGAGCCGCCCCCTCTCGTCGACGAGGAGATTGCTCGGCAGCAGATCGGAGTGCACCCAGACGGGCGCGCCGCGCCACTCGGGAGCGGCCAGCGCATCGTCCCAGAGGGCGCGCAGCCGCTCGAGGTCGAACTCGACCCCCAGCTCTTCCATGGTCTCGCGCACCGGGTCCGCGAGCGGCGCCAGCGGCCCGCTGCGCTGGGCGCGCCGCACGCCCGCGGTCGGCAGCTCGCGCAGCCGCTGCAGGAATCCGACGAGGTCGTCGATCAGCGCGGCGGAATCGAGCAGGGCTTCGGGCACCGGCATCTCGCCGGGCAGCCACTGCAGCACCGACCAGGTGAACGGATAGCCGTCGTCGGGCCTTCCGGTGGCGAGCACGCGCGGGACCGGCACGGGCAGTCGGCCGCCCACGCGCTCGAGGATCGCCGTCTCGACGGGGACGCCGACCCCGTCGCCGGGGATGAAGGGCAGACGAACGACCTTGTCGTCGCCCAGCCTGAACATCGCGTTCGTCGTTCCGTAAGAGGGAACGCGGACGATGGGGGCGCCGGCCCACTGCGGGAACTGCGCAGAGACGAGCCGGTGCACGTCGGCCGCGGACACGTCGAGCTGGTGCGCGTGCATCCTGGGGGCGGGGTCGCTGGAAGGCATCACCTCAAGTGTGCCCGCTCAGGCGATGAGCTCATCTGCGCCGGCGAGAGCCGGCGCCAGATCGCCGCGCCCCATGACGACGACCCCGTCGAGGCCCTGCCACTCGGCCGTCGCCGCGAGCAACGGCGCGAGCCGCTCGGCGACGGCCTCAGGCTCGCGCCCCGTTTCCACCCAGGCCGATTGCACCCGCAGCAGCCCTGCCTGGCGGTCGCTCTTCAGATCGACCCGGCCGACGATCTCGTCGTCGACGAGGACCGGCAGTGTGTAGTACCCGTAGACGCGCTTCGGAGCGGGGGTGTAGATCTCGATGCGGTAGTGCATGCCGAACATGCGCAGCAGGCGGTCGCGCTCCCACACCACGGGGTCGAACGGCGAGAGCACCGCCGTCGCCGCGATGGCACGGGGAACGCGCACGCCGGCGGGCACGAACGCCGCCAGCGGGCGGCCGGCCGCGCCGACCCAGCCCTCGACGTGCACCCGCTCGACGTCACCCGCATCGATCAGCTCGTGCAGCGCCGTCTTCGTCTCGGCGGTGTAGAGACGGTAGTAATCGGCGATGTCTGACAGCGTGCCGACGCCGAGGGCGGTGACGGCACGGCGCACGAGCTCGCGCACGGCGTCGGGCTCGGCCACGGCCGCCCCCAGCACCGAGGTGGGCAGCACGTCGGCCGCGAGCGCGTAGCGCCGTTCGAAGCGCGTGCGCCCGGCTGTCGCGAGCTCGCCCGCGCGGAACATCACCTCGAGCCCCTGCTTGACCTCGGACCAGCCCCACCACGGGCCCTGCCTGACATTCGCGTCGTGCTCGATCTCGCTCGCGGCCAGCGGCCCTTTCGCCGCGAGCTCGGAGCGCAGCCACTCGATCGTCTCGCGGCCGGCGGTGAGCCCCCAGCTCTCTTTCCCGGCGAGGTACTTCTCGCGGTAGCGACGGTGACGGAAGCGGAACAGCGGCCAGTCACGCACGCGCACGAACGCGGCCTCGTGGGCCCACACCTCGGTGTAGCCGGCGTCGGAGGCCGGCGAGCCCGGCCGGAAGGTGAGGCGGTCGAGCAATGACTTGTCGTATGCCCCGAGCCGCGCGAACGCCGGCAGATAGTGCGAGCGCTCGAAGACGTTCACCGAGTCGATCTGCAGCAGGCCGAGCCGCTCGAAAAGCCCGTTCAGCTGGCGTGTTCCCACCCGCTCGGGCGCCGGGCGGCCAAAGCCCTGGGCGGCGAGTGCGACGCGGCGCGCGGCCGCCGCGCTGAGTGTCTGAACCATCGCCTCGACGCTACCGCGAGCCACCGACATCGGACTTCTGAGAGCTCTAGACTCGGCAGCATGACCGCCCCTCGGCCACGCAGCTTCCGGACGGCCGCATTCCGCGCCCGCACCGGAGCCGCCCGCGCGCGTTCGGAGTCCCAGAAGGTCGACGACTCCCTTCCCCGGGGCGTCCTGCTGGCATCCGCCTGGTCATGGCGCCTGCTGCTGATCGGCGCCGCGATCGCCGTGCTGCTGTTCGTCATCGTGCAATTGCGGCTCATCGTCGTGCCGGTGCTGATCGCGATCCTGCTGTCTGCGCTGCTCGTGCCGCTCAAGGACCTGCTCGTGCGGGTACACGTGCCGAAGTGGGTCGCGATCGTCGTCTGCATGGCCGTCACGGTCGCCGTGCTCGGCGGTCTGCTCTATCTCGTCGGGGAGCAGCTGCGCGCGGAATCCGGCACGCTGCGCCACCAGACGATGGCCTCGGTCGAGTCCCTGCGAACGTGGCTGACCGGGCCGCCGTTCAACCTCTCCGACCGGCAGATCGACGACGGCATCCGCCAGATCACGGACGCGGTCCAGACCGACAGCCAGGTGCTCATCAATGGGGCGCTCTCGGTCGGCTCGACGGTGGGGCACTTCGCGACCGGCCTGCTGCTGACGCTGTTCAGCACCCTGTTCATCCTGATCGACGGCGAAGGCATCTGGCGCTGGGTCGTGAGCGTCTTCCCGCGCCGTGCACGGCTCGCGGCAGATGGCGCCGGGCGCGCCGGCTGGCTGACGCTGCGCAGCTTCGTGCGCGTGCAGATCCTCGTGGCATCCATCGATGCGCTGGGCATCGGCCTCGGCGCGTTCTTCCTCGGCCTGCCGCTCGCGGTTCCTGTCGCCGTGCTCGTGTTCCTCGGCTCGTTCATCCCGATCGTCGGCGCGGTCGTCACAGGCACGCTCGCGGTCTTCATCGCGCTGGTCTACAAGGGGTTCTGGTTCGCGCTCATCATGCTCGCCGTCGTGCTGTTCGTGCAGCAGCTCGAGGGGCACGTGCTGCAGCCGCTCATCATGGGCACCGCGGTCAAGGTCCACCCCCTCGCGGTCGTGCTGGTGGTCGCTGCGGGCGCGCTGCTCGCGGGAGTGACCGGGGCGCTGTTCGCGGTGCCCTTCGCCGCCGTGCTCAACGTGATGATCGGCTACATCTCGCTGCAGTCGTGGAAGACGGCGCCGCCGCCCCGGTGGCAGAGCTCGCGGACCGCCCTCTGGCAGGTGGTGCCCCGCGAGCGGGTGCGAAGGGCCGGAAACATAGACTGACGCAATGAGTTCCGCGCCCGAATCAGCCGCCACCGTCTATCTCGGCCCGACCCTCGCCGAGATCGAGCAGGCCCGCGAGGTGGTCGCGCGCGTGATTCAGCCGACCCCCATGGAGCACAGCCGCGCTCTCGAGGAACTGCTCGGTGTGCCCGTGTGGCTCAAGGCCGAGAACCTGCAGCGCACCGGCTCGTACAAGATCCGCGGTGCATACAACCGACTCAGCCGCCTCTCCGACGAGGAGAAGGCGCGCGGTGTGGTCGCGGCGTCGGCGGGGAACCACGCGCAGGGCGTCGCGATGGCCGCCCAGCGCCTCGGCATCAGCGCCACCATCTTCATGCCGGTCGGCGTCGCCCTGCCGAAGCTGCAGGCGACCCGCGCATACGGCGCGCAGGCCGTGCTCGAGGGCACCACCTTCAACGAGACCCTCGCCGCCGCGCAGGCGTTCACCGCGCGCACGGGCGCCGTGTTCATCCCGCCCTACGATCACGAGGACGTCATCACGGGGCAGGCCACGCTCGGCCTCGAGATCCTCGAGCAGGTGCCCGACGTCGAGACGATCCTCGTGCCGATCGGCGGCGGCGGCCTCATCTCGGGCGTTGCCCGGGCGGCGAAGCTCACGGCCGAGTCGCAGGGCCGCAGCATCCGCATCGTCGGCGTCCAGGCCGAGAACGCCGCCAGCTACCCCGCCTCGCTCGCCGCGGGCGAGAAGGTGTCGATCGCGATCGAGCCGACCATCGCCGACGGCATCGCCGTCGGCCGCCCCGGCAACCTCAACTTCCCGATCGTCCAGGCCTACGTCGACGAGGTCGTCACCGTCGGCGAGGACGATCTCGCCCGCGCGATCCTCGTGCTGCTCGAGCGGGCCAAGCTCGTCGTCGAACCCGCGGGCGCCGCGGGTGTCGCCGCCATTCTCGCGGGGAAGGTGGCCGCGACCGGCCCCACCGTCGCGGTGCTCTCCGGCGGGAACATCGACCCGCTGCTCATGCAGCGCGTCATCGCGCACGGCCTCGAGGCATCCGCCCGCTATCTCACCGTGCGCATCATGCTGCCCGACCGCCCCGGTCAGCTCGCGACGATCTCGCAGCTGCTCGCCGAAGTCAGCGCGAACGTCATCGAGGTGCTGCACACGCGGCACCACAACGGCCTGCAGATCAGCCAGGTCGCGCTCGAGATCTCCGTCGAGACGCGCGGCCCCGAGCATCGCGCGCAGGTGCTGCAGCACCTGCGCGAGGCGGGCTACGAGCCGCTCGTCGAGCAGGCGGAATAGCGGATACGAGAAAGGCCCCGTCGTGCGACGGGGCCTTTGGCTCGCGGATGCCTTACTGGCCGCTCCACGTCTGAACGTCGGTGATCTCGACCGAGATCTCCTTGCCGTTCGGCGCGGTGTAGCTCGTCTTGTCGCCGATCTTGAGGCCGAGGATCGCGGAGCCGATAGGGCTCTGCTCGCTGTACACCGAGTACTCGCTGTCTTTGGCGATCTCGCGGTTGCCGACGACGAACGTGTCCTCTGCGCCGGCGATGACCGCCGTGACGAGGGTGCCCGGTTCGACGACTCCGTTGCTCTCGGGGGCGACGCCCACCTTGGAGTGCGCAAGCAGGTTCTTCAGGGTCACGATGCGCGCTTCCTGCACGCCCTGCTGGTCCTTGGCGGCGTGGTAGCCGCCGTTCTCCTTGAGGTCGCCCTCTTCGCGCGCCGCCTCGATGCGCTTGGCGATCTCGGCGCGGCCGGTCGTCTCCAGGTAGGTGAGCTCGTCGTTCAGCCGGTCGTACGCCTCCTGCGTGAGGAAGGTGACCGTGGTCTCCTGGGACATGGTTGCTCCTTGCTTCGACGGCGGTCGGAAGGGCCGTCTCGTTCGGGATAAGGTCACGCCCCGACGGTGTTCGTCGAGGCGTTGAAGAGCAATCTTACGTCAACCAGCACTTATCGAGCGAGCCTGAGACGGCGGGTTCGTACGTGATCAGGCTTTTTGTGACGACCTGGTGGGTCTCGGCCGTCGGCTTGAGATGAACAACGTCGTAGCCGACGACGGTGAAGTCGATGTTCTGCGCCTCGACAGCGCACGAGACCGCGGTGTTCGGCGGCGCGTCGACGGCGAAGCTCACGGTGATGTGCTGACCGTCGATGGGGTCGTTCGCGGTGTCGGTGTACTGCAGTGACGACGCGCTCGAGCCGAGCCCCGAGCCCCAGACCGCCCACGCGATCATGACGACGGCGATGAACGCACCGAGGCCGATCAGGAGCCAGCGGGTCGTGCGGCGGCGCTGCGCGGTGTTGCCGTAGCGGCCCGCAAGGGCTTCGCCGTCAGCTGGCATGTCGGTCCTTCCAAGTAGTCTGGTCAAGGTTACGGCGCATTCCTGAGCCGGAAGCTGAGTCCCCGTTCACGACCCGAGAGGCGGCGTGTGGCCAAGCGGTTGATGGCGGTTCACGCCCACCCCGACGACGAGTCCAGCAAGGGCGCGGCGAGCTACGCGCGCTACCTCGCCGAGGGGGCCGAGGTGATGGTCGTCACCTGCACGGGCGGCCAGCGCGGCAGCATCCTCAATCCCGCCGTCGACGGCATCCCGCTCGCGCACCGCGACCTCGCCGGTCTGCGCCGGCTCGAGATGGCGGCGGCGCGCGAGATCATCGGCTTCGAGCACCGGTGGCTCGGCTACTACGACTCCGGCCTGCCCGACGAGGGTGAGCCGGTGCCGCCGCTGTCGTTCGCGACGATCCCGCTCGAGATCTCGGCCGAGCCGCTCGTGCGCCTGATCCGCGAGTTCCGGCCGCACGTGCTCGTGAGCTACGACGAGAACGGCGGCTACCCGCACCCCGACCACATCCGCAGCCACGACGTCGCCGCTTACGCACGCGAGGCCGCGGCCGACGCCGCGCGCTACCCCGCGGCGGGGAACGCGTGGCAGATCCCGAAGTACTACTACGACCGGCTGTTCAGCTCGCAGAAGACGCGCGCCGTCTACGACGAGCTCGTGGCGCGCCACCCCGACTCGCCGCTCATCGCCGAGTTCGAGAACATGAAGCGCTGGCTCACCGAGTCGCCGTACCTCGCGACCACCCGCGTCGACGTGGCCGACTATCTCGACGCCAAGGATGCTGCGCTACGGTCGCACGCGAGCCAGGTGGCGCCCGACAGCCCGTTCTTCTTCTGGCCCAATGACGTCGTGCGGGCCGCGTGGCCCACCGACGACTATCAGCTCATCGATTCGAAAGTTCCCGCAGTGACCCCTGAGACCGATCTGTTCGCCGGCATTCCGGAAGAGGCGCTCGCGTGAGCGCGGCGACCGCTCTGGTCGGGCTCGCGGCGGCGGCCCCCACTCCATCGCCGACCCCCAGCATTCCGGCGGCCGACGTCACGACACCCGGCGTCTGGGGCTTCGTCGCGTTCTTCGGCGTCGCGATCGTGGTGCTGCTGCTCGTCATCGACATGACCCGCCGCGTCCGCCGCGTGCGCTACCGGGCCGAAGTCAACGAGAAGCTCGACGCCGAGCAGCGCGCGCAGGCCGAGGGCGACGGCTCCTCCGAGCGGCCGTAGCGCTCAGGCATCCGCTCGCGGCATCACCGCTACGCGTTGAACGGCGGGTGCAGCGCCAGCACGAGCATCGCCGCCCAGTGGCAGGCGAACGACGCCGCCGTGAAGGCGTGGAAGATCTCGTGAAAGCCGAAGTGCCTGGCGGCGCGACCGGGCCACTTCGTGCCGTAGACGATGGCGCCCAACGTGTAGAACAGGCCGCCGACACCGATCAGGATGCCCGCGGCGACGGCGCCCGTCGAGGTGAAGGGGTCGAACCCCGAGAGCGCGCACACGGCGACCCCGGCCCAGCCGAGCACGAGATAGAGCGGCACATAGAGCCAGCGCGGCGCCGTGATCCAGAACACTCGGAAGAAAACGCCGGCGATGGCGCCGGCCCACACGACCGAGAGCACGAGAACGCCCTCCCACACGAGGGGGAGCATCGTGAGCGCGACCGGCGTGTAGGTGCCGGCGATCAGCAGGAAGATGTTCGCGTGGTCGACGCGCTTGAGCGCGAGCTTCGCGCGCGGGGCCCAGTTGAAGCGGTGGTAGAGCGCCGAGTTCCCGAACAGCAGGATCGAGGTGGCCATGAAGATCGCAGCGCCCGTCTTCGCGGCGGCGCCGTGGCCCAGGCAGATGAGCACGATGCCGGCGGCGATGGTGAGCGGCGTGGTCGCCGCGTGGATCCAGCCGCGCCAGCTGGGCTTGAGCTCGACCTCGAGCGTGCCAGGTGTGCGGGGGAACGGCGCGGCGATCGACATCTCTCGAGCGTAGGCGCGGGCCGGATGCCACGGCCAGGGCGCTGTGCGGATCCCCAGGCACATCGCAGAGCGGTCGCGGGCGGCTTGTCGAACTTCGGTAAGTTGTGCCTGTGAGCGATCGACGGCCCGCCCCGGGCAGAGGGGTGCTGTACGGGCTCTACCAGCGCCGGCTGCGTCGCGACCTCGCGGCGGCGGGGCCCGAGTCGCTGCCGCACCACGTCGCGATGATCATCGACGGCAATCGGCGCTGGGCCAGGCAGGTCGGCTACACGACCGTCGAGCACGGCCACCGCGCCGGCGCCGCGAAGATGATCGAGTTCCTCGAGTGGTGCGACGAGCTGGGCATCCGGGTCGTCACGCTCTATCTGCTCTCGGCCGACAACCTCACCAACCGCGGCTCCGACGAGCTCGACGCGCTCATGAAGATCATCGCCGAGCTGGCCCTCGACCTCTCGCGGCACCGGGACTGGCGCGTGCAGCACGTCGGCTCGACCGTCGGGCTGCCCGGGCCGCTGGCCGAGGCGCTGCGCACCGCCGAGCAGGCGAGCCGCGATGCGGGGGGCCTGCACGTGAACCTCGCCGTCGGCTACGGCGGCCGCACCGAGATCACCGACGCGATGCGCTCGATCGTCGCCGAGCACCACGCCGCCGGCCGGTCGCTCGAGGACCTCGCCGAGACGCTGACGCCCGAGCTGATCGGCGAGCACCTGTACACGGGCGGTCAGCCCGACCCCGACCTCGTGATCCGCACCTCGGGCGAGCAGCGCCTCTCGGACTTCATGCTGTGGCAGAGCGCCCACAGCGAGTTCTACTTCGTCGAGGCCCTCGGCCCCGACCTGCGCGAGGTCGACTTCCTGCGCGCCCTGCGCGACTTCACGCGCCGCCAGCGCCGCTTCGGCGGCTAGATGTCCGTGTAGCCGCCGTCGACGACGTGCTGCGTGCCGTTGATGAAGCTCGCCTTGTCGGAGAGCAGGAACAGCACGACGTTCGCGACCTCGTCGGCGGTGCCGAGGCGACCGGCCGGGTGCTTCGAGATCAGCACCTGCTTGTAGTCGGTGGGAAGGGCGGAGAGCAGCGGCGTGTCGATGTAGCCCGGGTGGACCGAGTTGATGCGGATGCCCTGCGAGGCATACGTCGCCCCGGCGGCCTTCGTCATGCCGGTGACCCCGTGCTTCGCGGTCGTGTACGGCGCGGCGGTCGGCTCGGCCACGAGGCCGAGGATCGACGACATGTTCACGATCGCGCCGCCGCCCGCCTTCACGATCTCGGGGATCTCGTAGCGCAGGCCGTAGTAGACCGAGTGCAGGTTGACGCCCATGAGCTGGTGGTAGGCGGCGAATCCGTCGGAGTCGTCGTAGTCGGCGAGTGCCCCCTGCGGGCCGCCGATGCCGGCGTTGTTCACCGCGAGGTGCAGGGCGCCGAAGCGCTCGACCGCGAGGTCGACCGCCGCCTTGACCACCGCAGGGTCAGAGACGTCGCCGGCGAAGGCGACCGCGGAGCCGCCCGCAGCGACGAGCTCATCGGCGACGGCCTGCGCCGCCTCGAGCTTCAGGTCGGCCACCACCACGTTGGCGCCTTCGGCCGCGAGCTGCTCGGCGACCGCCTTGCCGATTCCCGAGGCCGCGCCGGTAACGAGCGCGGTCTTGCCTGCGAAGTAGTCGTACATAGGCATCCCTTTGATAAATACAACACAGATTCTAGCAGCTGTCACCTCGATTGGGCTAGACCCGCAGGTTCCGTCAGAATTGCTCAGGAGGTTCATGTGACGACGTTGGACGAGTTCCGGGCCGGATTCCTGGAAGAACCGGGCTATCTCGACTACGGGGGCGTCGGGCCGATCTCGAGGACCGTGCAGCAGGAGCTGTACGCGCACGCCGATCTGTTCGCGCGTGCCCGGTTCGGGTCGCTCGCGCAGCTCGGCCACGAGGACGAGCGCGTGCGGGCCGCGGCATCCGCCCTCACCGGGTTCCCGGCCGATCAGATCGTCTTCCAGCCGTCGACCACGCAGGGGCTGATGCACGCGATCTTCGGCATCACGGGCGACGTCATGGTCTCGCCGGGCGAGTTCCCCAGCCTGCCCGTCGCGGTGCAGCGCGCCGCCGAGGCGCTGCATGTCGTGAACCCCGTCTGGCTCGAGACCGACCACGGGAAGGTCACGCCGTCCGGGATCCGCGAGCAGCTGACCGACTCCGTGACCGCGGTCGCCGTCTCGCTCGTCGACTCGCGCACCGGCTACGTCGCCGATCTCGACGGCATCCGCCAGGTCATCGGCGACCGCCTGCTGATCGTCGACGCGATTCAGGGCTTCGGCGTCGTCGACGCGCCCTACGAGGTCGCCGACGTGGTCTCGACGGGCGGCCAGAAATGGGTGCGCGCGGGCTGGGGCACCGGATTCCTCGCCCTGTCTGAGCGCGCCATCGAGCACATCACCCCCGTGTTCACCGGCTGGACGGGAACCGACCTCGTCGAGCCGTGGGACGCGGTGCCGCCCTACTCGCACTCGGCCAAGGCCTTCACCGTGAGCAACCCCGACCGCGTGGCACAGGCATGCCTCGCCTCTGCGCTCGAGGAGATCGCGGCCGTGGGCGTCGCCGAGATCTCGGCAGCGGTGGCCGACAGCGCGGCGCGCGTCATCGACCTCGCCGACGAATACGGCATCGAGGTCGCCTCATCGCGCGCCGACAACGAGCGCGCGGGCATCGTCGTGCTCGAGCCGGAGCCCGAGTCGCTCACGAAGCTCACGGCCAGCCTGCACAACCACGGCGTCACCGCGAAGTCGCGCGGCGGCTCGGTGCGGCTCTCGGCGCACGCGGGCACCACCGAGGAGACGCTCGCCATGCTGCGCGCGGCGCTCACCTCGTACGCCAGCGCCTACTGACAGCCGGTTAACGAGCTTGTTACCCGTGTGACGCGTGTCGGGGGTAGCGGATCGAATTACAGCGACGTAACTTGTCACCCATCGGGCACGGCGCCCGGTCGAGGTGGCCACATAAGTTCACTTCGAGACCAAGCGGCCACTTCGCTTCAAGTGAACCGCGCGCGGGCGTGGCCCGCGCCGGACGGGAGTGGTTGTGGCTTCAGTTTCGACCAAGCAGCCGGGCACGATCGTGAAGGGGGAATCGCCGAGCGAGACACGACAGACCGAGAGGACCTTCGTCCTCGACACCTCTGTTCTGCTGTCCGATCCGCGTGCGATCTTCCGCTTCGCCGAACACTCGGTGGTCATCCCCGTCGTGGTCATCGGCGAGCTCGAGGGCAAGCGGAACGACCCCGAGATCGGCTATTTCGCGCGTCAGGCGCTGCGGCATCTCGACGATCTGCGCGTGCAGAACGGCCGACTCGACTTCCCGGTGCCCGTCGGCGACGGCGGCAGCCTGCGCGTCGAGCTCAACCACTCGAACATGACGGTGCTGCCGTCGGGCATGCAGCTCGGCGACAACGACGCCCGTATCCTCGCGGTCGCGATGAACCTGTCGAACGACGGTCTCGATGTGACGGTGGTCTCGAAAGACCTGCCGATGCGCGTCAAGGCGTCGTCGATCGGCCTGCTGGCCGAGGAGTACCGGGCGGAGCTCGCCGTCGACTCGGGCTACACGGGGCTCTCAGACATCGACCTGTCCGCCGCGCAGATGGCGTCGCTGTACGAGCACGAGGAGCTTGAGACGGATGCCGCGGCCGGCCTGCCCGTCAACACGAGTCTCATCATCCATTCCGACCGGGGGTCGGCGCTGGGGCGGGTCACTGGGGAAGGTGCCATCCGCCTCGTTCGCGGCGACCGGGACGTCTTCGGCCTGCACGGCCGCTCGGCCGAGCAGCGGCTCGCGATCGACATGCTCCTCGACCCCGAGATCGGCATCGTCTCGCTCGGCGGGCGCGCGGGAACGGGCAAGTCCGCGCTCGCGCTGTGCGCGGGTCTCGAGGCCGTGCTCGAGCGGCAGCAGCACAAGAAGATCATGGTGTTCCGACCGCTGTTCGCGGTCGGCGGCCAGGAGCTCGGCTACCTGCCCGGCGATCAGCAGGAGAAGATGAACCCGTGGGGGCAGGCGGTGTTCGACACTCTGGGGGCCCTCGTCTCCGACAATGTGCTCGAGGAGGTCGTCGACCGCGGCATCCTCGAGGTGCTGCCGCTCACGCACATCCGGGGCCGCTCGCTGCACGACGCGTTCGTGATCGTCGACGAGGCGCAGTCGCTCGAGCGCAACGTGCTGCTCACGGTGCTCTCGCGCGTCGGCCAGAACTCGCGCGTGGTGCTCACCCACGACGTCGCCCAGCGCGACAACCTGCGCGTGGGGCGGCACGACGGCGTCGCCTCGGTCATCGAGTCGCTGAAGGGGCAGGAGCTGTTCGGCCACATCACACTGACCCGCTCCGAGCGCTCGGCGATCGCCGCGCTCGTCACGGAGATGCTCGAGTAGCGGCGGCTGCTCGCACCTGCGCCGAGGGCCTCGGGGAGTACCCCGGGGCCCTCGTGCTGTGCGGCGGCGGCGCGGTCGCCGCCGCCGGACGAGATCCGCGTGTGCTACGGGTGCGTCATCGAGAGCACGTCGAGCTTCTCGTCGAGCTGCGCCTCGGTGATCTCACCGCGCTCGACGTAGCCGAGCTTGATGACCGCCTCGCGGATCGTGAGGCCCTCGGCGACCGAGTACTTGGCGATCTTCGCCGCGGCCTCGTAGCCGATGAGCTTGTTGAGCGGGGTGACGATCGACGGGGACGCCTCGGCGAGGAAGCGGCTGCGCTCGAGGTCGGCCTCGAGACCGCGCACGGTCTTGTCGGCGAGCACGCGTGTGACGTTCGACAGCAGGCGGATCGACTCGAGGAGCGCAGAGCCCATGACGGGGATCGCCACGTTGAGCTCGAATGCGCCGGAGGCGCCGCTCCAGGCGATCGTGGCGTCGTTCCCGATCACGCGAGAGGCGACCATCAGCGTCGCCTCGGGGATCACCGGGTTGACCTTGCCCGGCATGATCGACGAGCCCGGCTGCAGGTCGGGGATGTGCAGCTCGCCGAGGCCGGTGTTCGGCCCGGACCCCATCCACCGCAGGTCGTTCGAGATCTTGGTCAGCGAGACGGCGATCGTGCGCAGCGCCCCCGACGCCTCGACGAGCGCGTCGCGGTTGGCCTGCGCCTCGAAGTGATTCCGGGCCTCGGTGATTGGCAGCTCGGTGTCATCGACGATGAGCTGGATGACCTTCTGCGGAAAGCCGAGCGGCGTGTTGATGCCGGTGCCCACGGCGGTTCCGCCGAGGGGCACCTCGGCCACGCGGGGGAGCGCGGCGTTCACGCGCTCGATGCCGTAGCGCAGCTGCGCGGCGTAGCCGCCGAACTCCTGCCCGAGCGTGACCGGCGTGGCATCCATCAGATGCGTGCGGCCGGCCTTCACGGCGTCCTTCCACTGCTCGGCCTTCTCTTCGAAGGCGACCGCGAGGTGGTCGAGCGCCGGGATGAGCTGGTCGATCAGGGCGCTCGTGACCGCGATGTGCACCGACGTCGGGAACACGTCGTTCGACGACTGCGACGCGTTGACGTGGTCGTTCGGGTGCACCGGGCTGCCGAGACGGCGCGACGCCAGCGTGGCCAGCACCTCGTTCATGTTCATGTTCGACGAGGTGCCGGAGCCGGTCTGGTAGACGTCGATCGGGAACTCGCCGTCGTACGCGCCGGAGATGACCTCGTCGGCGGCCCAGGCGATCGCGTCGGCGATCGCGCCGTCGAGCGTGCCGAGCTCCTTGTTGGCGAGGGCCGCGGCCTTCTTGATGCGGGCGAGCGCGGCGATCTGCGCCGACTCGAGGGTGCGGCCGCTGATCGGGAAGTTCTCGACCGCGCGCTGCGTCTGCGCGGCGTAGAGGGCGTCGCGGGGGACCCGCACCTCGCCCATGGTGTCGTGTTCGATGCGGTAGTCGACATCGGATTCGGTCGTCACTTCGGTGTGCACTCCCTCTGGATTGATGGGTCTCGAATTGCGTTGCGGGCGGCGCCCGCGTTCAGGACGGCAGGCCGATCAGCACATCGGGCACCGCGGTGCCCTCGTGCAGGCGGTAGTTCGCCCCGACGATGCCGACCGAGCCGTCGACCACCTTGCGGCTGATCAGCTCGCTGCCGGTGAGCAGGTCGGTGATCGTGTCGCGCAGGTGCTCGCGGCCGACCTCGCCTGCGTCGATCGCCGTGGTGTCGAGCGGCTCGTCACGGCGTGCGCGGGCGACGCGGCGCACGGCGGGGACGATCGGGCTGATCAGCTTCTCGATCTTGGGCGTCAGGCTCGGGGCATCCGACGCCTGCGAGTCGATTGCGGCGCGCACGGCGCCGCACGCGTCGTGGCCGAGCACGAGGATGAGCGGCACGCCGAGCACGCCGACCGCGTATTCGAGCGAGCCGATGGCCGAATCGGATGCCACCTGCCCGGCGTTGCGGATGACGAAGGCATCGCCGAGCCCGAGGTCGAAGATGATCTCGGCGGCGAGACGCGAGTCGCTGCAGCCGAAGATCGCGTAGCGCGGGTGCTGGCCCTCGGCGAGGTCGACGCGCCGCTCGACGTTCTGGTTGGGGTGGTTGGGCGTTCCCGCGACGAAGCGGCGGTTGCCTTCTTGCAGGCTCTGCCAGGCTTCTGCCGGAGTGGGTGCGCTCATCGGTTCGTGCTCCCGTCGAGTTGTGGCGCGAGTGCGCGCGCGACCGTGTCGAAGTACGTGGGGGCCGCCGTGCCGGCGAGCACCACTGTGCTCGAGCCATGCGTCGTGACGAGGCCGTAGGTCACGTTGTCGCTGCTGGACTGACCCGAGCGATTGTCGTAGACGACCCACTTCACGCCGTCGATCGTCTTCGAGCCGGTGGCGCGGATGCTGTCGAGTTCGGTCACGGCCCAGGTGTCGTCGGCCTTGAAGCCCTGGTCGAGCCCGATGTACTGCTTGTCGGGCGCGATGAAGCCGATGTGCCAGTCGTCGATTCCGGCCGCCCCGCCGGTGCGCAGCTCGGCCGCGTTGGCGCTCCAGCCCTTCGGGAGGTCGGGAGAGAGCAGGGGATCGGGCTCGGTGCCCGTGCCCTGGGAGGCGACCGACTTCCAGTCGACGGGTTTTCCGACCGTGCCCGGGTTGCCGCGGGGCACCATCAGCACGATGACGAGCACGATGCCGAGCGTCGCGAGCAGTGAGTAGACCAGGTTGTTGACCGTCTGCCGCTGGCGGTGGAGCCGGCTCGACTCGGCCTTCCGCGCCGCGGTCTCAGCGGGAGTCTCGGGGCGCCCGAGCTCGGCGACGACGCGACCTGCAGGTCTGTTGTCACTCATCTAGAACTCGTCGCCACCCGTCTGCGCGATCGGCTGCTGCGTTTGGCCCTGCTGCCCGAGGCGGGCGGCGTCGAGGCGCGCCTTCGCGCCGATCAGCCACTCCTCGCAGCGTCGGGCGAGCGCCTCGCCCCGCTCCCACAGCTGCAGCGACTGCTCGAGGCTGGCGTTCCCCTGCTCGAGCTCGCTGACGACCTTCACGAGCTCGTCGCGCGCCTGCTCGTACGACAGCGCGGCGACATCGCTCGGGGTTTCCGGGGTTGGCACGGCGTTCATTCTAGGTGGCTCCTCTGTGCGGTCGGCTGGGCGTCAGTCGGATGCGAGCCGGTCGCGCCCGCCGGTCGAAACCGCATCGAGCGCGCCGTCGGCGAGTGTGATCACGAGGGGGGTGCCGTCCGGTGCGGCATCCGCGCTCTTCACGACGTGGCCGCCCGCCTGCACGATCGCGTAACCGCGATCGAGCGTCGATTGCGGCGACAGCGTGCGCAGGCGCGCGGCCAGCTCGCGAACGGATGTCTCGGCCCGTTCGACCGTGCGGGCGGCGAGCTCGGCGCCCCGCGCCACATAGCGGGTGATCTCTTCGGCGCGGGTGTCGACGATCCAGCTGGTGGTCGCGAGGGCGGGGCGGCTGCGCAGCTGCGCGACCCGGTCGATCTCGATGCTGATCTGGTGGGTGATGCGCTGCTGCATGCGGGTGCGCGCCTGCTGCACCCGCACGAGCTCTTCCGCGACGTCGGGCACGACGCGCTTCGCGGCATCGGTCGGCGTCGAGGCGCGCAGGTCGGCCACGTCGTCGAGCAGCGGGCGGTCGTTCTCATGGCCGATCGCCGAGACGAGCGGGGTGCGCGTCGCCGCGGCGGTGCGCACGAGGGTCTCGTCGCTGAACGGCAGCAGGTTCTGGAAGTCGCCGCCGCCGCGGGCGACGATGATCACGTCGACCTCGGGGTCGTCGTCGAGCCGCTTGATCGCGGCCGTGACCTCAGCGGCGGAGCGGTCGCCCTGCACGGCGGCGTAGACGGTGCGGAACTGCACAGCAGGCCAGCGCAACAGCGCGTTCTTCTTGACATCCTTCTCGGCGTCGGAGTCCTTGCCGGTGACGAGGCCGATGAGATGGGGCAGGAAGGGCAGGGGCTTCTTGCGGCTCTGCTCGAACAGGCCCTCTGAGGCGAGCTGGCGGCGCAGCCGCTCGAGCCGCTCGAGCAGATCGCCGAGGCCGACGTGGCGCAGGTCGTACACCTGCATCGAGAGCGTGCCGCCCTTGACCCAGTAGTCGGGCTTGACCGCTGCGATCACGCGGTCGCCCTGCTTGAAGTCCTTGTCGAGGCGCGAGGCGACCGACGACCACACGTTGATGCTGACCGTGACGTCGAGCTCGAGGTCTTTGAGCTTGCCGTAGACGTTGCTGCCGCGCACGTTCCATTGCGTGAGCTCGCCCTCGACCCAGGCGGTGCCGAGCCGGTCGACGTACTCCTTGATCTTCGTCGCGAGCAGTGCGACGGGCCAGGGCGACTCGAGCGTCGGCGGAGCGTCTGCCATGAACGACCTCTTCCCAGGTTGAGTGCACGCACCGACCTAAACTGAACGGCGTGAGCGACTCTTCGATCAGCCTCGGCATGCCCCGCGTCGCGGGCGCCGTCGGGCGGCTCAAGGATATCCCCGTGCTCGGACACAAGCGGGTCCTGCTGGCCTCCCCGCGTGGTTATTGTGCAGGAGTCGACCGGGCAGTCGTTGCTGTGGAGAAAGCACTCGAGCGCTACGGCGCCCCGGTCTACGTGCGCAAGCAGATCGTTCACAACAAGCACGTCGTCTCCACCCTCGAGCAGCAGGGCGCCGTCTTCGTCGATGAGGTCGACCAGGTGCCTGAGGGCGCGCACGTCGTCTTCAGCGCCCACGGTGTCGCGCCCGCCGTCGTGCAGGCGGCATCCGACCGCGGGCTGCGCGCGATCGACGCGACCTGCCCGCTCGTGACGAAGGTGCACCGCGAGGCTGTGCGCTTCGCGCGCGACGACTTCGAGATCCTGCTTATCGGCCACACCGGGCACGAGGAGGTCGAGGGCACCGCGGGCGAGGCGCCCGACAACGTGACCGTCGTGAACAGCCCGGACGAGGCCGACAGCGTCGTCGTCCGCGACCCCGAGAAGGTCGTCTGGCTGTCTCAGACGACCCTGTCGGTCGACGAGACGATGGAGACGGTGCGGCGGCTGCGCGAGCGCTTCCCCGCCCTGCAGGACCCGCCCAGCGACGACATCTGCTACGCCACCCAGAACCGCCAGGTCGCGATCAAGAAGGTCGCGCAGGAGGCCGACGTCGTGATCGTCGTGGGCTCCGCGAACTCGTCCAACTCCGTGCGCCTCGTCGAGGTCGCGCTCGAGAACGGCGCGAAGGCGGCCTATCGCGTCGACTACGCGAGCGAGGTCCGGCAGGAGTGGCTCGACGGCGCGGCCACCGTAGGGGTGACCAGCGGGGCATCCGTGCCCGAGGTCCTCGTGCAGGAGGTCCTCGCCGACCTCGCCGGCGCGGGCTACGCCGACGTGCAGACGGTGCAGACCGCCGAAGAGGACCTGATGTTCTCGCTGCCGCGCGAGCTGCGCACCGACACCGCCGGCAATCGCGACGCCCGCGCGCTGGGCGGTCGCAGCCGATGACCGACTCCGACGCACCGCGCCGCGACCGCCCGCAGTACGGCGAGTACGCCACGCCCGAGGAGCAGCGCGCCGCGATCAAGCAGCCGGCCGAGTGGCAGCTCGAAGGGCTCGAAGCCCAGGGGCAGCCGGCGCCGCAGGCGCAGACCCCGCAGCATCCCGTGCCCGGGGCGTATCGCCCCGATGGCCGGCAGCACGGCCCGGCACAGGGCCCCGGCGCCCCCGCACCCGGCCCGCAGCCGGGCTTCCGCTGGCCGCAGGAGGAGTCCCGCCTGCCCCAGCCGGTGCGGCGCGTGGGGTTCGTCGACCGCCTCGTCACCTTCGTTCTGCTCGGCTTCGGCCTCTCCAACGTGTTCAGCGTGGTGACCGACGCCTTCAACGGCGGCAGCGTCATGCGCGAGTCAGTGGCGGTCATGGGGGAGAGCTACGAGCACCTCGCCGACGCTCTTCCGGCCTGGCTGTGGCAGGGGCAGGCGATCATCTACGCCGTCGTGTGGCTCGTCACCCTGATCGTCTCGATCACGTCGATGCGCGCGGGGCGCCGCTCGTGGTGGATTCCCCTCGTGGGGGCCTTCGTCGCGTTCATCCTCTTCGCCGCGATCTTCATCATCGCCCTCGGCGAGAACCCCGAGCTGATGCAGATCATCCCGACGCCCGTGCCCGGCGACACCGGGTCTTCGACCTGATTCGATTCGGTACTCTCGCGGCATGGCCGACATCAGCATCGAGGAAGTCACCGCGTTCAGCGACGAACTGGCCGAGACCATCGAGCGACTCCTGCCGGGGCTCTCGTCGACGGCGGTCTTCGACGTCGAGCTCGTCACGGCGATCGTCGCGAGCGAGGCGACGCACCTCTATGTCGCGCGGCTCGATGGGCGCATCGTCGGCGCGGCCTCGCTCGTCGTGTACCCGATTCCCACCGGCATCCGCGCCCATGTCGACGACGTCGTGGTCGACGAGCGCGCGCGTGGGCACGGCATCGCCCGGCGGCTGCTGACGCATCTCATCGACGAGGCGAACGGGCGCTTCCACGCGCGCACCATCGACTTGACGTCGCGCCCCGACCGCGAGGCGGCCAACCACCTCTACAAGACCAGCGGCTTCGTGCAGCGGAACACGAACGTCTACCGCTGGCAGCCGGCTCAGGGCGCGCAGTAGCCGCCCGCTGGGACGGCCGCAGCCGCCCGACCGGTCACCTGCCGCTCTTGCCCGCCGAGCCGAGCTGCTGCGCCGCCTCGACGACACGCTCGGCCATGCCCGATTCAGCGACCTTGCCCCACGCGCGCGGGTCGTACTTCTTCTTGTCGCCGACCTCGCCGTCGACCTTCAGCACGCCGTCGTAATTGGCGAACATGTAGCCGGCGATGGAGCGTGTGAAGGCGTACTGGGTGTCGGTGTCGATGTTCATCTTGACGACGCCGTTGCGCACGGCCTCGGCGATCTCTTCGGCCGAGGAGCCCGAGCCGCCGTGGAAGACGAGGTCGAGGGGCTTCGGCCCGTGGCCGAACCTCTCGACGATGCCGGCCTGGATCTCGCCCAGAAGCTCGGGCCGCAGCTTGACGTTGCCCGGCTTGTAGACGCCGTGGACGTTGCCGAAGGTGAGGGCCGCGATGTAGCGGCCGTTCTCGCCGAGGCCGAGCGCCTCGACCGCCTTCGTGACGTCGCCGACCGTCGTGTAGAGCGCCTCGTTCGTTCCCTCGTGCTTGATGCCGTCTTCCTCGCCGCCAACGACGCCGATCTCGATCTCGAGAATGGCGTTAATCGCACTGGTGCGCTTCAGAACGTCGCGGGCGATGGAGATGTTCTCGTCGAGCGGCACCGCGGACCCGTCCCACATGTGGGACTGGAAGACCGGCTCGCCGCCGGCGCGCACCTGCTCTTCGCTCGCCGCGAGCAGCGGGAGCAGGAAGCTCTCGAGCGCCGGCTGGGGGCAGTGGTCGGTGTGCAGAGCGACCGTGATGCCGTAGTTCTTGGCCACCTCGGTGGCGAACCGCGCCATGGCCAGCGCGCCGGTGGCGCGCGCCTTCACCGACTGCCCGGCGAAGTAGTCGGCCCCGCCCGTCGTGACCTGGATGATGCCGTCGGACTCGGCCTCGGCGAGCCCCTGGAGAACCGCATTGATCGTCTGCGACGACGACACATTGAAGGCCGGGTAGGCGAAGCCGCCCGCCTTGGCCTTGTCGAGCATCTCGGCGTACTGATCAGGCGTTGCGACGGGCATCGGATCTCCTTCGAAGTAGCGGGCCGATTCTTACCCTAGGGCGATTCGGTCAGCTCGAGAGCGGTCAGCGGCCGCGGAACCTTGTCGATTCTTTCCGGTTCGGGAACCTGGCTCAGTCGCCCCGGGTCGATGCCCGGGAACTGCCGCGCCGTCACGAGCACACGGGTCTCGAGGGTGCCGGCGAAGCTGTTGTATGACTCGACGGTGCGCTCGATCGCCTTCCGCAGCGAGTCGGCGTGGCCGGCGAGCGTGCCGATGCGCGAGTAGAGCAGGTTGCCCAGATCGAACAGGGTGCGAGCCTCATCGGTGACCGCCTGCTGCTGCCACGTGACGGCGACCGTCTTCAGAACGGCCCAGAGGTTGACGGGGGACGCGAGCGCGACGCGCTTCCCGAAGGCGTAGTCGAGCAGCGCCGGGTCAGCGTCGAGGGCGGATGCCAGCAGTGACTCGCTCGGCACGAAGGCGATCACGAACTCGGGGCTCACCTCGAGCCCCTGCCAGTAGGCCTTCTTGGCGAGCGCGTCGATATGGCCGCGCACGGCCTTCACGTGCGCCGCGAGCAGCGCGGCGCGCCGTGCCGCCTCGTCGCCCGAGGCCGTGTCGGGGATCGCGGAGGCTTCGAGATAGCTCTCGAGCGGGACCTTGGAGTCGACGGCGAGCTGCTTGCCGCCGGGCAGGCGGATCACCATGTCGGGGCGCAGCGTTCCGGCGTCCGTCGAGATCGTGGTCTGCACCGTGAAATCGACGTGCTCGGTCAGCCCCGCGGCCTCGACGACGCGGCGCAGCTGCGTCTCACCCCAGACGCCCCGGGTGGAGTTCGAGCGCAGCGCGCCGGCGAGCGACTCCGTCGTCGCCCTCAGCTGCTCGTCGCTGCGTCGAGCCAGCCTCAGCTGCTCGGCGAGCGAGCCGTACTGCTGGGCGCGCTCGCGCTCGAGCTCGGCGACCTTCTGCTGCATGGCGCCGAGCGTCTCGCGCACCGGTGCGAGGGCCTGCAGCACCTGGTTCTGCTGGCGCTCACGGGCTTCTCGCGCGGCCTGGTCGGCGCGCAGCTGCTCGGCCGTCTCGCGCTGCGCGGAAAGCTGCTCGCGCAGGGCCGCGACGGTCGCCTCGGCTGCGGCGAGATCGGCGCGCAGATCGCTCGCGGCATCACCCGGCTCAGCGCGGCGGCGCAGCGCGAGAACGCCGAGCGCGCCGATCGCGCCGCCGGCGATCAGACCGATGATGAGGGCGAGGAAAGCGGGCATGCGCACAGTCTTGCGAGCACCACCGACATCGGCGGTCAGGCTCGCGCTATGCGGCGACGCGAGCAGTGCCGCCGAGCCGGCCGACCTTGATCGCGCAGGCCCGGGCGAGCCCGATGACGTCGTCGACGTCGTGCCGGCGCGCGGCGTGCACCATGATGGCGGCGCAGGCCTCAGCATCCGCGGCGGCGTTATGATGCTCGAAATCCTCGAACCCGGCCGCCATGGCGGCCGACGGCAGCCGGTAGGAGTCGAGGTGGTAGGTCTTGCGGGCGACCTGCAGGCTGCAGACGTACTCGGCGATGGGCACGTCGAGCCCTGTCACCTCGCACGCCTTGCGGATCACGCCCATGTCGAACCCCGCATTGTGCGCGACGAACGCGTCGCCGTCGGCGAAGGCGAGCAGGTCGGGCAGCTGCTCGGCCCAGGTGAGGGCATCGACGACGTCGGCGGCGCGGATGCCGTGGATGCGCGTGTTCCACTCGAGGAACTCGTCGTGCCCCACCGGCGGCCGGATGAGCCAGTAGGCCCGGTCGACGACGCGCCCGTCGCGAACCTTCACGAGCCCGACGCTGCACGCCGAGGCACCTGAGGAGTTCGCCGTCTCGAAGTCGATCGCGGTGAAGTCCAGTGCCACGGGGCCATGGTTGCACGCCAAGATGGGACCGTGGTCAGTGACACCCCGCACACCCCAGGCAAGCAGGAGCACGCGCGCAGCTTCGACGCGGCGGCGCACGTCTACGAGGAATCCCGACCGGGCTACCCGCCCGAGATCGTCGACTGGCTCGTTCCGGCCGATGCGCGCCGCGTGCTCGACGTGGGCGCCGGCACCGGCAAGTTCACGCGCCTGCTGCAGGGCGAGGACCGCGAGGTCATCGCGGTCGATCCGAGCGCGCAGATGCTCGAGGTGCTGCGCGACAAGGTGCCCGGCATCGAGACCCTGCTCGGCACGGCCGAGCGGCTGCCGCTTCCCGACGAGAGCGTCGACGCGGTCACCGTGGCGCAGGCGTGGCACTGGGTCGACAGCGCGCGGGCCGTGCGCGAGGTCGCCCGCGTGCTCAAGCCGGGCGGTGTGCTCGGCCTGATCTGGAACAGCCGCGACGAGCGCGTCGACTGGGTGCGCGAGTTCGGCGCCGCCATGGACTCGAACGACGCCTTCGTCGCGAAGACCGCAGAGGACAACGGCGTCGGCGCCCCGTTCGAGCCGGGCGACGTGGCCGAGCTCGACTGGGTGCAGCGCATCAGCCGCGTCGGCCTGCTGGCGCTCGTGCGCTCGCGCAGCCACTTCCTCGTGAAGGACCCCGACGCGCAGGCGCGGGTGCTGCGCGATGTCGAGGCGGTGCTGGCGAGGCATCCCGAGATCGAGAAGGACGGCGCGATCGGGCTGCCGTACGTCACTCAGGCGTTCCGCTACCGGCGGGGCTGAGCCCCGCCATCGGCGTGGCGGATGCCTCGGTGCCCGCTCTCGGCAGCGTGACGCGCACCGCGAGCAGCACGCCCGCGGTGGATACCGCAAGCCCCGCGACCTCCCACCAGGTCGGCCAGGTCAGCGTCACGAGGTGCACCATCACGACGCCGGCGATCGTGCCGACGACGATCAGCTGGGCGGCGAGCGAGACAGGCAGCGCGAGTGACGCGACGTTCCAGAGCACCGTCGCCACCCACGACAGCAGGATGCCGATCGCGAGGCTCACCGCCACGAGCCACAGCCAGTCGACCGCGGTCAGCGCCGGGGCGGTGCGGTGCTGAGCGGCGGCCGCGGGAATGAGGGCGAGCGCGAGCGGCAGGCATCCGATGCCGACCGCCCCCGCCCAGTCGCGCGACGAGACGTGCGGATGCCGCTCGAGGAACGTCGCGTTCGCCTCCGCATACCAGGCCCAGCCCAGCATGCCGAGTAGCGACAGCGCCGCGCCCAGCGCGTACGCCGCGGGCCGCGCGATGTGGTGCCCCACGAACGACTCGCCCGAGAGCAGCAGGATGCCGCCGACCGTGATCGCGATCGGCGCGACCAGCCGCCGCATCGGCACCTCTCGACGCTTCAGGTTGCCCCAGATGGCGAGCGCTACGGGGAGAACCCCGTAGACGATGGCCGAGGTCGCCCCGTCGGCGAACCGCACCGACAGCAGCACGAGCACGAACTGGCCCACGTTCCCGACGGCGGCGAAGACCAGCGCGGTGGCCCACTCGCGCGGGCCCAGCGTTCGCAGCGCCCGCCATGCACGCGGCAGCAGAGCGAGCGCGATGAGGCCGAACACGGTGTAGCGCCCGACGGCGAGTGCGATCGGCGGCACGGCCGGGGGAGTGATCAGACCCACGAAGAACGCGGTGGCCCAGATGACGTTCGCCCCGATGCCGGCGAGCAGGGGCGCCGCGAGCGGGCGAGAGGCGGGCACGAGGTCAGCGTAGGTGCGCGGGGCGGGCGGTCAGGCATCCGCAAGTAAAATCAGGACACGTGGCTCTCACTATCGGAATCGTCGGTCTTCCCAACGTCGGCAAGTCGACCCTGTTCAATGCGCTGACCAAGAACGACGTGCTGGCCGCGAACTACCCGTTCGCGACGATCGAGCCGAACGTGGGCGTGGTGAACCTGCCCGACCCGCGCCTCACGAAGCTCGCCGAGGTGTTCCACTCAGAGCGCATCGTGCCCGCGACCGTGTCGTTCGTCGACATCGCCGGCATCGTGAAGGGCGCGAGCGAGGGTGAGGGGCTCGGCAACCAGTTCCTCGCCAACATCCGCGAGGCCGACGCGATCGCGCAGGTCGTGCGCGGCTTCACCGACGACGACGTCGTGCACGTCGCGGGCGCCGTCGACCCGCGCGGCGACCTCGACACGATCAACACCGAGCTGATCCTCGCTGACCTGCAGACCCTCGAGAAGGCGCAGCCGCGCATCGAGAAAGAGGTGCGGGGGAAGAAGACCGACCCGGCGGTGCTCGCCGCGGTGAACGACGCGATCGCGGCGCTCTCCGAGGGCAAGGTCCTCTCGCACGCGCCCGGCATCGATCTCGCCGCGCTGCGCGAGTTCGGCCTGCTGACCGCGAAGCCGGTCATCTACGTCTTCAATGTCGACGAGAGCGTGCTGACGGATGCCTCGCGCAAGGCCGCACTCGAAGAGCTGGTCGCCCCGGCCAAGGCCGTGTTCCTCGACGCGAAGATCGAGTCCGAGCTGATCGACCTTCCCGAGGACGAGGCGCTGGAGCTGCTCCAGTCCACCGGGCAAGAGGAGTCCGGCCTCGACCAGCTCGCGCGCGTGGGCTTCGACACGCTGGGCCTGCAGACCTATCTCACCGCCGGGCCGAAGGAAGCGCGTGCGTGGACGATCCCCAAGGGGGCGAAGGCGCCGCAGGCCGCCGGCGTGATCCACACCGACTTCGAGAAGGGCTTCATCAAGGCCGAGGTGATCTCGTTCGAGGACCTCGTCTCGCTCGGCTCGGTCGCCGAGGCGCGCGCCCACGGGAAGGCGCGCCTGGAGGGCAAGGACTACGTGATGCAGGACGGCGACGTCGTGGAGTTCCGCTTCAACGTGTGACCCTGGTCATTCACACGGCGAGCCGCATGCAGACGAGGCGCGGTCGTGCGTCCCACGAGGGGACCTGCTCGAACCCGCGTGACGCGTAGAGGCGGATCACGTCTTGGCGCCAATCCCAGACCGTGAGCGTCACCGCCGCAGCGCCGGCTTCGCTGATCGCGGCGTCGAGCAGGGCCGAGCCGACCCCACGGCCTCGCAGAGCCGGCGAGGCCCAGAGCCGCTTGATCTCAACCGACTCCGCCCCCGGTTTCAGCACGACGACACCTACTACGTGGGCATCGAGGTCTGCGACGAGGACACGGCAGCCTGCGAAGGTGCCAAGCGGATCCCGGACTTCGGCGCGGTACCTCTCGGGAAGCTCGCCCGAGGGCGGCAGCTGCCCGCCGGCATCGTGCACCGCCTTCTCCTCTTCCGTCTGGAGGAGGTACGCGTGAAGGGCGGCGCCGATCTCTGCGGCATCGTCAGGGCTGGCCTTGCGGATGCGCGGCGTGGGCGGCGCGACGGGCATAGGCTCGAGTCTTCCAGGCGGTGTCGGCTGTTGGCCGCGCGGCCGGCGGACGCCGTCACACCAGCGGGTCGTACTGGAACTCGCGCAGTTCCTGAGTGCACCGGCACGCGGCCGCCGTCTTGGCCGCCCAGCGCACGGCGTCCTCGCGTGATGCGGCCTCGATGACCGTGAAGCCGCCGTCGAGCAGCGCCGTCTCGGGGTAGGTGCCCTCGCTGACGGTCTCGTCGGCGGCGACCAGCACCGGCGGCACGCTCTCGTCGATGCCGCCGCCGAAGACGTACACGCCGGCGTCCCTCATCTCGCGAATCACCGCATGCGCGGCATCCGCCACCTCATGCAGCTCCCCGAGGGGCACCTGCATCGCAGCACTCGGGAACGAGATCAGATACTTCGTCATGCCGCGAAGCCCAGCACCGCAGCACGGCGGCGTCAACGGCCGTTGCGGGCGAAGTCGCTAGGGTGCCGACATGACCGTCGAGCATCGCAGCAGCAAGGCGCCCCATTGGGAGCGGCCCGAGCAGGCATCCGCCTATGGCAAGCGCGCCCTCACCGGTGAGATCGTCCGCCTGCGCGCCGCCGAGGACGACGACCTCGACACGCTCGCCGCGTGGTACCGCGACCCCGAGTACACGGTGCTGCAGAGCACCGTCTATCAGATCACCTCGCAGGCCGAGACGCGCGAGCACATGCGCAAGTGGTTCGACAACACCGCGGCGACGGGCGGGGGCAACTTCGTGATCGAGACGCTTGCCGACAGCACGGTCGTCGGCGCTGTGAACATCTGGGGCGGTTCGCTGCCGCTGCGCACGGCCACGCTCGCCATCCAGGTGGGCGGGGACTTCGTCGGCAGGGGATTCGGCACCGACGCCCTGCGCATCGCCGTCGACTTCTCGTTCCGCGAGCTCGGGCTCAATCGCCTGCAGCTGAATGTCGCGGCGTTCAACCCTCGTGCCATCCGCGCCTACGAGAAGGCCGGATTCGTCGTCGAGGGCAGGCGGCGCCAGGCCACGTTCCACGACGGCTGCTTCCACGACGAGCTGATCATGGCGATCCTCTTCGAGGACTGGGCCGCGCGCGGCGCCTGACGCTTTCCGCCGTGCAGGCGCCTGGAATGTCCTAGATTCGGCGCATGGAACTCCGCTTCCGCGGCGAGATGATCTACTGGCGCGGCCCGTCGCCGTTCACCTTCGTGCGCGTTCCCGAGGCCGAGAGCGACGACATCGCCGAGATCGCGTCGATGGTGACGTACGGCTGGGGCGCGATTCCCGTCAACGCGCGCATCGGGAAGACGGATTTCTACACCGCGCTCTTCCCGAAGGACGGGGTCTACCTGCTGCCGGTGCGCGTCGCCGTGCGGCGGGCCGAGGGGGTCGACGTCGGCGACCTGGTCGACGTCGAGCTGGAGGTGGGCCGCTGATGGTCGAGGATTGGCTGGGCGACGCCGTCGATTCGCTGATCGGCCTCGGCAGCGCCGTGCGTCGCGACGAGCCGGATTCGGTGCACAAGGCGCGCACCGTGACGAGGCGGCTGCGCGTCGTGCTCGCGCTCGTGCCGGGCGAGACCGCGGCAGAGGCGCGACGCGAGCTGAAGCGCTATGGCGCGGTGCTCGGGGCGGCGCGCGATCTCGAGGTGCGCGCCGAGCTGGCCGGCGAGCTGCTCGCCGAGCTCGGCGACGACGACGAGGGGGATGCCGCGCACGACCGGCTCATCCGCGCGGCTCGGGACGAGTACCTGCACCTGCACGAGGCCGTCGTCGAGTACCTCGACAGCCGCGCGTACCGCCGACTCGTCCGGCTGCTGGAAGACGTCGCCGCAGACGCGGACGACCTCGATGAGCTCGCCGTGCAGCACGAGGCGCGCAAGCACGCTCGGGCGCTGCGCTACCTCGCCGAGGCGCTCGGCGACGCCGAGACCGCGAAGACCGGCTCGCGCCTGCAGGACGCCTTCGGAGAGCGGCGCGACTACGAGCTGCTCGCGCGCTCACTCGAGGGCGAGGGCGACGAGTCGCTCGCCGCGGTGCGCGAGGCGGCGCGGAAGCGCAGCCGGGCATCCTTCGACCGCTGAGGCCCCGCGCTCAGGCGGCGAGCTCGTGTGCGACCTTCGCCGCCCAACGCTCGACCGCAGCGCGATCGCGGAAATCGCCCGCGTTCTTCTTCGCGACGGCCCCCGCGAGCCAGCCAGACGGATGCTCGTCGAGACGACCGCCGAACGTCGTGATGCCCCGGGCGTGCACCTCGTCGGCCGCTCGCCGCAGCCCGGGGGCGATCGCCGCCGGGTGCGCGGCCGTGAGCGTCGTGAGGGGGCCGGATGCCACGAGCCACACCGGCTTGTCGACCCACTGCCGCGCGACGCGGTGCACGAGGCGTCGGGCGTCGGGGTGCCACCGCTGCTCATAGACCGAGCCCGCGATGACGGCTGCGTCGAACTCCTCGAGATCGGCGCCGCCCGCGAGGCTCGCCGGCTCGAGCCCGACCTGCAGGCCCGCCGAGGTGAGCGCGAGCGCGATCCACTCGGCGATGCCGGTCGTGCCGCCGCGCCGTGATGCGTATGCAACCAGAACGCTTGTCATGCGAGGAAGCCAACACCGGGTGCGACCTCGCCGCATGGGCCGATCGTCCCGGGCATACTGATCGGGTGGCCCGGCCCCTGCGCAACCGCGCGTCTCTGCAGATCATCGTCGGCGTCGTCGTGCTCGTGGTCGCGGCGGCCGTCGTGCTCGGGGCGCTGCAGGGCGCGCGCTCGCGCGCCGGCGGCGACGGCGGAAACGGCGATGGCGGCGGCACCGCGGCGCCCACGGCGACCGCGACACCGGCCCCCGCAGACGTCTCGCGCGCGGTCGCCTCGGTGCCGGCATCCGTCTTCGACGCGGTGGGAATCGGGACGACGAAGCTCGCGCCGGCCAAGATCGACGCGCCGGCGCTGACCGCCGACGGCAAGCCGCAGGTGCTCTATGTCGGCGGCGAGTTCTGCCCCTATTGCGCCGCGCAGCGCTGGCCGCTCGCGGTCGCTCTCGCCCGGTTCGGCACGTTCGAGGACCTCGGTGAGACGACCTCGGCGCCCTCGCCGGAGGTGTACCCCGGCACGGCGACCCTGAGCTTCCACGGCACGAGCTTCACGAGCGATTACCTGGAGTTCACCGCGAAGGAGATCTACGACCGCGACCACCAGCCGCTCGACACGCTGACGGATGCCGAGCAGAAGGTCCTGTCGACGTACGACGCGCCGCCGTACACACAGACCTCGGGGTCGATTCCGTTCATCGACTTCGGCGGCGGCCGCGTGATCGCCGGCGCGCAGTACGATCCCGCTGTTCTCACGGGCTCATCGCACGCGCAGATCGCCGCCGCGCTCAGCCGGCCGAGCTCACCCATCGCGCAGGCGGTCATCGGCTCCGCGAACGTGCTGACCGCGGCGATCTGCGAGCAGACGAAGGGTCAGCCCGCGACCGTGTGCCGGTCGAAGGGCGTGACGACCGCGGCCGCGGCCATGGGCACGAAGTAGCCGCGGCCTCGACGTGGCCCCGCGCCGCCGTTTTCGATAACGTCGATGGCGTGCCCGACGACATAGACGGCTATGACAGATCCCGCCTCGCTGCACTGTACGACCCGCTCGACCCCGACCGCTCCGACCTCGACGTCTACGTCGACCTCGTCGGCGAACTGGGGGCCAGGCGGCTGATCGACCTCGGCTGCGGGACCGGCACCTTCGCCCTCATGCTGGCCGGCCGCGGCATCCGCGTCACGGCGGTCGACCCCGACGAGGACGCGGTCGACGTCGCCCGCCACAAAGAGGGGGCCGACGCGGTCGAGTGGATCGTCGGCGACGCCGCCGACCTGCCGGCCATGTCGGCGAATCTGGTCACCATGACCGCGAACGTCGCCCAGCATTTCCTGACGGATGCCGAGTGGGATGCCGCGCTCGCATCGATCCGCGAGGCGCTGCTGCCCGGCGGCTATCTCGTCTTCGAATCACGGCGCCCCGAGGCGCGCGCGTGGGACGGGTGGACCCCCGAGCGCACCAGGGTCGAGGCCGACGTCGAGGACATCGGCCACGTCGAGTCCTGGCAGGAGGTGCTCGACGTCACGGGCCACACCGTGACCTTCCGCACCTCGAACGCCTTCGATGACGGCACCGTCATCGAGGTCGACACGACGCTGTGCTTCCGCACCGAGCAGGAGCTGCGCGTGTCGCTCGCCGCCGCCGGCTTCGAGACGCTCGAGGTGCGCGAGGCCCCCGACCGCCCGGGGCGGGAGTTCGTCTTCATCGCCCGCGCGGCCGACGAGTCCGACTACTGAGCCCACGAAGAACGGCCCCGGAGCGTGCGCTCCGGGGCCGTTCGCGAATCGCTGGGGCGACTACTTGCTGTCGGTCGCCAGCTTCTCGAGGGTGGGGTTGTTCTTGTACGCCTCGACCGCGTTCTCCTTGGTCACGAGGACCGGGTTCAGCTCGATCGACGGGACGATGAACGCGCCGTTGTCGTTGTTCTTGTCGTTGTCGACGGTCTTCGGCTTCTCGCCCTTGCTGAGCGTGGTCACGAGGTCGATCGCGGCCTGCGCCTCAAGGTTGGTGTCCTTGTAGATCGTCGAGTACTGGGTGCCGTTCATGATGAGCGGGATCGAGTCGGTCTCCGAGTCCTGACCGGTGACGACCGGGTTGGGCAGCCCAGCGGACTTCGTGGCCTGCAGGATGGCGCGGGCCAGGGTGTCGTTGGGGGAGAGGACGCCGTCGAGCTTGGTGCCCTTGGCGTAGTTGCCCGTGATGAGGTCGGTCATGCGCTTCTGCGCGTTCTGCGCGAGCCAGCCCTGGGTGACGACCTTCTGGAAGTCGGTCTGGCCCGAGACGACCTTGAGGGTGCCGTCGTCGATCTTCGGCTGCAGAACGCTGATGGCGCCGTCGAAGAAGACCTTCGCGTTGGCGTCGTCGGGCGAACCGGCGAAGAGCTCGATGTTGTAGGGGCCGGAGCCCTTCTGCTTCTTCAGGCCGTCGAGCAGGGCCTGGGCCTGCAGCTCACCGACGTGGAAGTTGTTGAACGCGACGTAGTAGTCGACGTTCTTGGTGTTCAGGATGTTGCGGTCCCAGGCGATGACGATCGCGCCGTCCTTCTTCGCGGTGGCGACCTGCGTGCCCAGCTGCGAGCCGTCGGCCGCGCCGATGATGACGACCTTGGCACCCTTGGTCAGCATCGAGTTGATCTCCGACTGCTGGCTCGGAACCGGGCTCGACGCGTCTGCGTACTGGATGTCGGCCTTGAAGCCGGCCTTCTCGATCGAGTTCTTGAAGTCCTGACCCGCGAGCACCCAGTTCTGGGAGGTCTTGGCGGGCAGGGCGACGCCGATCAGCGAGCCCTTCGGGACCGATGACGACGAGCTGCCGCTGTCGCCCGAGCCGCTCGTGGTGCGGCCCGTCGAGCAGCCGCTCAGCGTCAGCGCTGCGGCCGCCGCGACGGCGGCGATGCCGACGATGTACTTCTTCTGCATGTGATTGCCTTTTCTTCTCTTCTTCGAGCGTGGGCGGCGGTGTGCACCGCCCGGATTTCTACCTGCTCCGCTTAGGGCAGGGAGACTGTGGACTGGTCGTCGATCGACTTCGGCGGCGTGACGGCGTCGGCCGGGGCATCCGCATTGCCCTTGCCGCGACCCCCGGTCGCGCCGCGCAGCAGGCGGCCGGTCAGCGACGGGCGGCCCTGCGTCTTGGAGTAGACGTCGAACGCGACCGCGAGCAGCAGCACGAGACCGCGGATGATCTGCTGCAGGTTCGACTCCGCGCCGACCAGCTGCAGGCCGTTCTGCAGGAGCGCCATGACGAGCGCACCCACGATCGAGCCCGCGACGGTTCCGATGCCGCCCGAGACCGCGGCGCCACCGACGAAGACCGCCGCGATGGCGTCGAGCTCCCAGCCGGTGCCGTCGGCGGGGCCCGAGGCGCCGGCGTAGCCGACGTAGACCATGCCCGCGATCGCCGCGAGGACCGACATGTTCGCCATGACGAAGAAGTTGACCTTGCGGATGTTGACGCCCGAGAGCGCCGCGGCGTTGGCGTTGCCGCCGACCGCGTAGACCTGGCGGCCGAAGATCGTGTTCCGGGTGAGGAAGCCGTAGAGGATGGTCAGGATGCCGGCGATGATCGCCACGACCGGGAAGCTGGTGCCGGCCGAGCCCGCGGCGAACAGGTACGTGCCGAACAGGGTGATCGCGACCAGGATGCCGGTGCGCACGATGCTGACCCACAGGGGGATGACCTCGGCGCCCATCTTGCGGCGCTTGGCGCGGCCCCGCGCCTCGATCCAGATGAGGGCGGCCACGGTGATCAGGCCGAGCAGCAGGGTGCCGTTGCTGAAGCCGGTGTTCGGCCCGAAGTCGGGAATGAAACCGCCGCCGATGACCTGGTAGGAGCTCGGCACGCTGACCGAGGTCGAGCTGCCGATCCACTGGTTCGCACCGCGGAAGATCAGCTGGCCGGCCAGCGTCACGATGAACGCCGGGACGCGCACGTAGGCGACCCAGAAGCCCTGCCAGGCGCCGACGAGGGCGCCGACGACGAGGCCGAGGATGATCGCCTCCCACCACGACCAGTGCCACTGGCTCATCGCCTGCGCGACGATGATGCCGACGAAGGCGGCGACCGATCCGACCGACAGGTCGATGTGGCCGGCGATGATCACCATCACCATGCCGAGCGCCAGGATCAGGATGTAGGAGTACTGCTGGAAGACGTTGATCACGTTCGTCGGGTTGAGCGTGAGTCCGTGGGTCCAGGCCTCGAAGATGATGACGATCGCGATGAGCGCGATGATCATGCCGTACTGGCCCGCGCTCGAGCTGCGGCCGCCGAAGAGCTGACGGAGGGGGTTCATCTAGATCAGTGCATCCTTCTTGACGCTGGTCATGCTGCGCATGAGGGTTTCGGGGGTCGCCTCGGCGACCGGGAATTCATCGGTGATGGCGCCCTCGAAGATCGTGTAGATCCGGTCGGAGAGGCCGAGGAGCTCGGGCAGCTCGGACGAGATCAGGATCACGCCCTTGCCCTGGTCGGCGAGCTGCTGGATGATTCGGTAGATCTCGAACTTCGCGCCGACGTCGATGCCGCGCGTGGGCTCGTCGAGGATGAGCAGGTCGGGGTCCGTGAACATCCACTTCGAGAGCACGACCTTCTGCTGGTTGCCGCCCGAGAGCTTCGAGACGCCCTCTTCGACGGTCGGCACCTTGGTGCGCAGCAGCTTGCGGTACTGCTCGGCGACGTCGTACTCCTTCAGCGAGTCGACGACGCCGCCGGTCGAGATCTTCTGCAGGTCGGCGGCGACCGTCGAGCGCTTCACCGAGTCGAGCAGGTTGAGCCCGAGGGCCTTGCGGTCCTCGCTGACGTAGCCGATGCCGGCCTCGATCGCCTGGCGGACCGTGTTGACCTTGATCTCGCGGCCGTCCTTGAAGACCTGGCCGCTGAGCCAGGTGCCGTAGCTGCGGCCGAAGAGGCTCATGGCGAGCTCGGTGCGGCCGGCGCCCATGAGGCCCGCGAAGCCGACGATCTCGCCGCGGCGCACCGTGAAGCTCTCGTTCTTGCAGACGAGGCGCGACGAGTCGAGCGGATGCTGCACCGTCCAGTTCTTCACCTCGAAGAACACGTCGCCGATGTGGGGCGTGCGGTCGGGGAAGCGGCTCTCGAGGGAGCGGCCGACCATGCCGCGGATGATGCGGTCCTCGTCGACGCCCGTGTGCACGTCGAGGGTCTCGATCGTGCGGCCGTCGCGGATGATGGTGATGTCGTCGGCGACCTGCTCGATCTCGTTCAGCTTGTGGCTGATCATGATCGAGGTGACGCCGCGGGCCTTGAGGCCCACGATGAGGCTCAGCAGGTGCTGCGAGTCGGTCTCGTTGAGCGCCGCGGTGGGCTCGTCGAGGATCAGCAGCTTGACGTTCTTGTGCAGCGCCTTCGCGATCTCGACGAGCTGCTGCTTGCCGACGCCGAGGTTCTTGATCTGCGTGTCGGGATCTTCGTCGAGGCCGACGCGGGCGAGCAGCTCGCGTGCGCGGATCTGCGCCTCGGTCCAGTCGATGACGCCGCGCTTGCCGATCTCGCTGCCGAGGAACAGGTTCTCGGTGATCGAGAGCTCGGGGATGAGCGCCAGCTCCTGGTGGATGATGACGATGCCGGCTTCTTCGGACTGCTTGATGTTCGAGAACTGCACGACCTCGCCCTGATAGACGATGTCGCCGCTGTAGGTGCCATACGGGTACACGCCCGACAGCACTTTCATCAGCGTCGACTTGCCGGCGCCGTTCTCGCCGCAGATCGCGTGGATCTCGCCGGCCTTGACGGTCATGCTGACCTCGGAGAGCGCCTTGACGCCCGGGAATTCCTTGGTGATGGAGCGCATCTCCAAGATGGTGTGATTGCTCACCTGTTCTCTTCACTCCTCGTCGGTGCATCCGCGACGGGGAGCACTGAGACTCCGTCGTCAGGGAATGACGGCCTCATGTGAACGATCACATCTGAGGCCGAAGCAGATCATAAGCCGACCTCGCTGGGAGTTGTCAAACCGGGGTGCGTTCTAGGCGCGACGCGCCGGCCCGCTCGACCGGCGCACGACGAGATGCGGCTGCACGTCGACCGTGTCGTCGTCGCGCCCCTGCAGCAGCATCTGCACGCAGCGCCTGCCGAGCTCGGCGAAGTCCTGGTGAACCGTCGTGAGGGGCGGCCAGAAGTGCTCGGCCGAGGGGATGTCGTCGAAGCCGATCACGCTGATGTCCTCGGGAACCCGCACCCCGAGCGAATGCGCCGCGTGCAGCACCCCGAGCGCCATCTCGTCGTTCGAGCAGAAGAACGCCGTGGCGTCGTTCGCCATGATGAGCTGCCGCCCGGCGAAGTAGCCGAACTCAGCCGTCCAGTCGCCGCGGATCGGCGGCAGGGTCGGCAGCTCGCGGTCGGAGAGCTCGAGGAGGTAGCCCTGCATGCGGGCATCCGCCTCGATCCAGTCCTGCGGGCCCGCGAGGTGGCGGATGTACTGGTGACCCAGCTCCGCGAGGTGCGCCGTCGCGGCGCGAGCCCCGGCGGCCTGGTCGACCCAGAGCGCCCGCGGGTCGCCGTCGAGGCCCGAGCGCAGCGTGACCATCGGCGGCAGATCGGCGAGCGTCGCGAGTGTCTCGAAGACGCGCTGCTGCGGGGCGATGACCACGAGCCCCTCGACATCCTGCTCGATCATGCGATCGACGGCCGCGACGATCGCCTCCTCGTCGATGCGGGTGAGGTGCGCGGTGTTCACGTAGAAACCCTCGGCGGCGGCCGCCGCCTCGATCGCCTGCACGGTGAGCGCCGGGCCGTAGGTGGCGCGGATGGAGGCGAGCACCCCGATGGTGCGGGAGCGGCTCGTCTTGAGGGCACGGGCGGCCCGGTTCGGGCGGTAGTGCAGCTCCTCCATCGCGGCGAGAACGCGATCGCGCGTCTCGGGCCGAAGGGCCTCGGAGTTGTTCAGCACCCGCGACACCGTCTGATACGAGACCCCCGCCAGCCGCGCCACGTCCCGCATGTTGGGGGCCCGCGTGCGCGGGGAGTCCGTGCGCGCGGAGTCGGGGGAGCTCATCTGTGCCTCTCATTGGGGATGTGTTCGTTCACATCACCGCGGAGACATTATGCCTAAGCCGGCGATGCCTCCCGAGTGAGGGTCGTCCCGGTGAGCTCTTCTGCGGCTCGCCACAGGCGCTGCGCGACCTCGAGTGAGCGAGCGCTGCGCGGGATGCCGGCGCGATGGGTCGGGCCCACGAGGCCGAGGCGCCCGCCGGGGCCGTAGTAGGCGCCTTGCTCGGCATCGGGCGACGTCGCGGCGAAGAGCAGCGGCTCGGCGCCCGGTTCAACGCCCTGGGAGGGAAGCAGGGTGCGGCGGATCGGCGGAAGCTGCTCGCTGTCGGCGCGCCCCAGGTTGCGCCCGGCCGTCTGCAGGTTCGTGCGCGTGTACCCGGGGTGGGCGGCGGTGCTGAGCAGGTCCCAGCCGCGTTGCTCGGCGATCACCGCCAGCTGGCGGGCGAGCAGCAGGTCGGCGAGCTTGGACTGGGCGTAGGCGCGCTGCGGTGAGAAGCGCCGTCGGGTCCAGTTCAGATCGTCGAACCGGATGCGCCCGAAGTTCGCGGTGCCGCTGGACATCGTCGCAACGCGCGCGCCCGGCGTGCGCAGGAGTGTCGGCAGAAGCAGGTTCGTCAGGGCGAAGGGCCCGAGGAAGTTGGTTCCGAACTGGAGCTCGAAGCCGTCCACGGTCTCGATCCGGTGCGGGGGCACCATCACACCGGCGTTGTTGACGAGGGCGTGCAGTGGCTCGCGGTCGTCGACGACGGATGACGCGAATTCGCGCACCGAGCCGAGGTCCGCGAGGTCGAGACGTCGCACCTCGATGCGCGCAGCGGGCGCCTCGGCCAGGATCGCGGACCTGGCCTGCTCGCCCTTCTCCGGTGTGCGCACGGCCATCACGACGTCGGCGCCCGCGAGGGCCAGTCGCCTGGCGGCCTCGCGCCCGGTGCCGCTGTTCGAACCGGTGACGATGAAACGCCGCCCGTGCTGTGGGGGCAGGTCGTAGTACATGGGATGCTCCTCGGGAGAGATAATAGAACTGGTGGTCTGTTGGTCTTGAGAGTAACAGACCGATGGTCTGTTAAGCCAGAGGAGGATGAATGACGACCGAGTTCGCCCGCGCCCGGAGCGCGGAGCAGCGCGCGGCCCGTCGCAGCGCGATCCTGCACACCGCCGCCCAGGAGCTCGGCGGCGGAACTCGCGTCGCCGACCTCAGCCTCAACGAGCTCGCGCGGCGCGTCGGCCTCGCCAAGTCCAACGTGCTGCGCTACTTCGAGACGCGCGAGGCGGTGCTGCTCAGCTTGCTCGACGAGGTCTACGGCGAGTGGCTCGATGCGCTCGAAGGCGAGCTGGGGGCCGGCGGGTCTGCGGGCGGCTCCGGCCGGCCCCCCTCGGCGGCGCCGGCCGTGGTCGAGCGCATCGCCGATGCGATCGCGCGCACGGTGGCCGAGCGCCCCGTCCTCGCAGAGCTGGTGGCGAATTCGACGACGGTCCTCGAGCACAATGTCTCGGCGCAGATCGCAGCCGACTACAAGCGCCGCGCGTTCGCGCAGGCCATGCGACTCGTGCAGATCGTCGAGCGACAGCTCGGGGAGCTTCCGGACGCGAGCCGACTCGTGCTCGCGGCATCCGTCAACCTGGTCATCGGCGGGGCGTGGGGCATGTGCCGCCCCTCGCCGGGCATGGCACGTGCCTACGAGCAGCACCCCGAGCTCGCCGCGATGCGCCTCGACTACCGGCAGAGCCTGCATGAGCTCGTCGCGACGACGCTGGCCGGGCTGCTCTCGCGGCCGGCATCCGAGCAGCTGCTCTCGGTGGTGGATGTCGGAGGCAGGCCGTAGCGTCGAGCCATGACGGTTCCCGACGACGAGAAGACCGTGCTCAAGCGCTATCTGCAGCGTCAGCGCGACGCGCTGCTGTGGAAGCTCGACGGGCTGAGCGAGCGGCAGGCCAGGTGGCCTGTCACGCCGACGGGCACCAATCTGCTCGGCCTCGTGAAGCATGTCGCCCACATGGACTACGGCTACTTCGGCGAGGTCTTCGATCGGCCTGCGAGCGACCCGCTGCTGCTCGACCTCGACGCTGCCGACGACAACGACGATCTGTGGGCGCGAGCCGACGAGCCCATGGGCGAGGTGATCGCGTTCTACCGGCGCGCCTGGGCACACGCCGACGCCACGATCGACGCCCTGCCGCTCGACGCGCGCGGCACGGTTCCGTGGTGGCCGGAAGAACGCAGGCACCCGACGCTGCACACGGTCCTCGTTCACCAGGGCCACGAGTCGGCCCGGCACGCAGGGCATGCCGACATCGTGCGCGAGCTGCTCGACGGCGCGGCAGGCATGAACCCCGAGTTCCCCAACCTTCCCGAGCGCGACGAGGCCTGGTGGGGCGACTACCGGGCCAAGCTGCAGCGCATCGCCGAGCGGTTCCCCGCCTAGGGCTCCGCGGTCTCGGGCGGCCGCCGCACGAAGAACGCGCCGACGATCGCGCCGAGCGACACGATCGCGCCGATGAGGAATGCCGCACGCACGCCCGACGCCTGTGCCGGCAGCTCGGCCACGCCGCGTGTCGTCGCAGCCAGCGTCACTGCCGCGAGGATCGTCACGAACACCGCGGTGCCGACGGCGCCCGCCACCTGCTGCACGGTGCCCACGATGGCGCTCGCATGCGAGTAGAACTGCTTGGTCACCGAGCCGAGCGCCGCAGTGAACAGCGGCGTGAACATGAGCGCGAGCCCGAAGCTCAGCACGATGTGCGCCGCGAGGACGACCCAGATCGACGCGTGATCGCTCGAGAACAGGGCGAGGAACCACAGGTCGGCCGAGACGATCACGGCGCCAGGCACGAGCAGCACCGTCGGACCCCGTCGGTCGTAGACCCGGCCGACGGCCGGGGCGAACAGCCCCATCACGAGACCGCCGGGAAGCAGCAGCAGCCCTGCGAGCAGCGAGCTGATGCCGAGCACCGTCTGCATGTAGATCGGCAGCACGATGATCGTGCCGAAGAGCGCGACCATCATGATCACCATCACGACGACCGAGATCGTGAAGTTCCGCACGAGGAACGGCCGCAGATCGAGCAGTGCGCGCTCGCGTCGGGCGAGCCGGCGCTGCCTGAGGACGAAGAGCGTGAGCGCGATCGCACCGACGGCGAGCGCGGCGACCATGACCCACATCGCCCGGCCGCCGCCCGAGGCATCCGTCGCCCCGCCGATCTGCGCGAGGCCGAAGACCAGGCCGCCGAAGCCGAGCGCGGCGAGCGGGATCGAGAGCGCGTCGAGCGGCGCCCGCGTGGGCGGGCTCACGTTCTCGACGCTCAGGATTCCGATCACGAGCATGGCGACGGCGATGGGAAGCACGATGATGAACATCCACCGCCAGGACAGCGAGTTGAGCACCAGCCCCGAGATCGTCGGCCCGATCGCGGGCGCCACCGAGATCACGGTCGACACCCGGCCCATCAGACGCCCGCGCTCGTGGGGCGGCACGAGCTCCATGATGGTCGTCATGAGCAGCGGCATCATGATCGCCGTGCCGCACGCCTGTATCACTCGCGCCACGAGCAGGATCGTGAACCCGGGGGCGACGGCTGCGAGCAGCGTGCCGGCCGAGAAGAAGCTCATGGCGAGGATGAACGCCGGGCGCGTTTCGAGCCGCTGCAGCAGCCAGCCCGTGACGGGGATCACGACCGCCATCGTCAGCATGAACACCGTCGTGAGCCACTGCGCGAGCTCGACGGAGATGCGCAGATCGACGACGAGATGCGGGATCGCGACGCCCATGATCGTCTCGTTGAGGATCACGACGAAGGTCGCGCCGAGCAGCAGCCAGATGACTCGGCTCGCGCGCGCGTCGAGGGTCGCCGGAGCCTGGTCGGTGAGCGTCATTCCCCCAGGGTAGAGACGACCGGCGACATCGGGGGCGGTGCAGTGGGGAAGGCCCCGCCGTTCCGGTACGCTGGGGCGCAGCACCACCAACCGAATATCGGGCCGACAGGCCGCCGCGGGAGAGCTGCCCGGCGCAGCACCGAAGGAGCAATCCTCCCCGACAATCTCTCAGGTACACGTACCGCGGCAGGCTGGCCACTCTGAAGAGTGGAATTGCGGAGCAATTCCGGGTCGAGTAGCGCGACGCGCGTATCGAGACCCGGGCCGCTGATTCCCGCCGATGGTGAAAGCGCCGCGTGGTGCGAATCTCTCAGGCACAGAGACAGAGGGGGAGTTCGTTCCTTTCCTAGGAGAACTCTTGTCTGATCGTGTCTCACCGCTGGCCGAGGTGCATGCGGCGGCCGGTGCCCAGTTCACCGACTTCGCCGGCTGGCAGATGCCCGTGCGCTACTCGAGCGACCTCGCCGAGCACAAGGCGGTGCGCGAAGCCGCCGGCATCTTCGATCTCTCCCACATGGGCGAGATCGTCCTCGTCGGCGACGAGGCCGGCGCGGCGCTCGACTACGCGGTGTCGGGGCGGATGTCCGCCCTGCAGCCCGGGCAGGCGAAATACACGCTGCTGCTGAACGCCGACGGCGGCGTCATCGACGACCTGATCGTCTATCGCACAGGCGACGACCGCTTCCTGGTGGTCGCCAACGCGGCCAACGCCGACGTCGTCGCCGACACGCTGCGCGAGCGCGCCTCCGGTTTCGCCACGCAGGTGTTCGACGAGAGCGCCGACGTCGCGCTGATCGCGGTGCAGGGCCCGCGCGCGCTCGAGATCGTGCTGGCCACAGAAGGCTTCGCCATCGAGGGCGGGCACCCCGACGGCGAGGACGTTCCCGCGGCCCTCGGCGGGCTGCGCTACTACCGCGCTCTCGCCGGAATGTTCCGCGAGCGGCCGCTGCTGTTCGCGCGCACCGGCTACACCGGCGAAGACGGCTTCGAGCTGTTCTGCGCGCCCGACTTCGCACGCGAGCTGTGGGAGGCGCTCGTCGAGGCGGGAACGCCGTTCGGCCTGCTGCCTGCGGGCCTCGCCGCGCGCGACACCCTGCGACTCGAGGCCGGCATGCCGCTCTACGGGCACGAGCTCGGTGCCGGCACCCTGCCTGCGCAGGCCGGCCTCGGCCGGGTCGTCGACCTCGGCAAAGAGAGCGACTTCGTCGGACGTGCGGCGAGCGAGCAGGGCCCGGGGGCGGATGCCCGCGTGCTCGTCGGCCTCGCCGGGGACGGCCGCCGCGCCGCGCGCGCCGACTACGCGGTCTTCACCGCCGACGGCGACACCGAGATCGGCGTCGTGACCTCCGGCGCGCTGTCGCCCACGCTCGGGCATCCCATCGCCCTCGCCTATATCGACCCCGCATATCGCGAGCCGGGCACCCGGCTCACCATCGATGTGCGCGGCACCAAGCTTCCCTACACCGTCACCGACGTGCCCTTTTACAAGCGAAAGAAGAGCTGACCATGGCTGCACCCGAGAACCTCAAGTACACGGAAGAGCACGAATGGGTGCTCGTCGACGGCGACGTCGCGACCGTCGGCATCACCGACTACGCGCAGGCGGCGCTCGGTGACGTCGTCTTCGTCGACCTTCCCGCCGAGGGCACCGCGGTCGCGGCGGCATCGGTCGTCGGCGAGATCGAGTCGACGAAGTCGGTGGGCGAGCTGTTCGCCCCGATCGACGGCGAGGTCGTCGAGGCCAACCAGGCCGTCGTCGACAGCCCCGACCTGGTCAACTCCGACCCGTACGGCGCCGGCTGGCTGATCAAGGTGCGCTTCACCGAGCTGCCCGCGCTGCTCGACGCCGCCGCGTACGACGAGCTGACCAGCAAGTGAGCAGCGCCACGCCCGCGAACCGGTCCGTGTTCGCCGACCGACACATCGGCGCCGACGCCGGGCAGACCGAGGCGATGCTCGCGGCCGTCGGCTACGAGAGCGTCGACGCGCTCGTGCGCGCGGCCGTGCCGGGGTCGATCCAGCTGCCGGCCGAGGCCGCTCAGCGGTCGAGCATTCCCGAAGCGGCATCCGAGCGCGCGGCGCTCGCCGAGCTGCGTCGCCTCGCCGCCCGCAACACCGTGAACCGCTCGCTGATCGGCCAGGGGTACTACGGCACGCTGACCCCGGCCGTGATCCAGCGCAACGTGCTCGAGAACCCCAGCTGGTACACGGCCTACACGCCGTACCAGCCCGAGATCTCGCAGGGGCGCCTCGAGGCCCTGCTCAACTTCCAGCAGGCGGTCTGCGATCTGACGGGCCTCGATATCGCCAACGCGTCGATGCTCGACGAGTCGACCGCCGTGGTCGAGGCGATGCTGCTCGCGCGCCGGGCCTCGAAGTCGAAGTCGTCGCGCTTCCTCGTCGACGCCGACGCATTCCCGCAGACGCATGCGCTGCTCGAGGGCCGTGCGGCGGCCGTCGGCATCGAGCTCGACGTGCTGCCCCTCTCCGAGGCCGATGCCGACGAGCTCGGCGAGTTCTTCGGGGTCTTCGTGCAGTACCCGGGCGCCTCGGGGACGGTGTGGAACCCGGCATCCGTCTTCGCGGCCGCGCACGAGCAGGGCGCGCTCGCGATCGCCGCGGCCGACCTGCTCGCCGTCGCCATCATCACCCCGCCGGGCGAGCTCGGCGCGGACATCGCGGTCGGCTCATCGCAGCGCTTCGGCGTGCCGATGGGCTTCGGAGGCCCGCACGCGGGCTACATGGCGGTGCGCACCGGCCTCGAGCGCCAGCTGCCGGGGCGCCTCGTCGGCGTCAGCCAGGACTCCTTCGGGAAGCCCGCCTACCGCCTCACGCTGCAGACGCGCGAGCAGCACATCCGTCGCGAGAAGGCGACGTCGAACATCTGCACCGCGCAGGTGCTGCTGGCCGTGATGGCGTCGATGTACGCCGTGTACCACGGGCCGCGCGGCATCCGCGCGATCGCGACCCAGGTGCACGAGACGGCCAGGTCGTTCGCGGAGGAGCTGTGGTCGCACGGTGCGGATGTCACGTCGGCGCAGTTCTTCGACACCGTCCAGGTCGCCGTCGAGGATGCCGACGCCACGGTCGAGGCGGCGCACGACCGCGGCGTGCTGCTGTGGAAGGTCGATGAGGCGACCGTGTCATTCAGCGTCGACGAGGCCGTCGCCGAGGACCCCGAGCCCGTGCTCGCGGTGCTGCGCGAGGTGCTGGCACCGGGAGACAGTCGGCGCACGGACTTCGGGATGGCAGGTCCGGCGATCCCCGACGACCTCGCGCGCGAATCCGCGTACCTCACGCATCCGGTCTTCAACTCGTACCACTCCGAGACCGCGATGATGCGCTACCTCAAGCAGCTCGCCGACCGCGATTACGCGCTCGACCGCGGCATGATCCCGCTCGGCTCGTGCACGATGAAGCTCAACGCGGCGACCGAGATGGCAGCCGTGACCTGGCCCGAGTTCGCGAACCTGCACCCGTTCGCGCCGACATCCGATGTCGCGGGCTACCTCGAGCTGATCGGCGACCTCGAGGGGTGGCTCGCCGAGCTCACGGGTTACGACACCGTCTCGCTGCAGCCGAACGCGGGCAGCCAGGGCGAGCTTGCGGGTCTGCTCGCGATCCGCGGCTACCACCGCTCGCGCGGCGACGACCAGCGCACGGTCTGCCTCATCCCGCAGTCGGCACACGGCACGAACGCCGCCTCTGCCGTGCTCGCCGGCCTGCGCGTCGTCGTCGTGGCGACCGACGCGAACGGCAACGTCGACCTCGCCGACCTGCGGGCGAAGATCGAGGCCAACCGCGACGAGCTCGCGGCGCTGATGATCACCTACCCGTCGACCCACGGCGTGTACGAGCACGACGTCGTCGCGATCACGGATGCCGTGCACGAGGCCGGCGGCCAGGTGTACGTCGACGGCGCGAACCTCAACGCCCTGCTCGGCTACGCGCAGTTCGGGCGCTTCGGCGGCGACGTCTCGCACCTCAACCTGCACAAGACGTTCTGCATCCCGCACGGCGGCGGCGGTCCGGGCGTCGGCCCGGTCGCGGCGAAGGCCCACCTCGCGCCGTTCCTCCCTGGGCATCCGCTCGCGCAGACGAATGAGCACGTCGGGCTCGAACACGGCGGGGCGCCGGTGTCGGCGGCGCCGTTCGGCTCGCCCAGCATCCTGTCGATCTCGTGGGCGTACGTGCGCATGATGGGCCTTGACGGCCTCACGCGGGCGACGGGGGCGGCCGTGCTCGCGGCGAACTACATCGCGGCGCGGCTGCGCGAGCACTACCCGGTGCTGTATGCCGGCGAGGGCGGGCTCGTCGCGCACGAGTGCATCCTCGATGTGCGCACGCTCTCGGCCGAGACCGGCGTGACCGTCGACGACGTGGCCAAGCGGCTCGTCGACTACGGATTCCACGCCCCGACCATGTCGTTCCCGGTCGCCGGCACGCTGATGGTCGAGCCGACCGAGTCGGAGGACCTCGCCGAGCTCGACCGGTTCTGCGCGGCGATGATCGCCATCGAGCACGAGGCGCGGCAACTCGCCGATGAGGCGTGGCCCGCCGACGACAACCCCCTGCGCGGGGCGCCGCACACGGCGGAATCCGTCATCACGGGGGAGTGGACGCACCCGTACTCGCGCGAGCTCGCGGTCTACCCGGCGGGGCCCGCCCAAGCGCGCACGAAGTACTGGCCGCCGGTCGGCCGCATCGACCAGGCATGGGGCGACAGGAACCTGTTCTGCGCCTGCCCGCCGGTGGAGGCGTTCGCGTAGGCGCGGTCACCGCACGAACTCGTTCCCGTTCCGGACGGCTGCGCCCGCTGCCGCGGGCGCGCACGTCCGGAACGGGAACTACTTGGGGCGTCGCGGTGCCCGCGGCACCCCGTGCTGGTTCGCCAGAGCGCGCAGCAGCACGGGCCGGCGCAGCTCGGGCATACCCCAGCGCATGAAGTCGGAGCCGTCGAGGGCCCGGAGCGCATCCTCCCGTCGCTTCTCTTTGACGACGGCCTGCCCCGAACTCATCCCACTCAGGTACTCCTCTTTGAGGTATTTCCCGAGGCCGTCGAACTCGCCGATGAGCGGTCTGCCACTGCGGCTGCGCTTCCATTTGAAGTCGCTGTCGTAGAAGCGGCCGTCAGGCAGGTGATGGCGGACCTGGAGCTCGGGCACCTCGAACCCGAGCTCGCTGAACAGGACTCTGCTGCCGGACTCACCGGGGGAGCCCGACCGCGCATCGGCGAAGTCGATCAGTTCGAACGCCCGCGCCCGACCCCACCGGCCCTGCGCGTCGACCAGTGCTCGCACCTCGTCTTTCGTCACAGCCTGGGCCGGAACGGCCCGCGGCCCGAGCGCGTGGTCGAGCGCGACGACCGTCGACATCGCGTCCCCGTCGCGCGCGAGATCGGCAATCGTCCGCGCCACATTCGTGACGTAGAACCCCTCCCACTCGAGGAGGTCGTCTGCGTCGAATTCCGAGCGGTGAACGACGACGCCGCGCTTGCTGCGTCGCGCGCTCGTTACCGGCTCGAGGATGTCGATCGCACTGGGCCACAGGTCGAGGATGGGAAGCCCGAGGATCGCCAGAGCCGTGACATGCGAGAACACCACGTCCCGCCGACGCGTCTCGCCCACGGCCACCGCACGGTCGAGGTAGCGCTGTCGAGCCTCGTGCGGTCGCTGATCCCACGGGAGCGAGCCCAGCGGCTCGACCTTCGGCTGCATGACGCCTCGGCGGAGCCGGGAGACCTCGCCGGTTTCGACCTTGCGCCGCAGGGCGCGGGCTTCTGCGTCGGCCCAGGTCGCGCGCGACGTGAGGAGGAGACGGGACTGCTGTGAGCTGTTCACGCGAGACTTCCTAGCGCCCCGCGGGGCGCGCCCGTGGGGGCATCCCCTCGTAATCGTGGACAACTGCGCGCTCGCCGCCTGCTGTGGAAAACGGCCGGGTTCTGAACTCGTTCCCATTCCGGACACGGGTTGCCGCGGCCGCGGGCGCAACCGTCCGGAACGGGAACGAGTTGCGGGGCGGCGCGGCGCCGGGGCGCGGGGGCAGCGTGGCGCCCGGGCGGGTCAGCTGAAGACGCCGGGCCACCACGCGACGGCCAGGGGGTAGCCCACGAAAGACACGATGTCGAGGATCGCGTGGGCCACCACCAGCGGCGCCGTGCGCCCCCAGCGCGAGTACGCCCAGCCGAAGACGACGCCCATGACCGCGTTGCCGAAGAACGGCCCGATGCCCTGGTAGAGGTGGTACGAGCCGCGCAGCACCGCCGAGGCGATGATCGTCGGCCACGCCCCCCACTCGAGCTCGCGCAGCCGAGTGAAGAGGTAGCCCACCACGATCACCTCCTCCTGCAATGCGGCGCGCACGGCGGACAGCACCAAAACGGGGATCGTCCACCAGTGCGTGTCGAGCGGCGACGCCTGCACCTCGACCGTGATGCCGGCCAGCCGGCCGAGTGCGTAGAAGCCGAGCCCGGGCAGCCCGATGCAGGCGGCGAGCAGCAGCCCGCCGCCGAGATCGCGCCCTGGCTGCTGCCGGGTGAGACCGATGCGCTCGAAAGCACTGCGCCCGGGCTCCCACAGCAGATACAGGGCGAGCGCAACGGGGAAGAGGTCGAAGAAGACCCCCAGAAGTTGGTACGTGAGGTCGAGCCACGGCACCGAGGATTGCGCCGCGTTGAGCGCCGTCGACTGCTCGGCGAGGGGCTTTCCCGACGAAAGGTCAGCTGGCAGGGCGACAATCGAATACACAGCGGATGCCCCGAGCGACAGCCCGAGGACAATGGCCAACTCGAACCCGAGCCGCTGTTTTGACCGAGAGATGCTCACGCTGCTCGCGCTTTCGTGGTGGGCGTTACGCGCGTGTAACGGTTCTTGCCCTGGTTTGGCCGCAGGCGCAAAGGATGCATATCTTGCTTTCTGTTAAGAGTGCTGCCGGGGTCCACAAACGCCCTTGCACGCGCCTGCACCATTCCTACAGGAGGAAAATTGAAGATCAAGCGAATCGGAGTGGGGCTCGCCGCCGTTGCCGCAGCGACCGCTCTGACGCTGACCGGTTGCTCCGGCTCGGGTTCCGGCGGAAGCGACAACAGCAGCAGTGCGAAGGCCGACCCGTCGGCAATCATCACCACCAACGGCAATGAGCCGCAGAACCCGCTGATCCCCGGCAACACCACCGAGGTCGGCGGCGGCAAGATCGTCACCTCGATCTTCGAGGGTCTCGTGAGCTACAAGGCCGACGGCAGCACCCAGAACGAGGTCGCGAAGTCGATCACGTCGAGCGACAACAAGGTCTGGGACATCAAGCTCAACGACGGGTGGAAGTTCACCAACGGCGAGCCAGTCACCTCGGACTCGTTCATCGACGCGTGGAACCTGACCGCCAACTCGGCCAACGCCTACGGCGGCAGCTACTTCCTCGACAACATCGAGGGCTTCTCGTACGACAAGCCCGTCACCGCTCTGCCGGGCCTGAAGAAGGTCTCCGACACCGAGTTCACCGTCACCCTGAGCTCGCCGCTGGCCGCGTGGCCGCTGCGTCTCGGCTACTCGGCGTTCTACCCGATGCCGAAGGCCGCCTTCTCGGACCTCAAGGCCTACGGTGAGAACCCGATCGGCGACGGCCCGTACAAGGTGAAGAGCTGGACCCACAACCAGCAGATCGAGCTCGTCACCAACAAGGACTACAAGGGTCACCGCAAGCCGGTGAACGGCGGTCTGACGATCAAGTTCTACACCTCGCAGGACACGGCCTACGCCGACGCCCAGTCCAACGACCTCGACGTGCTCGACGCCGTTCCGGACAGCGCGTTCCAGACCTTCGAGTCCGACTTCAAGGGCCGCGAGGTGAACCAGCCGGCTGCGATCTTCCAGTCGATCACCATCCCGGGCTACCTGAAGCACTTCGGTGAGGACAAGGAAGGCCAGCTGCGCCGCGCCGCGATCTCCGAGGCGATCAACCGCCCGCAGATCACGAAGGTCATCTTCAACGGCACGCGCACCCCGGCCTCCGACTTCACCAGCCCCGTCATCGACGGCTGGTCGAAGAGCATCGAGGGCTCCGACGTTCTGAAGTACAACGCTGACGACGCCAAGAAGCTGTGGAAGGAGGCCGACGCGATCTCCAAGTTCACCGGCACCTTCACCATCTCGTACAACGCCGACGGCGGCCACCAGGCCTGGGTCGACGCGGTCGCGAACAGCCTCAAGAACACCCTCGGCATCGACGCAGAGGGCAAGTCGTACCCCGACTTCGCCTCGCTGCTGAAGGACGAGGACGCCAACAAGATGACCGGTGCCTTCCGCTCCGGCTGGCAGGCGGACTACCCGGGTCTCGACGACTTCCTGACCCCGCTGTACCAGACCGGTGCCGGCTCGAACTACGGCCGCTACTCCAGCAAGCAGGTCGACGACCTGTTCAAGCAGGCCGCTCAGGCCTCGAGCGAGGCGGACGCGAACAAGCTCTACCAGCAGGCGCAGGAGATCCTGTTCAAGGACCTCCCCGCGATCCCGCTGTGGTACTCCAACGAGGTCGGCGTCTGGTCGAGCAACGTCTCCGACGTGCAGTTCGGCTGGGACTCGGTGCCGCTCTACTACGCCATCAAGAAGACCAGCTGACCAGCTGAACCAGGGCACTCAGGCCCTTCAAATGAAAACAGCGGCTAGCCTGTAGACAGGTAAATCCGTAAACGATGTGGCGCTCGGGGGAATCCCTCGGGCGCCACATCCTTGACGAACGATGAGACTCATGACTTCGAAGCCCGCTTCACGAAAGCCGGTGCTCGCCTGATGTGGTGGTATTTCCTTCGACGGGTCCTGCAGATGATCCCCGTGTTCTTCGGGGCGACCCTTCTGATCTACTTCATGGTGTTCGCGCTGCCCGGTGACCCGATCCGTGCTCTCTTCGGAGACCACCCGCCGGCCCAGTCCGTCATCGATACGCTGCGGCACCGGTACCACCTCGACCAGCCGTTCATCGTGCAGTACTGGTACTACATCACCGGCCTGCTGCGCGGGGACTTCGGCACCACCTACTCCGGCCAGCGCGTCATCGACGTGATGAAGCAGGCCTTCCCGATCACGGCCCGCCTCGCGGTCCTCGCGCTCCTCTTCGAGGCCGTCGCCGGCATCGTCGTCGGCCTGATCTCCGGGCTGCGCAAGGGCAAGATCTTCGACGGCGTCGCGCTCGTCGTGAGCCTGATCCTGATCTCGGTGCCGGTGCTGGTCACGGGCTTCGTGCTGCAGTTCCTGCTCGGTGTGAAGTGGCACGTCATCAACCCGTCGGTGAGCCCCGGGGCGCCGACGCAGCAGCTCATCCTGCCCGCGATCGTGCTTGCGACGGTCTCGTTCGCCTACATCGTGCGACTGACCCGCGCCAGCGTCTCCGAGAACATGAGCGCCGACTTCGTGCGCACGGCCACGGCGAAGGGGCTCACCCGCACCCGTGTCGTCACCGTGCACATCCTGCGCAACTCCCTCATCCCGGTGATCACCTACCTCGGTGTCGACATCGGAAACCTCATGGTCGGCGCGATCGTGACAGAGGGAATCTTCAACATCCACGGCGTCGGCGGCACCGTCTATCAGGCCGTCACGCGAGGCGAGGGGCCGACCGTCGTGTCGTTCGTCGCGGTGATGGTCCTGATCTTCATGGCCGCGAACCTGCTCGTCGACCTCCTGTACGCCGTGCTCGATCCGAGGATCCGCTATGCCAAGTAACGACATGACGGCGACCCACTACGTCGCCCCGCTCGATGAGACGCCGCTCGTCGCGGTCGACCGGGTCGACGAGAGCGCCAAGACCCGCAGTGCCTGGACCGATGCATGGGATTCCCTGCGCACGAGCCCGATGTTCTGGATCTCCGCAGTGCTGATCGTGCTGATCCTGCTCGTGGCGATCGTGCCGCAGCTGTTCACGCACACCTCGCCGACGCTCGGCTGCGACCTCGACTTCAGCAACGCGTCGCCGCGGGCCGGGCATCCGCTCGGCTTCACCCGCCAGGGCTGCGACGTGTACGCGCGCGTCATCTACGGAACCCGCGCGTCGCTCACCGTCGGCATCCTCGCGACCGTGATCTTCGCCCTGGTGGGCCTGATCATCGGCGCGGTCGCCGGCTACTACGGCGGCTGGCTCGACGCCGTGGTCTCGCGCCTCGGCGACATCTTCTTCTCCGTTCCCTCGGTGCTCGGCGCGATCGTGCTCATGTCGGTGCTGCCGTTCCGCAACGCGACGACGGTGGCGCTGGTGCTCGCCGTGTTCACGTGGCCGCAGGCCGCCCGAATCGTGCGCGGCGCCGTCGTGCTCGCGAAGAACTCCGACTACGTGCTCAGCGCGAAGGCGCTCGGCGTCTCGCGCTTCAAGATCCTGCTGCGGCACGTCGTGCCGAACTCGATCGCCCCGCTGATCGTGCTGGCGACCGTGTCGCTCGGCTCGTTCATCGTGGCCGAGGCGACGCTGTCCTTCCTCGGCATCGGCCTGCCGCCGAGCGTGATGTCGTGGGGTAACGACATCAGCCAGGCGCAGGCGTCGATCCGCACGGCGCCGATGTCCCTGTTCTACCCGGCCGTCGCCCTGTCGATCACCGTCCTCGCATTCCTCATGCTGGGCGACGTGGTCCGCGACGCGCTCGACCCGAAGGCGAGGGCCAACCGATGAGCACCACCACCGCCCCCACGCAAGACGGCCTGCTCTTCGAGGGCGCCGCGCTCGCCCCGGGTGAGCCGCTGCTCGAGATCGACGACCTGCGGGTCTCGTTCCGCACCCAGAGCGGCGGTGACTTCGAGGCCGTGCGCGGCGTCAGCTTCACCGTGAACCAGGGTGAGACCGTCGCGATCGTCGGCGAGTCGGGCTCGGGCAAGTCGACCACGGCGACCGCCGTCATCGACCTGCTCGCCGGCAACGGCAAGGTCACCGGCGGCTCGGCCAAGATGCTCGGCGTCGACCTGACCAAGCTCAGCGACAAGCAGATGCAGTCCGTGCGCGGGCGCGTCATCGGCTATGTCCCGCAGGACCCGATGTCGAACCTGAACCCCGTGTGGAGCGTGGGATTCCAGGTCGAAGAGGCCATCAAGGCGAACAACCCGAAGCTCTCGCGCGGCGACGTCAAGAAGCGCGCGATCGAGGTGCTGAAGGAGGCCGGCCTCGGCGACGCCGACAAGCGCATGAAGCAGTACCCGCACCAGTTCTCGGGCGGCATGCGCCAGCGCGTGCTGATCGGCATCGGCCTCTCGTCGCGCCCGCGCCTGCTGGTCGCCGACGAGCCGACGTCGGCCCTCGACGTGACGGTGCAGCGGGTCATCCTCGACCACCTGCAGACGCTCACCCGCGACTACGGCACGTCGGTGCTGCTCATCACGCACGATCTCGGCCTCGCCGCAGAGCGCGCCGAGAAGCTCGTCGTGATGTACCGCGGCCAGGTCGTCGAGGCGGGCCCGTCGAAGGAGATCCTGGCCGACCCGCGCCACCCGTACACGCAGCGCCTGGTCGCCGCGGCGCCGAGCCTCGCCTCCCGCCGCATCCAGTCGCAGAAGTCGCCGTCGCACGTCGACACGAGCGTGCGCGTGGCAGAGGGCGCGCAGACCGCCGCCATCGACCAGATCGAGCTCGCCGCCGAGCGCCGCGAGGCGCAGGCAGCCGATGCGAAGCCGCTGATCACGTTCGAGAACGTGACGAAGGTCTACAAGATCCGCCAGGGCGGCTTCACGAGCATCGACCTCAAGGCGGTCGACGACATCTCGTTCAGCATTCCGAAGGGCACCACCACGGCGCTCGTGGGCGAGTCCGGCTCGGGCAAGTCGACGGCGTCGAAGCTGCTGCTGAACCTCGAGCCCGTCACGAGCGGCACGATCACGGTCGACGGGCAGGATGTCTCGAAACTGCGCGGCAAGGAGCTGTTGCGCTTCCGCCGCCGCGTGCAGCCGGTCTTCCAGGACCCGTACGGCTCGCTGAACCCGATGCACAACATCGAGAGCATCATCGCCGAGCCGCTGCTCACCCACGGCATCGGTAACAGCCGTGAGCGCGCCCGCGCGGTGCGCGAGCTGCTCGAGCAGGTCGCTCTGCCGCAGTCGACGGCAGGCCGCTACCCGAACGAGCTCTCGGGCGGTCAGCGCCAGCGCATCGCCGTCGCCCGGGCGCTCGCGCTCAAGCCCGACATCATCGTGCTCGACGAGGCCGTCTCGGCCCTCGACGTGCTGGTGCAGGGCCAGATCCTGAACCTGCTCACCGATCTGCAGGCCGAGCTCGGGCTGACCTACCTCTTCGTCACCCATGACCTCGCCGTCGTGCGCCTCGTCGCCGACAACGTGTGCGTCATGGAGAAGGGGCGGCTCGTCGAGACCGGAACGACCGACGAGATCTTCGACGCGCCGCGCGAGGACTACACGCGTCGCCTGCTCGACGCGATTCCCGGCGCCGGCTTCGAGTTCGGGGCCTGAGCGCCGGTGATCCGAGACGACAAGGGGGCGAATCGGCGCGTCATCCGCGCGGGTTCGCCCCTCGTCACGTTCTGGCTCGTCGTCGTGTGCGTGGTGTTCCTGCTGGGGGATGCCGCGCTGCGGCGCGACGGGGCCGTGTTCGGCATCTCCGTCGCCCCGTGCCTGCTGGCGGTCTGGGGCGCCTGGGTGCTGTTCCTGCGCCCCTGCGTCGTGCTGACGCCCGATTCCATCACGGCCCGCAATATCGGCCGCGTCGTCGAGATGCCATGGGGGCAGGTCGAGGATGCCAGGCTGCGCTTCGGACTCGTCGTCGACCTCGTCGGCGGCGGCCATGTGAACTGCTGGGGCGGGCCGTTCGCGGCGCGCCCGGGGGTCGCGCGGCGCTCCGTGCTGGCCCGCCGCGGCGGGGAGCCCGACACCCCGTCGCTCGACGCGGGTGAAGCCGCCCTGCGAGCGGTGCAGGCGGTGCACGACGAGGCGCTGGCCGCCGCGGCCGACCCCGTGCGGGCCGCGGTGCTGAACGCGCCGGTGAGCCGCCGCTGGGACACGATTCCGCTTGTGATCGGGGCCGTTCTCGTCGTCGCCGTGGTGATCGAGGCCCTCGCCTTCTGAGCGGAGCGGACGGCACCCGCAACGGAATCCGTCGTGGCGAGGCATCCGCGCGATTGTTAACGCCCCGCTACCCGTGTAAACATCGTGAAACGATGCGGCGGATAAGTTGTTGACCGCCTGTCAGCCGTGTGTAGTGTGAAGCAACTCCTGGATTCGCACACACCAGAGTTCCTCCCCGCAACACATCAAGGAACACTCACATGGCATTTTCACTTCTTGCGCAGGCCGCTTCCGACCGCGCGGAGTGGTGTCGGGTCACCTCAGGGAAGGCGGGCCACGGGGCGCGGTAACGTCCGGTGTTCGTCTATCTCGTTCGGCGGATCGTCAACTACATCATCCTGACGGTCATCGCCAGCTGCCTCGCCTATGTCCTCGCGAGCCTCTCGCTGAACCCGACCGCGAAGTACCTCGGTCGCAACCCACCGGTCGACCCGCACTCGCTGCAGAACATCCTGAACAAGTTCGGGGTGAACCCGGACGTGCCGCTCATCGAGCGCCTCTGGCACTGGTTCTCCGGTGTCCTGCACGGCGACTTCGGCCTCGCCATCAACAGCGAGCCGATCAGCAGGGTGATCTGGGAGCGCGCCGGCATCAGCCTTCAGCTGCTGCTCATCGGCTCGATCATCGGCGCCGTGCTCGGCGTCGTGCTCGGCGTCTGGGGCGCCGTGCGGCAATACAAGGCGTCCGACTCGATCGTGACCTACCTGTCGTACATCGTCTTCTCGACCCCGACGTTCGTCATCGCGATCTTCCTGATGATCGCCGCGACCGCGCTGAACCGTGCGATCGGCCACCAGCTGATCACCTTCACCGGGCAGTACTCGGCGGGCATCTCCGGCGGGTTCTTCACCCAGTTCGGTGATCGGGCGGCGCACCTGCTGCTTCCGACGATCGTGCTGGTGCTCACGAGTGCGGCCTCCTACTCCCGCTACCAGCGCAACGTCATGCTCGACGTTCTCGGCGCGGACTACATCCGTACGGCTCGGGCGAAGGGCCGCACGCGCGGCGCCGCCCTGATCCGCCACGGCGTGCGCGTCGCGCTCATCCCCATGTCGACGTTCTTCGCGTACAGCTTCGGCACCCTCGTGGCCGGCGCGTCGATGCTCGAGATCGTGTTCTCGTGGCACGGCATGGGCGAGCTGCTGCTGACATCCATCAATACGAGCGACATCAACGCCGTGGCGGGGTCGACCCTGTTCACCGCGGTGCTGATCCTGTGCTCGTCGACGCTTTCCGAGGTGCTGTATGCCGCACTCGACCCGAGGGTGAGGAGCTGAGCGATGTCGCTTTCCGAAACCCTTCTCGCCGAAGAGCCCGATGCGGCTCTCGAGCCCGAGCTCACGCCCGCCGAGCAGGGGCGGCGCAAGCCGCTCTCGCGCGGCGGCCTGATCTGGCGCCGACTGCGCTCGACGCCCCGCTTCTGGGTGGGAGTCGGCCTGTTCGCCTTCCTGGTGGCGTGGGCCTATCTGGGCCCGCTGGTCTACCCCTACGGCCCCGACGACCGCGACATCTACAACATGGGCATGGGCCCGACGATGATGCACTGGTTCGGCACCGACTCGATCGGCATGGACATCTACGCCCAGACGATCTCGGGTCTGCAGAAGTCTCTCGTCATCGGCCTCGTCGCCGGCCCGCTGTCGACGCTCATCGCCGCGATCGTCGGGTCGGTGGCCGGCTACCTCGGCGGCATCGTCGACAAGTCGATCGCCTGGGTCATCGACCTGCTGCTGGTGCTGCCGAGCTTCTTCCTGCTCGTGCTGCTCAGCCCGATCTTCACGCAGCTGTCGTGGGTGTTCCTCACGCTGTTCCTGTCGATCTTCAGCTGGATGATCATGGCCCAGGTCGTGCGCAGTCAGACCCGCTCGCTGAAGAACCGCGAGTTCGTGAAGGCCGCGCGCTTCATGGGGATGTCGACGCCGCAGATCATCGCGAAGCACATCATCCCCAACATCGCCTCGCTGCTGATCATCGACGCCACCCTGGGCGTCGCCGCGATGATCCTCTCCGAGACGAGCCTGAGCTTCTTCGGCTTCGGCGTGAAGCCGCCCGCCGTGTCGCTCGGCACCCTTCTTTCCGACGGGACAGGCGCTGCGCTGACCCGACCCTGGCTGTTCGTGTTCCCGGCCGCCGTCCTGATCGTCCTGCTGTTCGCGATCAGCCTCATCGGCGACGCGTTCCGCGACGCCGTCGACCCCACGAGCGGAGCTAACCGTGGCTGAGCCGACCCGTCCCCTTCTCGAGGTCAAGGACCTCTCCGTCACCTTCCCGCAGGGCTCGGGCGACGTGCGTGCCGTGCGTGGCATCAGCTACCAGATCAACGAGGGCGAGTTCCTCGGCATCGTCGGCGAATCCGGCAGCGGCAAGTCCGTCTCGTCGCTCGCGGTGATGGGTCTGCTGCCCACGACCGCCCAGGTCACCGGCGAGATCTGGTTCGACGGCCGCCCGCTGCTGCAGCTCAACGACCGCGAGCTCTCCCGCGTGCGCGGCAAGGAGATCTCGATCATCTTCCAAGACCCCCTGTCGGCGCTCACCCCGGTGTACACCGTGGGCGATCAGATCGCCGAGGCGCTGCGTCTGCACGACAGGGCCCTGACCAAGCAGGCCGCCGAGGCGCGCGCGGTCGAGCTGCTCGGCATCGTCGGCATTCCCGACCCGAAGCGGCGCGTCAAGGCGTTCCCGCACGAGTTCTCGGGCGGCATGCGCCAGCGCGCCATGATCGCGATGGCGATCGCGAACAACCCGCGCCTGATCATCGCCGACGAGCCCACGACGGCTCTCGACGTGACGATCCAGGCGCAGATCCTCGAGGTGCTCGAAGAGGCCAAGCGGATCACGGGGGCTGCGGTTTCGCTCATCACGCACGACCTCGGCGTCGTCGCCGGCCACGCCGACCGCGTCGCCGTGATGTACGCAGGCAAGCTGGTCGAGCTCGGCTCGACCGAGCAGGTGTTCACCGAGCCGACCATGCCCTACACGATCGGCCTGCTGCGCAGTGTGCCGAACATCCTGACCGCGGGCACCGAGCGGCTGGTGCCGCTCGAAGGCCGCCCGCCGTCGCTCGCGGCGCTGCCCGCCGGCTGCCCGTTCGCGGCGCGCTGCCCCATCGCGATCGACGAATGCCGCGAGATCGAGCCCGCCTTGATCTCGTACGACCCGGCGGATGCCACGCACACCGCCGCCTGCCACCGGGGTGCCGAGATCACGAACGGCGAGCTCGTGCGCTCCGAGATCTTCCCGCGCCCCGAGGCACTCGTCGACGACGAGATCGCCGAGAGCACCGAGAAGGTGCTCGAGGTGAAGGAGCTCAAGCGCCACTTCCCGCTGATGCGCGGCGCAGTGTTCCGCCGCCGCGTCGGCACGGTGCGCGCCGTCGACGGCATCAGCTTCGACCTGCGCCCGGGCAGCACGCTGGCGCTGGTGGGGGAGTCCGGCTGCGGAAAGTCGACGACGATCCTCGAGATCATGGAGCTCGTCGCCCCGCAGGAGGGGTCGATCACGGTCGACGGCCGCGACGTCTCCAAGCTGTCGCGCGCCGAGCGCCTCGCGCTCCGGAAGGACATCCAGATCGTCTTCCAGGACCCGATGGCCGCGGTCGACCCGCGCCTGCCGGTCAGCGAGGTGATCGCCGAGCCGCTGCTGGTGCACAAGGTCCCGAAGGCCGAGCGCGACGCGAAGGTGGCCGAGCTGCTCGAGCTCGTCGGACTCGACCCGTCCATGGCCGACCGGTTCCCGCACGAGTTCTCGGGCGGCCAGCGGCAGCGCATCGGCATCGCCCGCGCGCTCGCCACCGACCCACGCATCCTCGTGCTCGACGAGCCGGTCTCGGCGCTCGACGTGTCGATCCAGGCGGGCGTCATCAACCTGCTCGAGGACCTCAAGGTCCGGCTCGGGCTGTCGCTGCTCTTCGTCGCGCACGACCTGGCCGTGGTGCGGCAGATCGCCGACGAGGTCGCCGTGATGTACCTCGGCCGCATCGTCGAGCAGGGGCCGATCTCCGACGTGTTCCGGGAGCCCCGGCATCCGTACACCCAGGCCCTGATCTCGGCCGCGCCGATTCCGGACCCGGCGATCGAGCGTGCGCGCGAGCGCGTGCTGCTGCAGGGCGACCTGCCCAGCCCGACGAGCGAGTTCGCCGGGTGCCGGTTCCGCAGCCGTTGCCCGCTGTACCGGCTGCTGCCCCCGGACGCCCAGGCGCTCTGCCAGAGCGAGGACCCCGAGCTCGCGAGGCACGACGGCGCCCCGGCGCGTGTCGAGGTCGCCTGCCACCACGTCGAGCGGAACACGCTCGCCGCCTAGACCCCCGCGACTGCAACGCGGGCCATCCCCAAGAGGAACATCCCCAAGAGGAAGAGGAATCGCACCATGAATCGCAGAAAGAGTGTCCTCGCTGCCACGGCAGCGCTGGGCGCGACAGCGCTGCTGCTGACCGGCTGCGCCCAGGGCAACAAGCCCACGTCGAACCCGTCCGCGGCCAAGTCGTCGTCCGAGCTGCCCGCCACGGGCTGGACATCGGCCCCCGCCTCCGACGTCAAGCAGGGCGGCACCATCACCCTGCCCGTCGCCAGTGTCCCCGTGAACTTCAACGGGCTCACCGTCGACGGCAACGAGGCCGACACCACGCTGCAGAACTCGCCGACCAGCGGCGGCCCGATCGTCTTCAAGGAAGACGGCACGCCCACCGTCGACAAGGACTACGCCGAGTCGGTCGAGCTCACCAGCAAGAGCCCCGAGGTCGTCACCGTCAAGCTGAACCCGAAGGCGGTCTGGCAGGACGGCACGCCGATCACCTCGAAGGACTACCAGGCGACCTTCGCCGCCATGAGCGGCAAGGACACCAAGTTCAGCATCGCGAGCTCGAACGGCTACAGCCAGGTGTCCTCGTTCGACATCAAGAGCGACACCGAGTTCACGGTCACCTTCGGCACGGACTTCGCCGACTGGCAGAGCCTGTTCGGTGCCCCGCTGCCGGCCTCGATCGCGAGCGACCCGAAGCAGTTCAACGACGCGTATGCCACCAAGCCGCTGCCCTCTGACGGCCCGTTCATGTACTCGAAGGTCGACAACACGGGCGGCGTCTACGAAGAGGTGCCGAACCCGAAGTGGTGGGGTGACAAGCCCAAGCTCGACAAGATCATCTTCAAGGTGATCGACGACACCTCCGCCACCGCCACCGCGTTCGCCAACAAGGAGCTCGACGCCCTCGACATCGCGAGCGCGGCCGACTCCTACAAGACGGCCAAGAGCCGCAGCGACGCCGAGCTGCAGATCTCGGGCGGCCTCACCTGGACCCACGTGACCCTCTCGGGCACGCAGGGCCCGACCAAGGACGTCAAGGTCCGCCAGGCCATCGCGCACGCGATCAACCGCAAGCTCATCGCTCAGTCGGCGAACGCCCCCGTGGGCGCCCCGGCCGAGACGCAGGGCAGCTTCATCTTCATGCCCGGCCAGAAGGGCTACGAGGACTACGCCGACAAGTACATCGCCTACAACCCCAAGAAGGCGAAGTCGCTCCTCAAGGAGGCCGGCTACACCGAGTCGAACGGCTCGTGGAGCAAGGACGGCGAGCAGCTGAAGCTCACCATGGTCATCCCGCAGGGCTCGGCCACCAACAAGCAGCGCGCGCTGCAGGTGCAGTCCGACCTCAAGGCGATCGGCATCCCGGTCGAGTTCAATGAGGTTCCCACCGACAAGTTCTTCAGCGACGACTATGTGCTCGGCGGCAACTTCGAGATGACCGGCTTCTCGTGGGTCGGCACGCCGTTCCCGATCTCGTCGGGTCAGTCGATCTACGTGACGAAGGGCGAGCAGAACTTCGGCAAGGTCCCGGCTCCGGGCCTCGACGAGCTCTACAAGCAGGCGAACTCGCTCGACGAGGACACCCGCTACGCCGCGGCGAAGAAGATCGACGAGTCGCTCTTCAAGACCGTCCCGATCATCCCGCTCGCGCCGCTGCCCAACGTGGTGGCGGTCACCAAGGGCCTGGTCAACTTCGGCGCGACCGAGTTCCAGGCGGGTGGCCTCGCGATGGGCGCCGCCGACTGGACCACGGTCGGCTTCAAGAAGTAGTCACCTCGCTCTCACGAGCAAGCTGAACGGGCGCTCGGCGTCCCCCGACTAGAATGGTCGGGTGGGCGCCGGGCGCCCTTTCTGTGCGCGCCTCAGCGCCGCCCCTCTTTCTTCACTCACGAAACGGATGCCTTATGGCTATCGCCCTCCGCACCGACCTGCGCAACGTCGCGATCGTCGCCCACGTCGACCACGGCAAGACCACCCTCGTCGACGCGATGCTCAAGCAGACGAACTCCTTCGGCGAGCACGCGCACGTCGAAGAGCGCGCCATGGACTCGAACGAGCTCGAGCGCGAGAAGGGCATCACGATCCTCGCCAAGAACACGGCGATCTCGTACAACGGCGAGCACGCCGCCACGCACAACCCGGGCGGCCCCATCACGATCAACGTCATCGACACCCCCGGTCACGCCGACTTCGGCGGCGAGGTCGAGCGCGGCCTGTCGATGGTCGACGGCGTCGTGCTGCTGGTGGATGCCTCAGAGGGGCCGCTGCCCCAGACGCGCTTCGTGCTGCGCAAAGCGCTCGAGGCGAAGCTGCCCGTCATCCTCGCGGTGAACAAGACCGACCGCCCCGACGCCCGCATCGACGAGGTCGTCGCCGAGGCGCAGGACCTGCTGCTCGGCCTGGCATCCGACCTGTCCGACGACGTGCCCGACCTCGATGTCGACGCGCTGCTCGACGTGCCGGTCGTCTACGCCAGCGGCAAGGCGGGCCGCGCCTCGCGCAACCAGCCCGCAGACGGCGCACTGCCCGACAGTGAGAACCTCGAGCCGCTGTTCGGCGCGATCCTCGAGCACATCCCGGCCCCGTCGTACGACGACGAGGCGCCGCTGCAGGCCTGGGTCACCAACCTCGACGCGTCGCCGTTCCTCGGCCGCCTCGCGCTGCTCCGCGTCTTCTCGGGCACGATCAAGAAGGGCCAGACGGTCACTCGCGTGCACCACGACGGCACCACGTCGAACGCCCGCATCACCGAGCTTCTTCTGACGAAGGCGCTCGAGCGCTTCCCGGCCGAGTCCGCGTCCGCAGGCGACATCGTCGCCGTCGCCGGCATCGAGGACATCATGATCGGCGAGACCCTCGCCGACCCCGACGACGTTCGCCCGCTGCCCGCGATCCACGTCGACGAGCCCGCCATCTCGATGACGATCGGTATCAACACCTCGCCGCTCATGGGGAAGGTGAAGGGCCACAAGCTCACCGCGCGCATGGTGAAGGACCGCCTCGACCGCGAGCTGGTCGGCAACGTCTCGCTGCGCGTTCTCGACATCGGCAAGCCGGATGCCTGGGAGGTGCAGGGCCGCGGCGAGCTCGCGCTCGCGATCCTCGTCGAGCAGATGCGTCGCGAGGGCTTCGAGCTCACGGTCGGCAAGCCCCAGGTCGTCACGAAGAAGGTCGACGGCAAGGTGCACGAGCCCTACGAGCACGTCACGATCGACATCCCCGAGGAGTACCTCGGCGCGATCACCCAGCTGCTCGCCGCCCGCAAGGGGCGCATGGAGGGCATGTCGAACCACGGCACGGGCTGGGTGCGCATGGAGTTCGTCGTGCCGTCACGCGGCCTGATCGGATTCCGGACCGAGTTCCTCACCACCACTCGCGGCACGGGCATCTCGAACGCCATCTCGCACGGCTACGACGAGTGGGCCGGCCCGATCGTGACCCGCAACAACGGCTCGATCGTCGCGGACCGGCAGGGCGTGGTGACCGCGTACGCGATCATCGGCCTGCAGGAGCGCATGAGCTTCTTCGTGAACCCCGGCGACGAGGTCTACGAGGGCATGGTCGTCGGCGAGAACTCGCGTTCCGACGACATGGACGTGAACATCACGCGTGAGAAGAAGCTCACCAACATGCGCACGTCGACGGCCGACAACTTCGAGGCGATGACGCCGTCGCGTCAGCTGACGCTCGAGGAATGCCTCGAGTTCGCCCGCGAGGACGAGTGCGTCGAGGTCACGCCAGAGAAGGTCCGCATCCGCAAGGTCGAGCTCGACGCCACGGCGCGCGGCCGCGCCGCCGCCCGGCTCAAGAAGCAGGACGCGTAGCGGACTGCGTCCGATGGGCAGAGCGCAGGACGCGTAGCTGACTGCGCCGCGTGCGTGCTCGGCAGAGCGCAGGACGCGTAGCGGACCGCGCCGCGTGCGTGCTCGGCAGAGCGCAGGACGCGTAGCTGACTGCGCCGCGTGCGTGCTCGGCAGAGCGCAGGACGCGTAGCTGACTGCGCCCGCCTGCCCAGCCGCGCTCCGCTCGGGCACCGGCCCCATCCCTTGTTCGCACTTGCATGAGGGAACAGTTCTAGGCGCGCCCTGAGCTCGCTCGCGAAACTGTTCCCTCATGCAAGTCGCGCGAGGGGAAGGCATGGGGCGGCGTCTGCTCGTGTTCGTGTCAGGCAAGCCGCGCGAGCTCAGGCGCGTCGCGCGAGGGCGTCGTCCACCTCGACGGGCAATCCCGCCTCGCGTGTGCGTGAGCGCACGGGGTGCGACGTCGATGCGATGACGCGGGCGAGCTGGTCGGCGCTGAGAAGCCCCTTGTCCAGCAGATCCGCGATCACGGCGGCGCCCTCCGCGGGCGCGAGGCAGGTGCGCAGCGCCTGTCGGAGCGCATCACTCGCGGGCATGGTCACGCGTGAGATCGGTGCACCCGCGTGTGCTGCTCGTCGGGTCTCGTCGATGGTCGGCAGGGGAAAGCGGGGGACACTCCAGTGCGCGCGGATGAGCCGCGCCGCCCCGAAGCGACGCGCGGACGAACGGCCGTCGTTCGGGGCAAGCCTGAGGTGCAGCGCGCCGTCGTCAGCCGTGGCAGCGACGAGCACGCCGAGTGCCGCGAGCGCGCTCACGCAGTCGAGGCGGCCGCCGCAGCGCGCGGCGAGGAGCTCGTCGTCGCTGAGGTGCGCGCAGACGTAGACGTTCGGGCGCAGGCGGCGGCTAAGGCCGTAGTCCGTGCCGAACGGCGTCACCGCAGACCGGTGACCCCAGATCTCAATCAGCTCGGGGTAGCTCGCGATGTGGCCGAAGGAGCAGAGCGGCGGGAGCGGCGGCAGGGCAGGCATCCGCCCACTCTGCCGTTCTCATCGAACGGGCGGGGGCGTCCTCCACAGCTAGGCGAACAGGCCCTCGGCGAGGTAGTGGCCCTGCTTGGCGGCCGGGGGGACGAAGAAGATGCCGGATCCGATGTGCGAGATGTACTCGTTGAGGCGGTCGGAGGAGCCGAGCTTGGCCTGCAGCGTCTCGAACGACGCGGGGTCGTTCTGGTACGAGATGAACAGCAGGCCGGCGTCCAAGAGCCCGTACTGGTTCAGTCCGTCGGTGTAGTTGTAGCTGCGGCGCAGAATCTTGAGGCCGCCGTTGTTCTCGTGGGCCGCCAGCGCGATGTGCGAGGTGGGCGAGATCTTCTCGGTGCCGTCGGCGCCCTTCGCGTGGAAGTCCGGCGTCGTGAACTCGTGCCCGCCCGACAGGGGAGCGCCCTCGCGCTTGTCGCGCCCGAACACCGTGTTCTGGTCGCTGACGCGGTCGGCATCCCAGTTCTCGATGTTCATCTGGATCTTGCGCACCACCTGGTAGGTGCCGCCCTGCGTCCACGCGGGCCCCGAGTCCTTCACCCAGACGAACTTCTCGAAGTCGGGCTCCTCCTTCAGATTCCGCGTGCCGTCCTTGTAGCCCATCAGGTTGCGGGGCGTGGCCTGGCCCTTGCCGGCGGAGGCGCGGCCGAAGCCCATCACCGTCCAGCGCGTCGCCGCGGTGCCCTTCGCCATGCGGGCGAGGTCGCGGATCGCGTGATAGGCCACCTGCGGGTCGTCGGCGCAGGCCTGCAGCGACAGGTCGCCGCCCGAGAGCTCGGCCTTCATCGCATCGGACGGCAGCGCCTTGAGCTCGCGCATGAGTGCCGGCTTCTTCGCGGCGAGTCCGAACTCGTCGGTGAAGATGCGCGGCCCGAGCCCGACCGTGACCGTGAGCCCGGCGGGAGCCAGGTCGAGGGCCTCGCCGGTGTCGACGCCGATGCCGTCGACGCGGTTCGGCTCGACCTGCCCGATCGTACGGCCCTTCATGAGCTGGGCGATGGCGCCCGACCAACGGGCGAGCAGCACCTGCAGGTCGCTCGCGAGCGTCGACGACACGTCGAAGGTCATGTAGACGCAATAGCGCTGGGGCGCCGTGCGGATGCCCGACTGCTCGGCGTCGCCGTAGAAGGCGTGCTCGACCGAGAGGTCGACGACCTCGCCGTCGCTGTCCGCTGCCGCGGCATCCGCATGCGCGAGGCGGCCCGCGGCGTAGCCGCCTGCGGCGCCGACGACCAGGCCGCCCGCGGCCGCGGCGCTACCGAACAGCAGGCCGCGGCGTGAGACGCCCTGGTCGTCGGGGGACGTGTCCGGATCGCTCAAGCGGCGGTCGCCACCTTCTCGGCGATCTTCGACAGCGGCTCCTGAAGCGCCTGGATGGCGTGGCTCAGCTTCGAGGCATCCGTCTGCTTCAGCTGCGGCGTGTAGTCCTTGTAGCCGCCGGGCACGCTCGGGTCGCGGTAGGCGTCGAGCATCGAGGTGACGTTCGCGAACTGGGTCTGCACCGTCTTGGTCAGGTCGGGGTCGATCTGCTTCATGCCGGGCTCGAGGTAGGCGAACGCCTGCTCGGCGCCCTCGACGTTCGCGGCGAAGTCGACGAGGTCGATGTGGCTGTAGGACTCCTCTTCACCGGAGATCTTGTTCGTCTGGACCTCTTCGAGCAGGCCGGCGGCGCCGTTCGCGAGATCTTCGGGCTTGTAGCTCAGACCCGAAGCGAGCTTGGCGAGCGTCCTGACGTTGGCGTCGAGGTCGCTCGCGTACTTCTTCGTCTGGGCGGTGATGGCGCCGTTCTGCCACAGGTCGCGCTCGACCGCGTGGAAGCCGGACCAGCCGACGGCCGGGTCGAGGTTGCTCGCGCGCATGTCGATGAGATAGTCGAGGTTGCCCTTGTTGCTCGTCGCGTCGGCGCCGGGCAGCAGGAATCCGTCGACGTCGGACTCGACCTTCTCGTAGAAGGGCCGCGCGAGCGCGTAGTCCTTCTTCGCCTCGGCCACGTCGCCCGCCTGCACGGCGGAGTTCAGCGTGCCGACAGCGGTCACCATGTCGGCGAGCACGCCGGCGACGTACTTTCCGTAGCCCTCGGTGCCGTCGGCGAGCACGGTCTGCACGCTGCCGGTGGGCTGGGCGGCCGCCTTGCCGGTGACCGTGAACTTCTGCTGCTCGGTGTCGGCGCCCGGGCAGTACACGGTGTAGCTGCCGCCGCCGAGCGTGAGCGTGAGCTTCACCGGCTCGAGGCCGGGGGCGAGGTTCTCCTTCTCGCCGACGATGCGCTGGCCCTGCAGCAGCTCGACCTCGGTGATGGCCGTCGAGCTGGTGTTGGCGATGGTGAAGGTGACGGGGCCCGCCTTGGCGCTCGTGTGGTCGACGTCGCAGCTGTCGCCGCTGCCGCCGGTGAGGGTGATCTTGACCTGGCTCGCGCCGCTCTTCACCGGGGCGACGGATGCCGCGGGCTTCTGCGCCGCGCCGGAGTCGTCGCCCGAGCCGCCGCTCGCGCAGGCGGTCAGGGCGAGTGCGGTGGCGGCGACGAGGCCGGCCGCCGCGATCAGGCGGCGGGGGGAACTACTGAGCTGCATAGCTATTGCTCCTCTGGGGCGTCGCCGGGATCGCAGGCGACGCGGTGGGGCCGACAGGGTTTTTCTGGCTGGTGAGGGCGCGGCGGCGCGAGCGCAGCCCGAAGGCGGCGGTCACGAGGGCGGCGAGCCCTAAGGCGACGGGGAGCTGCACGGCCCAGAGCGTGCGCTCGGCGTGTGCGGCGTCGGCGGCGGTGACGGCGTCGGCCGCCTTCTGAGCGGAGGCCGAGGTGAGCGACCAGCTCGCCGCGGCGTACTGCGGGGCCTCGACACTGATCGAGCGCGGGCCGGTCAGGCCGCCGCCGGAGAGGGTGAGCACGGTGCGCGCGGTCTGCGCGGCGTCGAGCAGCACACCGTGCGCCGACCACACCTCGAGCGAGCCGCCCGCGGCCCAGCGCGCGTCGAAGGGGCCCGGGTTCGTCTGCGGGTTCACGCCGACGGGAAGGCGCCCGCCGTTCAGCTCGACGAGCTGTGTGAGGGTCAGCGTCGTGGGCGCCGCGGTGTCGCCGTGCTGCGCGGGCAGCTTCCAGCGCTGCGCGGGGATGCCGTTCAACTCGGTGGCGGATGCCTTCGCGGGGTCGAGGGCGACGCGTGTGCTGTGCCCGTCGAGGGTCACGTAGAGGGCGTCGCGCGTCAGCTGGGCGGTGCCGGAGCCAGCGACGCCCGCCGTGGACGAGATGTGCGCCGCCGGAAGCGAGGGCGTGCCGACGCGCGGGAAGAATGCGACCAGACCGAGCGCGACGACCGCGAGCGCGCCCGCGATGCCGAACTGCACCCGCGCGATCTGCATGCCCTGGGCGCGGCGTGCGCGCGGCCAGTACACGAAGAGGGCGACCGGAACGAGGTAGGCGAGCCAGCCGATGACCTCGATGAGGCGCGGGTCGGCCGGGATGCCGAGCACGCCGGTCAGCAGCGAGGACTGCACCGTGCCCGGCCGCACGACGGCGCTGAGGTTCAGCACGGCCTGCTGCCCGGCGTTGAGCCAGCCGGCCTCGTGGGCGGTGCGCAGCGCGGTGAGCACGAGGCCGGCCGCGACCAGGATGAGGAACCCGCCCGTCCAGCGGAAGAACGTGGAGAGGTTGAGCTTGACGCTGCCCGCGTAGATGCCGATGCCGATCAGCACGGCGGCGAGGACGCCGATCACCGCGCCCGTGGCGGCCAGGGTCATGCTGGTCGAGGCGCTGAATGTGGCGAGCAGGAACACGCTCGTCTCGAAGCCCTCTTTGAGAACCGCGAGGAAGGCCATTCCGGCCAGCGCGTAGGCGTGGCCGTCGTTGATCGCCTCGCTCGCCTCGGCCTCGAGCTCGCGCTTCAGCCCGCGCGAGTGGGTGTTCATCCACACGATCATCCCGGTGACGAACACGACGGCGACGGCGCCGATGACCGACTCCATGCCCTCCTGCGCGGCCTGGGGGAGTGCACGCTCGATGACGCGCAGCACGACGCCGACGGCGATGCTGAGGGCCACCGCGACGGCCACGCCGATCCACATCGGGGTCAGGCTCTTGCCGTTCTTGCGCAGGAAGGCCGCGATGATCCCGACGATCAGTGCGGCCTCGAGGCCTTCGCGCAGGCCGATGACAAGAGTGGGGAGCACAGGGCGCTTTCGCTTCGACGGGTGGGGAGAGCGGCCGAGCAGCCGCCGAGTAAGGCTTACCTTACGAAGGTCAGCCTAAGGTGCGCTTGGAAGCGGTGGCAAATCTCTGGGCGGGGTCCTGCGGTGCGGGGCATCCGTAGCATGGGCACATGCAGAATCGCCTCGGTGCGTCGCTTCTCGCCTTCGTCGTCGGGCTGATCCTCGGCGTCGTCGGCACCTTCAACCACCGCGGCGTGCTCGGCATCGGGGCCGTCGACCTGCCGTGGGGCATCGTCGTCTCGGTGCTCGGCGCCGCGTGCTTCCTCGTCGGGGTGCGCCTGTACTCAGGCAGCCGGCTCGTGACGGTCTGCGGCACGCTCGGCCTGCTCGTGCCCATCTTCGTGTTCTCGTTCCAGGGCCCCGGCGGCTCGGTGGTCATCGTGCAGGACACCCTGGGGCGGGTCTGGGACTGGGTGCCCGCGCTCATCGCCGTCGGAGTGCTCGCCTGGCCGCAGCTGCCGCCGCGCGAGCCGCGCGACCCCGGTGCGGAATTCGCGGCGCCGCCGACTCCATAAACTGGTCTCATGACCTACGTGATCGCCCTTCCGTGCGTCGACGTCAAGGACCGTGCCTGCGTCGACGAGTGCCCGGTCGACTGCATCTACGAGGGCGAGCGATCGCTGTACATCCACCCCGACGAGTGCGTCGACTGCGGTGCGTGCGAGCCGGTCTGCCCCGTCGAGGCGATCTACTACGAAGACGACCTGCCCGGCGAGTGGGCCGACTACTACAAGGCCAACGTCGAGTTCTTCGACGAGATCGGCTCACCGGGCGGCGCCGCCAAGGTCGGCGTGATCGCGAAGGACCACCCGCTCATCGCCGCGCTGCCGCCCCAGAGCCGCTGAGCGCGCTGCCGTGGCGATCACCGAGCTTCCCGACTACCCCTGGGACCGGATGGCCCCGTACGCCGAGCGTGCGCGGCAGCACCCCCAGGGCATCGTCGACCTGTCGGTCGGCTCGCCCGTCGACCCGACGCCAGAGCTGATCCGCACCGCGCTCGCCGAGGCGACCGACGCCCACGCATACCCAACGACGGCCGGCACCCCGGCGCTGCGCGAGGCGATCGCCGCCTGGTACGCCCGCCGCCGTGGCGTTCCCGGCCTCCAGCCCGCCAACGTGCTGCCGTCGATTGGCTCGAAGGAGCTCGTCGCGCTGCTGCCGCTGCTCGCCGGCATCCGCCCCGGCGACATCGTCGTGCACCCGCGCGCGGCCTACCCGACCTACGCGGTCGGCGCCGCGATCGCGGACGCGACGGCCGTCGCGTCGGACGACCCCGCCGAATGGCCAGAGGGCACGAAGCTCGTCTGGCTGAACTCGCCGGGCAACCCCGACGGGCGCGTGCTCGACACCGACTTCCTGCACGCCGCCGTCGCCCGCGGCCGCGAGCTCGGCGCGCTCGTCGTCAACGACGAGTGCTACGCCGAGCTCGGCTGGGAGGGGCGCTGGGCCGACGAGCCGGTGCCCAGCATCCTCGACCCGCGGGTCACCGGCGGCGACCTCGCGGGCGTGCTGTCGGTCTACTCGCTGTCGAAGCAGTCGAACCTCGCGGGCTACCGGGCCGCGTTCGTCGCGGGCGATGCCGCGGTGATCGACGAGCTGCTCACGCGCCGCAAGCATGCGGGCCTCATGCTGCCCGCTCCGCTGCAGGCCGCGATGGTGGTGGCACTGGGCGACGACGCGCACGTCGCCGCGCAGAAGGAGCGCTACCGCGCGCGGCGCGAGGTGCTCAAGCCCGCGCTCGAGCGGTGCGGCTTCACGATCGACCACAGTGAGGCGGGCCTCTATCTCTGGGCGAGCGAGGGCGTGGATGCCTGGCAGAGCATCGACCGGCTCGCGGGCCTCGGCATCCTTGCCGGCCCCGGGGAGTTCTACGGCGAGTTCTTCGCCGACCACGTGCGCTTCTCGCTCACCGCCACCGACGAGCGCATCCGCGAGGCGGCGCTGAGGCTTTCTCGATAGGCATCGCGCAACACTGCGCATATAGGGTTGACCAGCGAGCGTCACGGCTCGCGCAGCAGACGAAGGAGTTCTCGTGCCCGATTCTGACGACCAGTTCGCGACGCTCTCCTACCCGGGCGGGCAGGCGCGGTTCCCGATCCGCGCGGCGGTCGACGGGCATTCGAGCATCGACATCTCGTCGCTGACGAAGCAGACGGGGCTGACGACGCTCGACTACGGCTTCGTGAACACCGCCTCGACGGCATCCGCCATCACCTACATCGACGGCGACGCGGGCATCCTGCGCTACCGCGGCTACCCGATCGAGCAGCTCGCCGCGGGCTCGAGCTTCCTCGAGGTTGCGTGGCTGCTGATCTACGGCGAGCTGCCGAGCGCCGACGAACTGGCCGACTTCACCGAGCGGATCCGCCGGCACACCCTCGTGCACGAGGACCTGAAGCAGCTGTTCAGTGCGCTGCCGTACCACGCGCACCCCATGTCGATGCTCTCGAGTGCGGTCGGGGCTCTCGGCACCTACTACGAGGCCGACGTCGACGACCCGCAGTCCGTCGAGCTCGCGACGATCCGCCTGCTGGCGAAGATGCCGACGATCGCGTCGTATGCGCACAAGAAGAGCCTCGGGCAGGCGTTCCTGTACCCCGACAACTCGCTGTCGTACGTCGAGAACTTCCTGCGCCTGAACTTCGGCACCATGGCAGAGCCCTACGAGGTGAACCCGGTCGTGGCGCGCGCCCTCGACCGCCTGCTGATCCTGCACGCCGACCACGAGCAGAACGCGTCGACGTCGACCGTGCGGCTCGTCGGGTCGACCAAGGCCAACATCTTCTCGTCGATCTCCGCCGGGATCTCGGCCCTCTACGGGCCGCTGCATGGCGGCGCGAACGAGGCCGTGCTCGAGATGCTCGCCGGCATCCAGGAATCCGGCGAGGGCGTCAAGAAGTTCGTCGAGCGGGTGAAGAACAAGGAGGACGGGGTCAAGCTCATGGGCTTCGGCCACCGCGTCTACAAGAACTACGACCCGCGCGCGAAGCTCGTGAAGGAGAGCGCCGACGCCGTGCTCGACGAGCTCGGCGTGCACGACCCGCTGCTCGACATCGCCAAGGAGCTCGAGCAGACGGCCCTCGAGGACGACTACTTCGTCTCGCGCAAGCTCTACCCGAACGTCGACTTCTACACGGGCGTCATCTACAAGGCGATGGGCTTCCCGCCCCGCATGTTCACGGTGCTGTTCGCGATCGGGCGCCTGCCCGGCTGGATCGCCCAGTGGCGCGAGGTGAACACCGACCCGGCCAGCAAGATCGGCCGCCCGCAGCAGCTCTACGTCGGCGCCGCCAAGAGAGACCTGCCGCAGCGCTGAGCCCGCGCTAACGGAATGATCATCGGTGACGATAGAGCACCGTGGATCTGACGGGAGGCGATCATGGGCGCCAGCGAGTTGTCTGCGCTGCTGTGGCAGGAGCGCGAGCTGCTCGACCTGCTCGAGTACCGACTCGAGGTGCAGCGGGCGCTGCTGACCGTCGGCGAGTCGCGGTGGGCGCAGCGCGCCGCCGATGACATCGAGGCGGCGACGGCGCAGCTGCGGAAGCTCAACATCGCCCGCGACGTCGAGGTGCAGGCCGTCGCCGACGACTGGAAGTTCAACGTCGTGAACCCGTCGCTGCGCGAGCTGATCGCCGCGGCGCCGCCCGACGGGCCGTGGCTCGAGATCTTCTCGGGCCATCTGCGCGCCATGCTGGCATCCATCGAGCGCATCGGCGCTTCGCGCGCGCAGAACGGGCGGATGCTGCGCGAGGCGATCCGCCACACGCAGGAGACCCTTGCCGGCAGCGGGGACCGCGCCGGCACCTACACCGCCGCCGGCACGACCGACACCGGAGCGCGGGCGGCCATTCTCTTCGAGGACGACGCCTGATGGCCAGCACGTTCAGCGGCATCGAGACCGCCTACTCGGGCCTCACGGCCGCCCGTGACGCGATGAACGTCACCGGGCAGAACATCACGAACGCCGGAACCCCCGGCTACACCCGCCAGCGTCTTCAGCAGAGCGCCGCCATTCCCGCGACCGAGACGCACTTCGCCTCGCCTCTCGCGCAGCCCGGGCAGGGCGTCGTCGTCAGCGGCATCCAGCGACTCACCGACGAGCTCACCAACGCGCGGCTGCGCACGGCCCAGGGACAGCAGGGATTCACCGGCATGCGCGCCGACGGTCTGCAGACCCTCGAAGACGGGCTGAACGAGCCGAGCGACACGGGCCTCGCCGCCCAGCTGCAGGACTTCTGGTCGAGCTGGCAGGACCTCGCGAACAACCCCGGCGAGCCCTCGGCCGGCGCCGCCGTGCTGTCAGACGCGCAGTCGGTGGTCTCGCAGCTCGCCAGCGGGTACCGGCAGGTGGCCACCCAGTGGTCGGGGCTGCGCACCCAGCTCTCGAGCCTCGCCGACCAGGTGAACCAGGCGGCCGACGGCATCGCCGCCCTCAACGGGCGGATCCAGCAGGCGACCGCGGCCGGGGCGTCCGCCAACGAGCTGATCGATCAGCGCGACCAGCTCGCGGCGACGGTGGCGCAACTGGTCGGCGGCACTGCGACGACGCAGGCCGACGGCACCGTGGCCGTCTTCGTCGCGGGGAACCTGCTCGTGAGCGGCCAGACCGCGAATCACGTGCAGCTCGCCGGCGCGACCGGGCTCGAGGGCGCCGCGGCCGACCCCGTGCGGCTCGAGTGGCAGGCGCACCCCGGTCAGGCGATCGCTGTCGACGGCGGGCAGCTCGCCGCCGGGATCTCGCTGCTCGCGCCGGTCGCGGCGGACGGCTCGGGCGGCGCGCTCGCGCAGACCGCAGAGGCCTACAACCAGGTGGCGACGGCGCTCGCCACGCAGGTGAACGCCGTGCACGAGGGGGCCGTCACCGCCGACGGCCGCACCGGCCTCGACTTCTTCGCCGTCGCCGCAGGTGGCCCGGCCGCGCTGGGGCTCACCGTGGTCGCCGCGACGCCCGCCGACATCGCGGCCGCCGCCCCGGGCGCCGGAAGTCTCGACGGATCGATCGCCGACCGGATCTCGCAGCTCGGCGCCGCCGCGGGCTCGCCCGACGCGCTCTGGGCGGGGCTCGTCGGCCGCGTCGGCAGCGCCTCGCAGTCCGCCCAGCAGCAGGAAGCCGTCGCGCAGGCCTCGCTCACGAGCGCGACGAAGGCGCAGCAGTCGATCTCGTCCGTCGACACCGATCAGGAGAACCTCGACCTGATCACCGAGCAGTCGGCCTACCAGTCGGCCGCGCGCGTGCTGACCTCGGTCGACCAGCTGCTCGACACCCTCATCAACCACACCGGCATCGTCGGCATATCCTAGGCAGGACGCACGCATGACCATGCGCATCACCGACCAGATGGTCTACGGCAGCCAGGCCCGGAACCTGCAGAGCTCGCTGGCGGCGCTCGCCGCGGCTCAGCAGCGCGCGACGACCGGCCTCAAGCTGCAGCGGCCCTCCGACGACCCGGCGGGGGCCGTGACCTCGCTGCAGCTGCGGGGCGAGCAGGCTCAGAACGACCAGTACGTGCGCAACATCACCGACGGCACCGCGTGGACCTCTGCCGCGGACGCCGCGCTGAGCCAGACCTCGACGCTGATCAGGCAGGCGCGCGACGCCGTCGTGCAGGCCGGCAACGGATCCCTCAACCAGAGCGCCCTCGACGCCCTCGCCGACAAGCTCTCCGGCATTCGCGACGGGCTGCTCGCGCAGGCGAACACGACCGTCGGCGGCCGCTCGGTGTTCGCCGGCACCTCGGACGCGGGGGCGGCGTTCGACGCGTCCTACACGTTCAGCGGCATCGCCGGCTCGAGCGTCACCCGGCGCATCGGCGACGGGCAGAGCGTGCGCGTCGACGTCGACGGCTCGGCGGTCTACGGGCAGGGCGCGACCTCGCTGTTCGCGCAGCTCGACGGCGTGATCTCAGACCTGCGCGCCGGCAACCCGGTCGGCTACGCCATCGGGCAGCTGGATGCCGCGCAGCAGGCGGTCGGCTCGGCGCAGGCCGCCGTGGGCTCGGCCGAGAACCAGCTGGCGGCGGCGAAGGCCGCGCAGGCGACGGCCGCGGTGCAGCTCACCCAGCGGCGCAGCGACGTCGAGAACGTCGACACCGCCCAGGCCGCCATCGACCTCACGAATCGGGACAACGTGTACCAAGCCGCCCTGCTCGTCGTCACCAACACGATGCAGACGAACCTCACGGACTTCCTGCGATGAGCGCCACCCTCGAGCTGATCGCGCCGCTCGCCGGCATCCCCGGCACGTCGTATGTCATCGACGAGGTGGATGCCGGGCTGTTCACGCTCCGCTCGGCGAGCGAGCCGCTGCGCCTGTTCGTTGTCGAGGGCGCGTCGCTTCCGACGTATCAGCCCGAGCTCGACGACGCGCAGATCGAGGCGCTCGGTCTGCGCGAGCCGTCCGACGCCGAGCTCTACGTCGTCGTGAACCCCGCCGACGGGGCGCCGACGCTCAACCTGCTCGCGCCGATCGTCGTGAACCGACATTCGCGCCGCGGTGCCCAGCTCGTGCTCGACGCGGCGCGGTGGCCCCTGCGCGCCTCCCTCGACGAGCTGCTGGCGGGCTGAGCGGCTGATCGTGCCTGCCACGGCTGAGCGAGTGATCGCGCCTGCCGCCTGCGTGACTGATCGCGCCTCCCGCGAGGCTGAACGGTGGCTGCACTCGCGAGCTGCGGGTTGCGCAGCCTGTGTCCGGATGTGGTTCGTGTGCCGCGTGTGCCGCGAGTCCCGTGAATCCTGCGGTGCCGAATGCGCCATGCAGATCAGTGAGTGAGGCACAGCATGTCCCCTCGCGCGCACTTGCACGAGGGAACCATTCTTCGTTCCGATAGAACCATTGGTGCCGCCCGGGAACCCTTGGTGCCAGTGGGGAACCGTTGGTGCCGGGGGAGAACCTTCGGGGCATGGGCGCAAGGAATGGTTCTCTCGTGCAAGTGCGCGCGAGGGCATGTCGGAGCGACGCCGCGAGGTGGCGTGTGCTGACGGGGGCCGCACGAAGGGTAGCGCGGGGGCCACAGGGCGGCGTGCCCTGGGGCGGGCGTCAGTCGCGGGGGCGGCGCAGCAGCGCGAGGACCGAGGCCTGATCGGCCTCTGGGGCGCCCTCTGCCGCTGCGGCTGCGGCGGCCGCCGTCTCGCGCGCGATCTGCTCGAGGACCTCTGAGCGCTGCACCTTCACCTCGCGCGGGGCGTCGACGCCGACGCGCACCGTGTCGCCCTTGATGTCGACGATCGTCACCGTGATGCCCTCGCCGATGACGATCGACTCGCCGACCTTCCGCGTGAGCACCAGCATGGGTTCAGCCTATCGAGGCGGGCTGCGGTGCGAGCCGCACGACCCCGACGGTCTCGATGGTGGTGCTCTCGCCGGCCGTCGCCTCGCTGTACGACAGCACGGGCAGCTCTGCCGCGGCCGTCGCGGAGACCAGGCGGCGCACCGCGGGCCGCAGCTGCGGCGCGCACACGAGAACGGGGGAGAACCCGTTCGCCGCGGCCTGCTCGACCTCGCGGGCGAGGGCGGTCGTGAACCGCTCGTGCACCACGGGGTCGAGCATGATCTGCGAGCCGAGCGGCGAGGGGCGCAGCGCCTCGAGCAGAGACTGCTCTGTGCCCGGCTCGATCATCAGCACCCGCAGCCGCCCGCCGTCGACGTAGCGCGCCGCGATCGCCGCGCCGAGGCCCTCGCGGGCGGCCTCGATGAGCGCCTCCGGCTCGGTCGTCGAGCGCGCCTTGAGCGCGAGCGACTCGTAGATGCGGGTCAGGTCGTTGATGGCGACCTGCTCGGCGAGCAGTCCCTGCAGCACGCGCTGGACCTCGGCGAGCGACAGCGGCGACGGGATCAGCTCGTCGACCGCGGACGGCGAGGCGGCGCGCACGGCATCCGTCAGCACCCGCACGTCCTCGCGCGTGAGCAGCCGGGCCGCGTTGGCCGTGATCACCGACGACAGGTGCGTCACGACGACCGACACGCGATCGACGACCGTGGCGCCGGCGAGCTCGGCGGCGTGCCGCTGCTCGGCGGGGATCCACTTGCCGGGCAGCCCGAACACCGGCTCGACGGTGGCCGCGCCCGGCAGCAGCTCGAGCCGGTCGCCGAGCGCGAGCAGGCGCCCGGACGGCGCCTGCCCCCGCCCCGCCTCGACCCCCGCGACCCGGATCGCGTAGCTGCCAGGGGGCAGATCGACCGCGTCGCGCGTGCGCACGGGCGGCACGATGAAGCCGAGCTCGAGGGCGATCTTGCGGCGCAGGGACTTGACCCGGCCGAGCAGGTCGTTGGCGCCGCCGCCGACCAGGTCGATGAGGTCGGGCGAGAGCAGCACCTCGAGCGCGTGCACGCGCATCTGGTCGAGCAGGTCCTCCGGTGCGTCGCCGCCGGGGCGCGGCACCGACTGCGCCGCCTCGGCGGCCCGCGCAGAGGCATCCGTCTTGCGCTTCATCCGCCACCCGGCGAACGCGAGCCCCGCGCCCACGATCATGAACGCCGGCCACGGCATTCCGGGCACGAAGCCGAGCAGCACGGCGGCGGCGCCCGCGATGAACAGGGCGATCTGCGACTGGGTGAGCTGTGCGGCAGCGGACGCGCCGAGCTGGTCGTCGGACCCGCCGCGGGTGACGATCATGCCGGTCGCGACCGCCATCAGCAGCGCCGGGATCTGCGAGACGAGCCCGTCGCCGATCGTGAGCAGCGTGTACTTCTGCACCGCGGTCGCGATGTCGAGCCCGTTCTGCAGCACGCCCACGGCGAGCCCGCCGAGGATGTTCACGCAGATGATGACGATTCCGGCGATCGCGTCGCCCTTGACGAACTTCGACGCGCCGTCCATCGCGCCGTAGAAGTCGGCCTCGCTCGCGACCTCTGCCCGTCGCTCGCGCGCCCGGGAGTCGGAGATGAGGCCGGCGGCGAGGTCCGCATCGATCGCCATCTGCTTGCCGGGCATCGCGTCGAGGGTGAACCGCGCGCCGACCTCGGCGACCCGCTCGGCGCCCTTCGTGACGACGACGAACTGGATCACGATGAGGATGACGAACACCACGGCGCCGATCACGACCGAGCCCCCGACCGCCACATGCCCGAAGCTCTGGATGACGTCGCCGGCGAAGCCGTCCATGAGCACGAGTCGGGTCGAGGCGACGTTGAGGCCGAGGCGCAGCAGGGTCGCGACGAGCAGCAGCGAGGGGAACACCGAGAAGTCGAGCGGCCGGCGCACGAACATCGTCGTCAGCAGGATGAGCAGCGCGAACAGCAGGTTGATCGCGATCAGCACGTCGAGCAGCCAGCTCGGAATCGGCAGCACGAGCAGCATGACGATCGCGACGACGCCGACCGGCACGGCGAAGTGGGAGAAGTTGCGGTTCACGAGGCGGCTCCTGATTCAGGCGCGGATGCGCGGGTGGCGGAGGAGGCATGGGGGTTGTCGCGCACGCCGGAGGCGGCGCCGCGGGCCTTCAGCATGGCGACGAACGCGAGCACCTGGGCGATCTGCGTGTAGAACTCGGGCGGGATCTCGCGCCCGACGGCCACCTGGGCGTGCAGTGCGCGGGTGAGCGGCACGTCGCGCACGAGCGGCACACGATGCCGCGCGGCGGTCTGGCGGATGCGGGCGGCGAGCTCGCCCTTCCCCTTCGCGACCACGCGCGGTGCGGACGACCCGGGCTCGTAGAGGAGCGCGACGGCGTAGCTCGTCGGGTTCACCAGCACGACGGACGCGGACTCGACGGCCTGCACCATGCTGCCGCGGGTCGCGGCGAGGTGGCGGGCGCGGCGCTGCTGGCGGACGAGCGGGTCGCCCTCGGTGTTCTTCATCTCGTCGCGCACCTCGCGCTTGGTCATCATCGTCTGCTTGCGGTTGCGGCGCATGACGACGAGCACATCGAACGCGGCGATCGCGAGGCCCGCGGCGATCGCGGCGACGAGCAGCCAGGTGATGGATTTCTCGGCAACGGCCACCAGTGCGGGGACCGGCCTCGCCCCCGAGGCGAGCAGCTCGGGCTCGAGCGCGCGCACGACGAGCCAGAGGGCGAGGCCGACCGCGCCGGCCTTCAGCACCGACTTGGCGCCCTGCCACAGCGCCTGGCCGCCGAACAGCCGGGTGACGCCCTTGGCCAGGTCGAGGTTCTCGGCCTTGAGCGTGAGTGCGCGGAAGCGGAACCCGCCCTGGATCAGCGACGACGCGATGACCGCGAGCACCGCGACGCCGAGCAGCACGCCGAGGGTGGGCAGGACGCTGCCGAGCCCCGCGCCGAGCGCGGCGAGTGCGCGGGCCGGGTCGGGGTCGGCGATCACGCCGGTGACGGTGAGCAGCTGCGCGACGGATGCCTGCGCGGCGTGGCCCACCACGAGGGGCAGGGTGAGCGCCGTGGCGCCGAGCCCGATCCACGACGGCAGGTCGTGCGAGCGCGAGAGCCGGCCCTTCCGCCGCACCTCCTTGAGGTGCCGCTCGGTGGCCTTCTCTGTCCGCTCCTGTGCGTCCGACATCCGTCACCCCCGCCCCATCAGCACGTTCACCGCGCCGCCCGTGAGCGACTGCACCGCCGCGGGCAGGGCGATGAACACGCCGCCGCCGAGGGCGAGCGTGAGCAGGATCTTGACCGGGTAGCTGAGCGAGAACGCGTTGAGCGCCGGCGCCACCTTGGTGAGCAGGCCGAGGCCGAGGTCGGCGAGGAACAGCACGATGATGAGCGGCCCCGCGATCTGGGCGACGGCGGCGAACATCGCGGTCATGTGCTGCGCGACGAGCTGCGCGGTGATGCCGGCGGGGAGGCCGTGCCCGATCGGCAGCGCGCGGAAGGTGCCCGCGAGCCCGCCGAGGATCAGCTGGTAGGCGCCGGAGGAGAACAGCAGGGCGAGGGCGCCCATCTGGAACAGCCGGGTGAACTGCGCGCCGTTGATCGCGAGCTGCGGGTCGTATGCGGCCGCGAGCTGGAAGCCGCTGGTCAGGTCGATCAGGCTGCCCGCGCCCTGCACCGCCGCGAACACGAGGTAGACGAGGAAGCCGAAGGCGGCTCCGACGAGCGCCTCGAGGAACAGATCGATCAGGAACTGCGTGTCGCTCAGCGCCGGAGTGGCGGTCACGAGCTGCGGCGAGACGGCGAGCCCGAGGCCGAGCGACAGGGCGGCCTTGACCATGCCGGGGAACGCCCGGTCGGAGAACGGCGGGGCGATCACGATGAAGGCGGCCATGCGCACCGAGGCGAGCACGGTCGTCTCGAGCCAGTGCAGGTCGATGAGGATGTCGAGGGCGGGGGCCATCTCAGCCGCCCAGCAGCTTCGGCAGCTCGTCGAAGAGCTGCTGGGTGAACTGCACGAGGGTCTGGATCATCCAGTTGCCGCAGACGACCAGCACGATCGCGATGCCGAGCAGCTTGGGCACGAACGAGAGCGTGACCTCTTGGATCTGCGTCATCGACTGCAGCAGCGCGATCGCGAAGCCGACCGCGAGCGCCGTGATGAGGATCGGCGCCGACAGCTTCGCCGCGACCAGCAGCGTCTTCACGCCGAGGTCGAGCACCATCGCCGAGTCCATTCCGCCGCCGCCCATCACGTCACCCCCGAGTAGCTCTTGACGAGCGCGGTGATCACGAGGCCCCAGCCGTCGACCAGGATGAACAGCAGGATCTTGAACGGCAGCGAGACGAGCACGGGCGGCAGCATCATCATGCCGAGCGACTGCAGGGCCGCCGCCACGACGAGGTCGATGACCAGGAACGGGATGAAGATCACGAACCCGATCACGAACGCGCTGCGCAGCTCGCTGATGAGGAACGAGGGGATCAGGGTCGCCGTCGGCACCGCCTGCGCGTTGGCCGGGTTGGCGCGCCCGGCGACGCGCGTCATGAGCGCGATGTCGTCCTGGCGCGTGAACTTCAGCATCCACGTGCGCAGCGGCCCGAGCCCGGCGTCGACGGCGTGGGTGAAGTCGAGGTGGCCGTCGAGATAGGGCTGCACCGCGACGTGGTTGATGTCGGTGAGCACGGGCCACATGATGAACAGGGTCAGGAACAGCGACAGCCCCGCGATCACCTGGTTCGGCGGCAGCGTGTTGAGGCCGAGGGCGTTGCGGGTCATCGCGAGCACGACGAACACCTTCGTGAACGACGTCATCATCAACAGCAGCGCAGGCGCGACCGACAGCAGGGTGATGCCGATCAGGGTGACGACCGCGGTGGTCGGCTGCCCGTCGATGCCGTTGATGTCGATGTTCATGGCGCGGGTCAGCGCCCCGCGACTCTGCGGCCGCGCCGCGTGGGCGCGGTGCCGGGCGTGGCACGGGAGGCGGCGCCGGGGGCCGCCCACTGCGTGCGCGACAGCAGGGACTCGAAGGAGGGCAGGTGCACGACGGGCGCGAGCGGGGCGGGGGATGCCGCGGGCCGAGCCGCCTGCACAGGGTCGACCGCCTCGAGCGCCGGCGCGTCGGCGTCGTGCAGCACCGAGACGCCGTGCTCGGTGACGCCGAGCACCATGCGGCGGCCCTCTGCCTCGACCACGACGACCTGCGCCTTGCCGCCGACGCCCGCCTTGCCGAGCACGCGCACCTGCGCGGCGCGGCGGGTCGCGCCCGCGCCGCCGCGGCGCATGCGGCGCGCGAGGAACCACAGCAGGCCGAAGACGACGGCCAGCGAGACCAGCACGCGCAGGATCTGAAGGGCGCCGTCCATCACAGCGCCCTGCTTGCGGCCTCGACGATGCTCGTCACGCGCACCGCGTAGTCCTGGTCGACGACGACGACCTCCCCGCGGGCGATCAGGCGGCCGTTCAGCAGGATGTCGGCGGGAGCGCCCGCTGACCGGTCGAGCTCGATGATCGAGCCGGCCTCGAGGTCGAGCACGTCGCGCACGAGCAGCCGCGTGCGGCCGATCTGCACGGTGAGGTCCATCTCGACGCCGGCGAGGCGGCCGAGCCGCTCGAGCACGTCGCCGCCGCCCGCCCCCGCGCGACCCGAGGTCTGCAGCACGCCGAAGGCGCCGGCGGGCGTCGCGCCGTCGTCGAGGCGCACGACGGCGGCGTCGGGCGCGGCGAACAGCTCGCGCCCGTCGTCGACTCCGAGGCCCGTCAGGACGCCCGCGCCGAACGGCGCCATGGCCTGCTCGAGGGCCCCGCGCACGTAGTCGACGGTGACGGCGGCGCCCTCGCCGGCGGTGGGCAGCAGCTCGGGCGCGAGTGCGAGGGCGACGCGGTAGGAGCCCTGGCCGACGAAGGTCCCGACGACGGCGTGCTCCGCGCTCCACTCGTCGACGGGTGCGGTGGCGCCCTCGAGCGGCGAGGGCGTCAGCCGGGCGACGGTGGGCAGCTGCTGAACGAGCAGCGCGGCAGCCGCCCGCACCTGCTCAGAGAGCACGGCCTGGTCGGCGGCGGTGGCGAAGGTGTCGGTCATCGTGCGTTCTCCTCGGTGTCGATGACGACGCAGGCGCGACGGCTGCCGGAGGCGCCTGCGCTCGCGCGGGCGATCGGCACGCCGTCGACGACGACGTCCAAGGGTCTGTGGCTCGGGTGCGGCAGGCGGATCACGTCGCCCACCGCGAGGGAGATGACGCGGCCGGCGGTCACCGGCAGCGGGGCGAGCTGGACGGCCAGCTGAACGGGCACGGCGGGAAGCTGCGCGCGGAGACCCGTGTCGTCGGTGCTCTGCTCGGCGGGCGGCGCCACGAGCCCGGGCAGGATCGCGTCGGCGGGCAGCGCCACCGTCGCGGTGTCGCAGCGCTCGCCGACCGTGACGCGGAAGGTCGCGACGATCATGAGGTCGGCCGGCGCCGCGGCCTGCGCGAACTGCGAGTTGTGCTGGATGCTGTCGAACGCGACCTTCCCCGGCAGCTGCGCGCCGAACGAGTAGCGCAGGTCGTCGACGGTGTCCTCGAGCAGCCGGCGCACGATCGCCTGCTCGACGGGGGTGTAGCCCCGCTCGGGCAGCGGCGCCGGGGCGCCGTCGCCCGACTGCTCTGCGCCGCCCAGCATCCGGCTGATCCACGCGAGGCCGGCGGGCGCGGGGAACTGCAGCACGCCCCGAGCCTCCGACGCGGACGCCTCGAGGCCGATGAGCAGCATGACGGTCGTGGGCGGCAGGATGCGTGTGTAGTCGTCGTAGGTGTTGATCGCGACCGACTCGAAGGAAACCTGGGCCCGCACGCGGGTCTTCGACGTCAGCTGGGTGCCCCACTGGCGGCCGAAGGTCTCGAAGGCGAGCTCGAGCGCCCGCGACTGCTCGCGGGCGAGGGTGGTCGGCCGCCGGAAGTCGTAGTGGACGTGGGGGGTCTCGGGGGAGAGGACGGCCATCAGCCCACCTGGCCCGTTCCGCCCGCGCTCGCCTGCGCGTGCTTCTGCGCGGCGACGAGTCCGGGGATGAGGGCGCGCACGTCGTCGGGCTGCGCGCTCACGACGACGATGTCGACGCGGCGGTTCTGCGCCAGGGCGGCGGCGCTCGTTCCCGTGGCGGTCGGCCGCTCGTCGCCGTAGCCCGTCGCGCCGACCCGGGTGCCGGCGACGTGGCCGTGCTCGACGAGGTCGCGCAGCACGGCGACCGCGCGCCCTGTCGAGAGCTCCCAGTTCGTCGCGAACGGCGGCTGGGGCGGTCGCGCGTCGGCGTGCCCCTCGATCGCGAGCTGGTTGCCCACCGTGTTGAGGGGGCCGGAGATCGCGGCGAGGACGCGCTGCGCGACCGGCGTGAGCTGCGTGGAGTTCGTCGCGAAGAAGGTATTCGCGCCGACGAGGTGCACCGTCAGCCCCCGCTCGTCGATGTCGTAGCCGACCGTGTTCTGCAGGCCCTGCGCCGCGAGGGCCGCATTCATCTGCCGCTCGAGCTTCTCGAGCTCGGCGAGCTCGAGGGCGGCCTTCTGCGAGGCATCCGTCATCTCGCCGTCCTTGCCCACATAGTCGGGCGGCACCACGACGCCCTTGGCCGTGTCGACCTTCTGCGTCTTCACGACGCCGAAGCCGGTGGCGAGCGAGTGCTTGAGCTCCTGGAACTTGTTGGCATCGACCGTCGACATGGCGAACAGCACGATGAACATGCACATCAGCACGGTCACCATGTCCATGTACGACGCCATCCACCGCTCGTCGACGTGGTGCTCCGACGAGGTGGTGCTGCGCTTCCGGCGGGCGGCCATCTCAGGCGGCGTCCTGGAGGTCGAGGTCGTCGCTCGCCTGCTTCTCGTCGGCCTGCTTGCCGCGCGGCTCGCGCTGCGGCCTCTGCGGTGTCATGGCGCGCAGCCGCTCGGCGAGCAGGTGCGGCCCGGCCCCGGCCTGGATCGCGAGCACGGCCTCGAGCACGAGCTGCATGCGCTGGGACTCGAGGTCGGTGAGCCGGTCGATGCGGTCGCCGATCGGCAGCCAGATGAAGTTCGCCGAGACGAGGCCCCACAGGGTGGCGATGAAGGCGCTCGCGATGAGCGGGCCCAGCTTGTCGGGGCTCGACAGGTTCGAGAGCACGTGGGTGAGCGAGACGACGGTGCCGATGATGCCGATGGTGGGGGCGTAGCCTCCCGCGGTCTTGAACCACTTCGCGGAGGACTTACCGGCTCGCTCGTGCAGCGCGATCTGATCCTCGAGCACCGTGCGCAGCTCCTCCTCGTCGGCGCCGTCCGCCACGTTCTGCAGGGCGACGCGCAGGAAGGGGTCGGATGCCTCGGCAGCATCCGACTCGAGCGAGAGCAGCCCGTCGCGTCGCGCCTTCTCGGCGATGCCGACGAGCGCCTCGATCGACTGCTCGGGCTTCACCGTCTTGCCGCGCACGGCGGACGGGATGGTGCGGAAGGCCCGCAGCGCGTCGGCGACGGTGCTGCTGCCGAACGACACCGCGATCGTCGCGCCGAGCACCATGATCATGGGCGCGGGCAGCAGGATCGCGGTGACGTTCTGGCCTTCCAGGGTCAGCATCGCGATGAGGGCGCCGAAGGCGCCGACGATGCCGAGGATCAGTGCGATGTCCATGAGCGGGTGCTCACTCCTTCTCAGCCGCGGCGGCCGCGCGCGCGAGAACCGCGGCGCGGGCGTCGTGGATGCGGTCGATGACCTCGCTCATGGGCTCGCGCACAAGGTGGCTCGAGCCGTCGACGAGGTAGACGGTCGTGTCCGGGTTCTCCGAGATGCGCTCGATCAGGTCGGGATTGAGCGCGAGCTTCTCGCGATTCAGGCGGGTGACGACGATCACGGTCGGCCTACTGGCGCTTCAGATCGACGAGCTCCTGCAGCACGGAGTCGCTCGTCGTGATGATGCGCGCGTTCGCCTGGAAGCCGCGCTGGGCGACGATCAGGTTCGTGAACTCCTGGCTGAGGTCGACGTTGGATGCCTCGAGGTAGCCGCCGCTCAGCGAGCCGAGCCCGGGGTCGCCGGCGCTGCCGAGGGTCATCGCGCCCGAGTTCGGCGACTGCGTGTACAGCGAGCCACCTGCCTTCTCGAGACCGCCGGGGTTCGTGAAGTTCGCGATGGCGATGCGGGCGATGGCCTGCATGACGCCGTTGCTGTAGGAGCCGGTGATGGTCCCGTCGGCGCCGATCGAGTACCCCGTGAGCGTGCCGGCGCCGTGGCCGTTCTGGCTGTCGAGCGCGAGCGTCGAGAGGTCGCTGTAGCCGGTCAGCTTCGAGAGGTCGAGCGTGACGCCGCCCGTCGTGAGCGTCGCGCCGCTCTGCAGCACGCCGTTCGCGAAGGTGAGGGTGCCGAGGGCGTTGGCGCCGTTCGCGACGGCCCAGTTGCCGGCGCCGTCGCTCGTGAACGTGAGGCTCACGGTCGACTTCTTCCCGCCCGCGTCGTAGACGTCGAGGTCGCGGCTGACGACCGTGCCCGCCGCGGCGTTCGACGGCAGGTTGCCCGAGAACACCGCCTTGGTCGTCGTGGCCGCCGGTGCGACCGACGTGGTCGGCAGCACGATGCTGCCGATGGGGCCGCCCGTGTTGATGTTGCCCGCTGCGTCGGCCGTCCAGCCCTGCACCAGGCCGCCGCCCGAGAGCGAGACGAGCTGACCGGCCGAGTCGAAGTCGAAGTCGCCCGCGCGGGTGTAGGCGTTCGTGCCCCCGACCTTCACGACGAAGAATCCGTCGCCGTTGATCATCTGGTCGGTGGGCTTGCCGGTCGACTCCGCCGAGCCCTCCGTGAAGTTGGTCGAGATGCCGGCGACCTTCACGCCGAGGCCGATCTGGGCCGGGTTCGTGCCGCCCGCGCCGCCGTTCGGCGCGGTCGCGCCGCTGAACAGCTGCGAGAGGGTGTCCTCGAATTCGACGGCGGAGGACTTGAAGCCGACCGTGTTGACGTTGGCGATGTTGTTGCCGGTGACGTCGAGCATGGTCTGGTGGGCCTGCAGGCCCGAGATTCCGGAGTAGAGCGAACGGAGCACGGTTCTGTCCTTTCGGTTGTTACGCGGTGGGCGCGGCGACGCCGGTGAGGTCGTCGAGGGCGATCTGGTCGGTGCCGACCGTGAGGGTGGGCACCTGGCCCGAGAAGCTCACGGAGCTGACGGTCCCCGAGACGGCGTCACCGTCGGAGTTCGTGTACGAGACCTGCTTGCCGATCAGCTCGGAGGCCGCGGCCCGCATCTGCAGCGCGAAGCCCTCGGTCTGCGTCGACGAGAGCGTCGTGAGCTGCTCCATCATGGCGAGCTGCGTGGTCTGGGAGAGCATCTGGTCGGTGTCCATGGGGCTCGACGGGTCCTGGTTCTGCAGCTGGGTGACGAGCAGCTGCAGGAACATGGAGCTGTCCATGGTCTGGCTGGGGGTGCTCGTCGCCGGCGGCGAGTAGATGCTGGTGGCCGCGGCGGACTGCGCGGCGCCGCTCGTGGCGGAGACGGGATCGGTCATGGTGGTCGTGCTGCCTTTCTGCGGCCTAGGCGAGAACGTCGAGGAGGGAGTCGGGGGAGAGGAGCGCGCTCGCCGCGACGGTCACGGCGGGTGCCGCCGCCGCGGAGGCCGAACGCAGGGACCGGTTCTCGTCGAGCAGCTCGAAGAGGGCCTGCTGCGCGCCGGTCTGCGCCTGGCCGTCGCCGGCCGACGAGCCCGTCGCCGCCTGGCCGAGTGAGACGCTCGCGGTGATGCCGCCCGCGGCGAGGTCGCGCCGCAGCTCGCCGAGCACCCCCGTGAGGGCGTCGCGACCTGCGTCGTTCGGCGCAGAGAGCTCGATGCGCAGGCCGTGCTCGGTGAGGTGCGCGTCGACCGTGACGGGGCCGAGCTGCTCGGGAACGACGCGGACGACGACCGTGTGGCTGCCGTCGGGCTGCGTCACGAGCTGCGTGATCGGGCCGGCGAGCTGCGCCGAGAAGTCGGCGGGCACGGGCGCCGGCGCCGCGGTCGTGACGGACGCGGCCGTGGCTGCGAGCGACGCAGAGGCATCCGTGCCGCCCGGCATGCCCGGCAGCAGGGCGGCCGTGAGCGACGCGAGCTGCGACACGGCGACCGAGCTCGATGCGGTGGCGGATGCCTGAGCGGCGCCCTGCCCGTCGGAGTGCTGCACCACGACGGGCACGATCAGCGCGGCGAGCTGGGCGCTCGCGTCGGCCGTGGCGGGGGTCGCCGCAACGGAGTCCGCGGCCGGGGCCGCCGTGGCGACGCGGCGGATCGTGCCGATCTGGTCGGCCGAGAGCCACTCCTTGCGCTTGACGACGCTCTCGCCGGGCTTGGGCGCCTCGATGATCATGCCGTCGCCGGCGTAGATCTGGATGTGCCCGTTGCCCTTCTCGACGATCAGGTCGCCGGGCTGCGCATCGGCGAGCGACGCGACGGGGGCGCCGATCTTCGCCTGGTCGGGCACGACGCGCGGGGCCGAGATGCCGAGGTCGCCGAGCACCGTCTGCACGAGGCCCGAGCAGTCCATGCCGCTGGTCGACTCGCCGCCGAAGACGTACGGCACACCGAGGTACTTCTCGGCGTCCTGCACGATCTGCTGGCCGGTCACCTGACCGTGCGCCCCGGCGGCCCCCTGCCCCGTCGTGGTCGCCGCGGACCCGGCATCTGCCACCTCTCCGAGTAGCGCCGCGAACGCGCCGGCGCCCGCGCTCTGCGTGCTTCCCTGTGCGTGCTGGGTGCGCAGCCCCGCCAGCTCGGTCTGGAGCTGGGCGACGCGCGCGACGGCGTCGACGACGGTCATAGCGCTCGGTCCTTCCGGTTCTGGGCGATCTCATCGAGCACGGCCTGCTCGCGGGCGAGCTCGGCCTCGCGCTCCTCGGCCTGCGCGCGCTCGTGCAGCTTCTCGACGGCGCGCAGGCGCACGCTGGCGCTGGTGTACGCGGCGGATGCCTCGGCGAGCGCTGCACGAGACGCAGCCTCGTCGCGGCCCAGCTCGTCGAGCATGTTGGCGGCGGCGAGGCGCGCCGCGGCGATCGCGCGCAGCTGGTGCACATCGGCGGCGGCCGGGGCGAGACGCTCGAGCGCCGCGCGGGTGCGGGCCGTGACGGCCTCTCTGTCGCGCTGGCGCCTGCTTGCCGAGGCGAGCTCTGCCGCGGCCAGGTCGTGCTCGGTGCGGCGGAGGGTGAGCAGGGTCGCGAGGCGTGCGCGGGGGCTCATGCGCTCTCCTTTCCGGTGGCGGGTGCGGGCAGCGGGGTGCCCTCGAGCGCGGCGACGAGCTCGTGCAGCTGCCGCCACGACGCGTCGGCGGCCACGGTCTCGGCCAGCGGCTGGCCGAGGAATGCGGCGATGGCGGTCTCGTTCGCGAGCGCGCGATCGACGAGCTCGTTCGCGCCCGGGCGGTACGCCCCCACGTCGACGAGGTCGCGGGCCTGCTCGCGCGCGCTGAGCACGGCCCTCAGGGATGCCGCCGCGGCGCCGTCGCGCGTGTCGGTGACCTTCCCCGCGAGGCGGCTGATCGACGCGAGCGGGTCGACGGCCGGGTAGCGGCCCGCGATCGCGAGCTCGCGCCGCAGCACCACGTGGCCGTCGAGCAGCGAGCGCGCGGAATCCGCGATGGGCTCGTTGTGGTCGTCGCCGTCGACGAGCACCGTGTAGATGCCCGTGATCGTGCCCGCGTCGTCGGCGCCCGCGCGCTCGAGCAGCTCGGCGAGCACCGCGAAGGTCGACGGCGGGTAGCCGCGGGTCGCGGGCGGCTCGCCGGCCGACAGGCCGATCTCGCGCTGCGCCATGGCGACGCGGGTCAGCGAGTCCATCATGAGCACGACGTGGCGCCCGGCCTCGCGCTCCGCCTCGGCGATGCGGGTCGCGAGGAACGCCGCGCGGCGGCGCATCAGCGCCGGCTCGTCGGCCGTCGCGACGACGACGATCGAGCGGGCGAGCCCGGCCGCGCCGAGGTCGTCCTCGAGGAACTCGCGCACCTCGCGGCCGCGCTCGCCGACGAGGGCGATGACCGTGACGTCGGCGTCGGTGCCGTGGGCGACCATCGACAGCAGGCTCGACTTGCCGACGCCCGACCCGGCGAAGAGTCCCATGCGCTGACCGCGGGCCAGCGTCGTCAGCGTGTCGAGCACGCGCACGCCGGTCTGCAGGGGCTCGGTGACGCGGGCGCGCAGCAGGGCAGCGGGGCTCGGGTGCCCGAGGGGCACGCGGGCGGATGCCGCGAGCGGGCCCTTCCCGTCCACGGGGCGGCCGAGCCCGTCGAGCACGCGACCGCGCAGCCCCGGCCCCACGGGCACGGCGCTCGGCCGCAGCGCACGCGTCGCGGTCGCCCCGGCGCGGACCCCGGCGAGGCGGGCGAGCGGCATGAGCGCGAGACGCCCCTCATCGAGCGCGACGACCTCGGCGGGCACCGGGCCGAGCGGCCCGCCGACCTCGACGACATCGCCGACCGCAGCGCGCAGGCCGACGACGTCGAGGCCGAGGCCGCGCACGGCGGCCACCCGCCCGACCTGCTCGGGTGCGGCCGCGGCGAGAAGCTGCTCGGGCATGATCACCGCGCACCGCCCCCTGCGGCGAGCCCCTCGTCGGCCAGCGCCCGGCGCACGCGCGCGAGCGCCGTCGTGATGCGGGCGTCGAGGAAGCCGTCTGGCAGCTCGGCGATCGCGTCGCCGCGTGCGAGCGAGGCGTCGCCGACGACGTCGACGGACCGCCCGGTGAGCATGAGGGCGACATCGGATGCCTCCGCCGGGTGCACCCGCACGCGAGTCACGGCGCGCTCCTCGTCGTGCGCGATCACGCGCGCGGCGATGGCCCGCGCCGACAGCTCGTCGTCGTCCAGCTCGCGCCCGAGGAGCGCCTCGGCGAGCTCGACGGCGGCACCGAGCAGAGCCCCCCGCGCCGCGTCGAGCGTCGGCTCGAGCCGCGCGTCGAGCGCCGCGAGAACCTGCTCGAGCCGGGCCTCGCGGGCGGCTTCGGCCGCGGCGGCCGCCTCGCGGTGCCGGCGGGTGACGGCTTCGAGCGCGGTGCGCCGCTCCTCCAGCATCCGCTCGGCCCTGCGCGCTCCCGCGGCGTAGCCCGCCGCGTACCCGCGCAGCTCGGCGTCGCGGCGCGCCGCGGCGGCCGCGCCGGTACCCGCGCCGCCGATCAGGTCGGCGAAGGCGACGGAGGCGAACGACTGGTCCTCGACGTGCTCAGTCGACATAGACGTCCTCCTCGGCGGCGCGGCGCAGCGTGATGCCGCCGGATGCCTCGAGCTCGCGGATCGCGCGCACGACGGTCGCGCGGGCCTCGTCGACCTGCGAGGCCCGCACCGGGGCGAGCAGCCGGACCTCTTCGTCGAGCAGCGAGCGGTTGTGCTCGGAGAGGTTGTTGCGCACGGTCTGCGTGACGGCCTCGCTCGCGCCCTTGAGCGCGACGGCGAGAACGGCGGGGTCGGTGCCGCGCAGCACCTGCTGCACGTCGCGAGGGTCGAAGCGGACCAGGTCGGAGAAGGTGAGCATGCGCGAGCGCACCTCTTCGGCGAGCTCGGGGTCGCGCTCGTCGAGCGCGGCGAGCATGGCCCGCTCGGTTTTCGCGTCGGAGCGGTTGATGATCTCGACGAGCGGCTGCACGCCGCCGATCGCGTCACCGGGGGCGCGCGGCGCGACGACGGCGGCCGAGCGGGCCTTGAGCGAGGCCGCGACGATCGCCACCGCCTCGGGCAGCGCCGGCGACATCGTGGCGATGCGCCGCGCGATCTCGACGCGGGCCTCGTCGTCGAACAGAGCCAGCACCCGCGCGGCGGGCGCCGGCGCGAGGTGCGCGAGCACGAGCGCGACGGTCTGCGGCAGCTCGCCGTCGAGCAGGGTGACGATCTGCGTCGGCTCGACGTCGTCGAGGAACTCGAACGCCTTGCCCGCGACCTGTGAGGTCACCCGCCCCATGAGCCCCGCGGCGCCGTCGTCGCCGAAGGCGGCCGTGAGCATGCCGGTCGCGACATCGCGGCCGCCGCGCACCGCGAGCGGCCCGCTGGCCGAGATCCGGCGGAACTCCTCGAAGGTGCGCGCGACGGTGTCCGCATCGACGCGGCGCAGCCGCACGATCTCAGCCGCGATGTCCTCGGCCTCGGGCTGGGTCAGCTGCTTCAGCACCGACGCGGCGGCATGCTCTGGCAGGTTCATCAGCACGACGGCGGCCTTCTGCGTTCCGGAGAGAGGGGCGGGCATCAGAGCTGCGCCTCCTGATCCATCAGCGCGCGCAGCACGGCGGCGGTGTGTGCCGGGTCGCTGCCGGCGAGCGCCGTGACCTCGCGCTTGCGCGCCTCGAGCGTCGCGGCGCTCTCGGCGGCGGGGAGCGGCAGCGTCTCGGGCAGCGTGCCGGCCACGGGCCCGGGAAGCGGCTCGGGCTGCGGTGCAGGGGCGGGCGCCGCGCCGAAGCCGGGCAGCAGCTCGGCCATCTCGTCGGAATCGAGGACCTCGTCGACGAGTACGCCCTCGCGGCGGCCGCCGCGGCGGCGCGTCACGAGCAGTGCGACGATCGCCGCGATCAGCACGGCGACGATGCCGCCGATGAGCCCGAGGTTCATGAGCAGCTTCTGCTTCGCCTCGGCCTGCTGCTGCGCGGCGCTGTCGTCGAGCGCGTTCTGCGCCGCCGCGGCGGCGGAGGTGCTGAACGGCACCGCCTGCACCGTGACGATGTCCCCGCGCTTGGCGTCGTAGCCCGCCGCCGACTCGACGAGCTGCGTGAGCCCGTTCAGGTCGACGCCCTTCGCGGCCTTCTGGCTCACGGCGACCGAGACGGTCTGGCGGGTGACGGCGCCGGGCGGCGTCGTGGTCTTCGTCGTGGTCTGGTTGAGCGCGTTGGTCTTGGTGGTGCCGCTGTTCGTATAGGAGCCGTCGCCTGCGGCATCCGTCGGCCCCGCGATGTTGTCGGGGCCCAGCACGCCGGTCGACCCGGCCGCGCCCGAGCCGCTGTACTGCTCGCTCTGCGCGCTCTCGGTCGCGGCGGGGGAACCGGTCGGCACCGAGAACTCGGTCGAGGTCTGCTGCGCCGTGCTCGAGTTCACGTCGGTCGAGACGGCGACCGTCGAGTTGCCGGGCCCGACGATCGTGTCGAGCATGGCCTGCAGCGACTGCTGGGTCTTCGCCTCGTAGGCGGTCTGGCTCTTGCCCGCGGCGTCGGTCGTCGTGCCGCCGATCGCCGAGAGCACCTTGCCCTGGGCGTCGACCACGCTGACATCCGCCGGCTTCATGTCGGGAATCGAGGCGCTCGTGAGGTGCACGATCGCATCCACCTGGTCGTCGCTGAGGTCCTGCTTGCCGGTCGTCGCGACGAACACGGATGCCGTGGGGTCGCTCTTCTCGTCCGTGAAGACGGTCTGCTCGGGGATCGCGAGCTTGACCGAGGCCGTCTTCACGCCGTCCATCGCCTCGATGGTCGACGCGAGCTCGTCCTCCATCGCCTGCTTGTAGGTGACGTCCTGCTGGAACTGGCTCGTCGTCACCCCCATGTTGTCGAGCAGGGCGTAGCCGCTCGTCGTGTTCGAGGGCAGGTTGTTCGACGCGGCCTTGAGGCGCTCTGCGTACACCTTGTCCTGCGGCACGAGCACGCTCGAGCCGCCGTCCTCCAGCTGGTAGGGCACGCCGTCGCTCGTCAGCTGGTCGACGAGCGCCGAGGCGTCCGAGGCCTGCAGCCCCGTGAACAGCGGGGCGTACGACGGCTTGCTGAGCCAGCTGGCGAGGGCGATGCCGCCGAGCACGACAGCTGCGATGCCGATGATCGCGACGGTGCGCTGCGCGGCGCTGAAGCCGCGCACGTAGTCGCCGAGGCGGCGGAAGAAGGCGGCGAGGGGAGCGGGCATCGTGTCAGGCCTGCATGTTCATGATCTGGTTGAACGCGTCGACCGCCTTGTTGCGCACCGTGCTCGCAAGCTCCATGGTCACCTGCGCGCGGGTGGCGGCGATCGTCGCGTCGGCGATGTCGTCGAGGTTGCCGGTCACGGCCTGCACGGCGAGCGTGTTCGCCGTCTCCTGCGTGCCCTGCACGGCGTCGACCGCGCTCGTGAGCGCGGTCGCGAAGCTGCCGCCGGTCGTGGGGGCGGCGAATGCCGCGCCGGCGGCGCCCTGCCCGGACTGCGCCGCCTGCAGCGCCGCGAGCGCGGAGGACGGCACGCCCGACAGGCCGGAGATCGCGTCGATGCCGCTCATCAGCTGGCCCCGATCTTGAGGGCGGCCTCGTAGGCGTCCTGCGCGCGGTCGACGACCGCCGCGTTCGCCTGGTAGCCGCGCTGGGCCATGATGAGCGCGCCCATCTGCGAGCCGAGGTCGATGTCGGGCATCCGCACATAGCCCTCGGCGTCGGCGACGGGGTTCTCGGGGTCGTAGGTGACCCGGCCCTCCGCCGAGCCGTAGGCCGCCCCCGTGACGTACACGCCCGAGGTGCCGGCGCCGGCCTGCACGGCGACGTAGCGCGCCTGGAATGCACTGCCGCTCATGGGCTCTGCGGTGTTGATGTTGGCGATGTTGTCGGAGATGGCGTCGAGCCATTTGCGGTGCACCGTCAGCCCGGTGCCGGCGATGCCGATCGCGTCAGCCATGTTCGTCCCGTCCTCCGGCTCAGGCCGTCTTGAGGGCGGCGGTCAGCGACTGGAACTGCTGGTTCATGGCCTGGGTCGCGAACTGGTAGCGCAGCCCGGTCTCGATGTTGTTCAGCGTCTCCTCGTCGAGGTTGACGTTGTTGCCGTTGGTCTGCGTCGGCTCGAGCGACGGCAGCACGTCGGGGGTGACGGCGCCGCTGCCCTGCGCCACCGACTGGGCGAGGGCGTCTTCGAAGGTGACGCGCTTGGCTTGGTAGTTCGGCGTGTTGATGTTCGCGATGTTGTCGGCGATCACGCGCTGGCGCGTGGAGAGGCCGGTGAGCGCGCTCGTGAGCGCGGCCTGGGTCACGGATTCGATCATGCTGAGCCCCAACAGGATGACTGGTCGATGTCCGGCCGATCCGTGGCCGCTCGTCGGGAGCGAATCCGTGCTCTCCGCCTGTGCCTATCGGGGCTGGGCGCGTGCCCGGTTAGCGGATTGCCCCGTTGTGGGGGTCCGTGTGCTCTGACGGGGTCCGCCGGCGGGGTCAGCCGACGGCGTCGAGGTAGACCGGCGCGCGCTCCGCGGTCGCGCTGGCCGACGCGCGGCGCCCGCGCGCGAGTGCGCGCAGGATCTGCTCGCGACGAGCGGCGGCGGATGCCGCGAGCTCCGCCTGCGCCGCGCGCAGCGCGAGCGCGCGGGTCACGAGCGCGGCGGGCAGCGGCGGCATGTCGGCCGGCGGCTGCCATGGTTCGAGGGGCTCACCGGCCCGGGCGCGGCGCACCTCGGACTCGAGCCGGCCGAGCAGCTCGCACCAGGCGTCCTCAGGCGACACCGAGGCCGCCCTGCTGCTCGAGCCGCTGCTGCGCCGAGAGCTGGCCGACCTCTTCGGCCGCCGTGCGCCACGCCGACGCGAGCGGGGCGATCAGGCGGGCCGCCTCGCGCGTGCGCTCGATGTCGTGGCTGACGTTCGCGGCCACGAGCGCGTTGCGCACGTAGGTGTAGATCGCGAAGAGCTTCTCGGCGTCGTCCCACACGTCGAGGCGCAGCGAGAGCTGCAGCTCGGTGATGATGTCCTGCGCGTGGCGCAGCGGCTGCGAGGCATCCGCCCACCGCTCCTCGGCCTGCGCGAGCTCGGCGCGCTGCAGGTCGAGCTCGAGCCGGTCGTAGAGCATGACGACGAGCTGCGCGGGCGTGGCCGAGAGGATCGCGTCGCGGGCATACGCGGTGCGCGCCTGGAATGCGGTGGTGGTCATTTCTGCCTCCCCTTCACTTCGAGCTCGACGATGACGACGAGCCCGTCAGCGCGTCGATGTACGACTGCACGTAGGAGCCCTGCGACTGGATCTGGCTCATCATGGTCTCCATGTAGGCGAACTGCTGCTGCAGGGTGGCCTGCTGCTGATCGAGCAGCGCCTGCATGTCGTCCGACTTCTTCTGCATCGCCGTGATCGAGGAGTTGTCGCTCGCGATCTCGCTCGTGAGCGTGCCGTCAAAGGGGTCCGAGGCCTGCGTCGCGGCGGCGTTCACGCGGGCCGCGATGGCGTTGTAGAGGTCGGTGGTGCCCTTCGGGTCGCTCCGCATCGCCGCCTCGAATGCGTCCTGGTCGAAGCTGATGGTGCCGTCCTTGTCGAGCTCGATGCCGATGGACGACGGTGAGACGCCGTCGACGTCGAGCGTCATCGCGTCGGTGAGGGCGCTCGCTGCGCCGCGCACGGTGCTGTCGGCGGTGAACGAGCCGAACACGACGCTCGTGTTGCCGCTCGAGTCGGTCGTCGTCGTGGTGGCCGCGCCCTGCGCGATGCCCGACAGGATGCTCTCGACCGACGAGATCAGCGTCGAGAGGGTCGTGGCCTCGGTGTCCACGTCCTGGTCGATCGAGAGCGTGACGGGGGTGCTGCTCGGCTGCGAGACCGTCACGTCGACGCCCGGCATCAGGTCGTCGAACTCGTTCGTCGAGCTCGTCACGGCCTGCGCCGCCCCGGTTCCCGGCCACAGGGTCAGCTGCGCGTCCTGCGCGGTGCTCACGACGGTGCCGCCGGACTGCGCCATGATGTCGACGCCGTTGCCGTCGAGCACGGTGAAGGCGGCGTTCGCGCCCGTCTGGCTGCTCGAGAGCTGCAGGCGGAAGAGGGCGTTGCCCGAGGCGTCGGTGCCCGCCTGCACCTTGAGAGCGGTCACCCCCGCGCCCGCCGCATTGATCGCCTGGACGACGCTGTCGAGACTGCTCGAGCTGGGGGTGACGGAGGTCTGCGTGCCGTCCGCCGCGACGATGGTGAGCGCCGGGGGGTTCGTCGGCCAGGCCGAGAGCGGGCCGGTGACCTCCACCTGGCGGCTCGCGAGCTGGTCCACGGTGAAGCTCAGCTGGCCGGGCGCCGCCGTCGCGTCCGCCGTGCCCGCGGCGGCGGATGCCTGGCTCGAGGTCACCGAGAACGAGGTCAGCTTCGTGCCGGTGAACGGGTCGGTCAGCTGCGCGAGGCTCGCGAACGCGGCGTTCAGCTTCTGCAGGCCGGCGACGGTGGACTGCTGGGTGGTGATCTGCTTGTCGAGAAGCGTCTTCGGCTGAGAGGCCGCGGCCATCAGCGTCTGGATGAGGCTCGTGGTGTCCAGGCCCGAGGACAGGCCGGTGAGCGGGGTGGTCATGTCGCCTGACTGTCCTTTCCTGGTGCGGAGTGGGGGAGCGGGGGCGCCGGGGCGCCCCCGCCCATTGGGTTCTAGCCGAGGAGCTTCAGGATGCCCTGGCTCGAGGCGTTCGCCTGGGCCAGCATCGAGACGCCCGCCTGCTGCAGGACCGACTTCTGCGAGTACTCGACCATCTCGGACGCCATGTCGGTGTCCTGGATGCGGCTGTTCGCGGCCGACAGGTTCTGGCCCGTGATGGCCAGGGTCTGCACGGCGTCGGCGAAGCGGTTCTCGGTCGCGCCGATGCGCGACTGGTCCTTCGAGACGGCGGTGATCGCGGCGTCGATCGCGGCGATCGTGGTGTTGGCCGTGCCGTTGTCCGTGACGTCGAAGCCGGTGCCCGCCGCCGTGCCATCCGCCGAGGCGAGGCTGCCGACCGAGGTCGCCAGGTCCACCGTGCCGAACGAGATGGTGTTGCTCGCGTCGCTGCCCGCGCCGACCTGGAAGTTCAGCGCGTTTCCGCCCTGGAGCAGGTTGATGCCGTTGAACGTCGTGTTCTGCGACATCCGGTAGAGCTCCTTGCTGAGCTCGTCGGCCTCGTTCTGGATCGCCTCCCGCGAGTCCGCGTTGTTGGTGTCGTTCGCGCCCTGCACGGCGAGGTCGCGCATGCGGTGCAGGATCGACTGCACCTGCGTGAGCGCGCCGTCGGTCGTCTGCAGCAGCGAGATGCCGTCCTGGGCGTTGCGGCTCGCGACCGAGGTGCCCGAGATCTGCGACTGCAGGCCCTCCGAGATCGACAGGCCGGCGGCGTCGTCGCCGGCGTTGTTGATGCGGTAGCCGCTCGAGAGGCGCTGGAGCGAGTTCTGCAGCTTGTTCTGCGTGTTGTTCAGGCTGTTGTAGGCCTGGAGTGCCGACACGTTGGTGTTGACGGAGAATCCCATGATCGTCTCTTCCTTGATGTGGGTTCACCGCACCCGTCCGTGGGTGCGGGGCGTTACGCCGAGCCCTATCGGCCGGGCTGCGGCATCCGTTACATCAGCTCAGGCGATGTTCCCCGTTTTGGGGGTGCGCCCCACGCTGAGGCGGAACGCGTCGAGGTAGGCAACGGCGCGCGGCGAGCGGGGAGCGCTCTGCGGCTGGTCCTCGTAGACGCTGTCGAGCGCGCCGCGCAGCAGGGCGATGGCCTGCGCGCGCTGCTGCGAGACGGCGCCGTGCGTGACGCCGAGCTCGGCGGCGACCTCGGTGACGGGCCGGTCCTTGAGGTAGACCTCGTCGATGATGGTGCGCAGCCGCTCGGGAAGCGCGTCGATCGCCTGCCGCAGCAGCCCGAGGCGCTCGCGCATGATCGCGACGTCGGCGGGCGAGAGCTGCGGGCTCACGACCTCGATCATGGTGTCTTCGAGGCTCGAGACGGTGCGGTGGGCGAAGCCGAGGCCCTGGGCAGCCGTGGCGCGGTCGACGCCGAGCGTGTCGGCGAGCTCAGCGGTCGTCGGGGTGCGCCCGAGCGAGGCGGTGAGCTGCTCCTCGGCGCGCAGGGTCTCGGTGATCTGGCGGCGCGCGGCGCGGCCGGCCCAGTCGGCCCGCCGCATCTCGTCGCGGACGGCGCCGGCGATGCGCTCGCGCGCGTAGGCGCCGAAGGGGACGCCGCGACCGGCGTCGAAGGCACGGGCCGCCTCGACGAGCGCGACGGCGCCCGCTGCGGCCAGGTCATCGCGGCTGAGGTGGTCCGCCCGCCCCGCGACCTCTGAGACGACGTAGCCCACCAGCGGCAGATGATCGACGATCAGCTTCTCGTTCTGCTCTCCTGCGGTCCCCACGGCGCGAAACTAATCGAGCCGTTCGCGCTGGGCCAAGAGCCCCGTTCGGCCGAGTCGGCGCGGGGGATAGAACGATCGGTACCCGTCAAGACCTGACGGGAGGAATCGTCACTTTTTCCGATCCCCCTTCTTCCCAGTCGGGACAAGGGAAGACGGGGGCCGGCCCGGTCGACGCGCGGGGCGCGAAGACGCCGCGTGCGCAGGGTTCGAGCGGATGCCCCATTTGTGGTGCCCCCCGCGTTTTAGCGCCGATTTGCCGCCGGGTCTTTCGCACCCTTGCCGCCGGACTATCGCAGTTTTTCCGCAGTTTCCGATGCTGTTCGGGCGGCGGCCGACGGGTCTTCGGTCCCTGTCGGCGGGGTGCGGGCGGGGGCATCCTTGCCGCATGTCTCACGATTGCATGCGCGCCGCAGTGGCGCGAGAGTTCGGCGCTCCGCTCGGGTTCGACGAGCGGGTGGTTCCCCTGCCGCACGGCTTCGAGGCGCTCGTCCGCGTCGAGTACACGGGCGTGTGCCACACGGACCTACACGCGGTCGAGGGCGACTGGCCCGTGAAGCCGGCGCTGCCCTTCGTGCCGGGTCACGAGGGGGTCGGCCGCGTCGTCGCCGTCGGCCATCTGGTCACGTCGCTCTCGGTCGGCGACCGCGTCGGGAACGCCTGGCTGTGGTCCGCATGCGGCGAGTGCGAGTACTGCGCGAGCGGCCGCGAGACCCTGTGCCTCAGGCAGCGCAACGCGGGCTATTCGGTCGACGGCAGCTTCCAGGAGTACATGATCGTCGACTCCCGCTACGCGGCGAAGGTGCCTGAGGCGCTCGAGCCGGCTCAGGTGGCCCCGATCCTCTGCGCGGGCGTCACGGTCTACAAGGGGCTGAAGACGACCGAGGTGCGGCCCGGGCAGTGGGTGGCGATCTCGGGTATCGGCGGCCTCGGGCACCTCGCCGTCGAGTACGCCGTCGCGATGGGCCTGAGCGTCGCGGCCGTGGACATCGACGACGCGAAGCTCGCGCTCGCGCGTGAGCTGGGCGCGTCCATGACGGTCAACGCCGCGAAGACGGATGCCCCGGCCGAGGTGCAGCGCGCGATCGGCGGCGCCCACGGTGTGCTCGTCACGGCGCCGAGCGGGCAGGCGGTGGCGCAGGCGCTCGGCATGGCACGCCGCGGCGCGACGATCTCGCTCGTCGGGCTGCCCTCCGGAACCTTCCCGGTGAGCGTGTTCGACACGGTGCTGAACGGGCTGACGATCCGCGGATCGATCGTCGGCACCCGCGCGGATCTCGCCGAGGCCCTCGACTTCGCCGCCCGCGACAAGGTGCACGCCACCGTCACGACGCACCCGTTCGCCGACGTCAACGAGGTGCTCGACGACATGCGTGCGGGCCGCATCCTCGGCCGGGTGGTGCTCGAGGTGGCCGGCACCCTCGCCCGCGAGGACGCCGGGTACCCCACGCGGCAGGCATCCACCGTGTGAGCGCGCGTGCGCGCGTCGCGTAACACGGTTCCGCGTACGCGCGGAGGCGTTTCGTGCGTGCAGCCGTGCGTCGTACGCGGAGCTACGCGTGCAGGGCCGAGTTCAGCTCGATCCCCTTGCCCTGGCGCTGCACGGCCTCGACGGCACCCGTCAGCGAGTTGCGGCGGAATAGCAGGTTCGGAACGCCGGACAGCTCCACCGCCTTGACCGAGACCGGCTGCCCGTTCTCGTCGCGCTCGCCGACGAGCTGCACCTTCGACCCGGCGGTCACGTACAGCCCGGCCTCGACGACCGAGTCGTCGCCGAGCGAGATGCCCACGCCGGCGTTCGCGCCGAGCAGCGCCCCCGAGCCGATCACCACGCGCTGCGTGCCGCCGCCCGAGAGCGTTCCCATGATCGACGACCCGCCGCCGATGTCGGCGCCGTCGCCGACGACGACCCCCTGCGAGATGCGGCCCTCGACCATCGACGTGCCGAGCGTTCCCGCGTTGAAGTTCACGAAGCCCTCGTGCATGACCACGGTTCCGGGGGAGAGGTGCGCGCCGAGGCGCACGCGCGAGGCATCCGCGATGCGCACGCGATCGGGTACGACGTAGTCGAGCAGGCGCGGGAACTTGTCGACCGCGTACGCCTGGATGCCGGCGCGCTTCAGCGTCGGCAGCAGAGCGGGGTAGTCGGATGCCGCAACCGGACCCGCCGACGTGAAGACCACGTTCGGCAGGTGCGCGAAGATGCCGTCGAGATTCAGCGAGTTCGGCGCCGCGAGCAGGTGCGAGAGCAGGTGCAGGCGCAGATACGCGTCAGAGGTGCTGCCGACGGGGGCATCCAGATCGATGGCGACGACGACCGCCTCGAGGCGCACGTTGCGGCGGTCGTCGGGGCCCGCGAGCTCGGCGAGCTCCGCCGGGATCTCGTACGTCTCGGGCAACGGCCCGAGCTGCGGCTCGGGGTACCAGGTGTCGAGCACGGTGTCGTCGGCGGCAACGGTGGCGAGGCCGTAGCCCCAGGCAAGGCGGGCGTCATCAGTCACGCCCCTAATCTAGATGCCATGCCCCTCGACCTCACCGCGACCTCGATCGAGCTGACCCGCCAGATCTGCGACATCGAGTCGGTCAGCGGCAACGAGAAGGAGCTCGCCGACGAGATCGAGCAGGCGCTGAAGCGGATGCCCCACCTCGAGGTCCTGCGCGACGGGGATCTCGTCGTCGCCCGCACTCGCCTCGGTCGTGCGCGCCGGGTGGTCATCGCCGGTCACATCGACACCGTGCCCGTGAACCACAACCTGCCGACGCGCCTGACGACGGAAGACGGCGTGGAGTACCTCTGGGGTCGCGGCACCGTCGACATGAAGCCCGGCGTCGCCGTCGCGCTGAAGCTCGCGGCCGAGCTCGCCGAGCCGAGCGTCGACGTGACCTGGCTGTTCTACGACCACGAAGAGGTCACGAGCGACCTCAACGGGCTCGCGCGCCTCGCCCGCACCCGCCCCGAGCTGCTGGCCGGCGACTTCGCGATCCTCGGCGAGCCGAGCAATGGCGCCGTCGAGGGCGGCTGCAACGGCACGATGCGCTTCGACGTGGTGACCCGTGGCAGACGCGCCCACAGCGCACGCGGCTGGATGGGCGAGAACGCGATCCACAAGGCCGCGCCCGTCTTGCAGCTGCTCAGCGACTTCGTGCCTGAGACCATCGAGGTCGACGGCCTCGCCTACCGCGAGCAGCTCAACGCCGTGCTCGTGAGCGGGGGCGTGGCGGGCAACGTCATCCCCGACGAGTGCCGCATCCACGTGAACTACCGCTTCGCGCCGTCGCGCTCGACCGACGAGGCGGAAGCCGCCATGCGCGCCCTGTTCGAGCCGCTCGGCGAGTTCGAGCTGAAGGACCTGTCCCCGGGCGCCCGCCCCGGCCTCGACGACCCGCTCGCCCGCGAGTTCCTCGATGCGGTCGGGCTCGAGGCGAAGCCCAAGTACGGCTGGACCGACGTCGCCCGCTTCAGCGCCCTCGGCATTCCTGCCGTCAACTTCGGGCCGGGCGACCCGAGCCTCGCGCACGCCGACGACGAGCGCGTCGAGACGCGGCAGATCACCGCCTGCGAGGACGCGCTGCGCGCCTGGCTGCAGTGAGAGCCGTCGCGATGAGATGGCGGGCCCTGCCGTGGTGGGCCCGCGTCACGGTCGTGTTCCTGCTCGGCCGGGCCGTCGACACGCTGCTGCTGCTCTGGCAGGCCGCCATCGAGGGCCCCAACGCGTGGACGGGGGCGCACCCCCGCTACCTGCAGTTCGCGAACATCTGGGACGGCCGCTGGTATCAGATCATCGCCCAGGTCGGCTACCCGCGCGTGCTGCAGTTCGACGCGACGGGCCACGTCACCCAGAACCAATGGGCGTTCCTGCCGGTCTATCCCTACGTGGTGAAGGGGGTCATGGCGCTCACGGGGATGTCGTGGGAGGCATCCGCCGTTCTTGTCACCGTGCTGTGCGGGTGGGGCGCGACGCTCCTCTTCTACAAGCTCATGCGCGCACGCCTGCGCCCCTCGACGGCCATGTATGCGACGGTGCTGTTCCAGCTCGCGCCGGTCGCCGCGCTCTTCCAGGTCGCCTACGCCGAGGCGATGTTCACCCTGCTGCTCACGGCGATCCTCTACCTCTGGGTGAAGCGCCGCTTCTGGTGGATGCTGCCCCTGATCGTCATCGCCGCCTTCACGCGCCCGGGCGAAGTCGCGCTGGCCCTCGCGCTCGGCCTGTGGGTCGTGTGGCGGCTGTGGCGGGCCTGGCGAGGCACCGAGCCGATGCGGATGCCCGAGCTCGTGGCATCCGCCAGCGCGACGATCGTCGCCCTCGTCTCCGGACTCGCCTGGCCGCTGATCGCCGCCCGCGTGACGGGCTACCCGAACGCGTACACCGAGACCGAGCTGTCGTGGCGCGTGTCGTACACGGGGTGGGAGCCGCTCGTCCCGTTCACGCCGTGGATCCAGGGGGCGAAGTGGTGGTTCACGCTGTGGCTGCACACCCCGGCCTGGGTCGGCTACGTGGCGCTCGGTGCGCTGGTCGGCCTCGGCGTGCTGTTCCTGCTGGTTCCGCCCGCGCGCCGACTCGGCGTCGAGCTGCGGCTCTGGCTGCTCTCCTACGGGCTGTACGTGCTCGCGGTGTTCTTCCCGCAGTCGAGCACGTTCCGCATTCTGCTGCCGCTGTTCCCCGCACTCGGGGTCGTGGCCGCGCCGCGTTCCCGGTGGTACCGCGCGGGCATGGTCGCCGTGTTCCTCGCGGCGCAGATCTGCTGGCTGCTGCTGGCCTGGACCATCGGCGACTACGACTGGTCGCCGCCGTGACCCTGAGTGGGTGGTCCCCGGCGCCTCAGCCCGTGCGGGATAATGAGTAGAAACCACGAAAGGGGAGCTACATGGCGGCCATGAAGCCGAGAACCGGAGACGGACCCATGGAGGCTGTGAAGGAGGGGCGTCTCATCATCGTTCGCGTGCCTCTGGAAGGCGGCGGCCGACTGGTCGTTTCCGTCAACGACGACGAGGCCAAGGAGCTTCACGACGCGCTGGCTTCTGCCATCGGTGCCAACTAGCCAGTACGTCTCATGAGGGCCGCCCGTCAGGGCGGCCTTCTTGGTTAAGCGGCTCGGGCCCGTGTCGTTCTAGAGCGCTGTCTTGGTGATCTGCAGCAACCCGTCGCCCACGGTCGAGAGGGCGCTCACGACGGCGCCCGATTGCGAGATCTCGCCGATGAGCGTGCGGAACGCCGTCGCGACGTCGTCGCGGTTCGCCGGGTTGCCGACCTTGCCCTGCCAGAGGGCGTGCGGCACGAGCACGGTGCCGCCGGGGCGCGCGAGGCGCAGGCCGTGCTCGACGTATTCGATGACGTTGCCGGGGTCGGCGTCGACGAGCACCACGTCGTAGGCGTTCTCGTTCATGCGCGGCAGCACGTCGAGCGCGCGGCCCGCGATGAGGCGCAGCCGCGCGGGCAGCGCACCGGACTCGAGGAAGAACTGCCGGGCGTGCTGCTGGTGGTCGACCTCTGTGTCGATGCTGGTCAGCTCGGCATCCCGCGCGCCGCGCAGCAGCCACAGACCCGAGACGCCGAGACCCGTGCCGATCTCGATCAGCTTGCTCGCGCCCGTTGCGGCGACGATGACGGATGCCTGCGCGCCCACTGCGGGGGCGACGGGGGTGACCCCGAGCTCGAGCGAATGCTGCCGCGCGCGAGCGATGACCTCGCTCTCGACGACCACATCGTTCGCGAACTTCCAGTTGATGTCGTTGTCCGACATGGGCCTCCGTACTTCCGTCCTCAGAATATCCGCCGGGGAAGCTGAGGGCTGGTCAGACGCACGGCTGCGAGCGATTACGATGAGCGGGTGTTTGGGATCTCGTTCGACAAGCTGCTGGTCATGGCCGGCATCGCGGTCATTCTGATCGGTCCCACGCGACTGCCGGGCTACGCCGAGAAGCTCGGCCAGTTCGTGCGCAACCTGCGCCGCTACGCCGACGACGCGCGCGAGAAGGTGCGCGAAGAGGTCGGCTCCGAGGTCTTCGACGAGATCGACTGGAAGAAGCTCGACCCCCGCCAGTACGACCCGCGCCGCATCATCGCCGATGCGCTGCTGTCAGACGACCCCGCCGACGAGCCCGAGAAGGTGGTCGGCATCGCGGCGGTCGCGACGAAGCCCGCGCCGCCCCGGGTGGCGGGCGCCCTGCCCCCCTTCGACGCCGAGGCCACCTAGGAAGAGGCCGCGCCGGAAGAAATCGGCGGCCTCAGCGGCTGGGGCGCGGTGCGATTCCGAGGGAGCGCCCGGCCAGGTTCCTCGGGCGGTGCGCCATGCCGTCGGCGATCTTCCCGATGACCGCTGCCGCCGGGTCGCCCGGCGCCGAGACCACGATGGGCGAGCCCTCGTCGCCGCCGACCCGCAGCGGGACCGACAGGGGCACGGCGCCGAGCAGGGGCGCTCCGAGCTCATCGGCCACGCGCTGCCCGCCGCCCGAGCCGAACAGCTCGCCCGACATGTTCTCGATCACGCCGTAGACGCTCTGGCCGGTCTGGCCGGCGAGCGCCCCCGATCGCACGGCCACCTCGGCGGCCGCGAGCTGCGGCGTGGTCACCACGATGACTTCGGCGTTCGGCAGCAGCTGCCCGACCGAGATCGCGATGTCGCCCGTGCCCGGCGGCAGGTCGAGCAGCAGCACGTCGAGGTCGCCGAAGTACACGTCGGTGAGGAACTGCTGGATGGTGCGGTGCAGCATCGGCCCGCGCCAGGCCACCGCCGACGACGGCCCCTGGCCGCGCTCAGGGTCGAGGAACATGCCGATCGAGACGACCTTCACGTCGAAGGCGACCGGCGGCAGGATCATCTCGCCCACCCGCGTGGGGCGTGCCCCCGACAGGCCGAGGATGCCGGGAATGGAGAACCCGTGCACATCGGCGTCGACGAGCCCCACGCGCAGCCCGCGCGCGGCGAGCGCCACCGCGAGATTGGCCGTGAGCGTCGACTTGCCCACGCCGCCCTTGCCCGAGGTGACCGCGTAGACGCGGGTCAGCGAGTCGGGCCCGAAGGGCATCGTGCGCGCACGGCCGCCGCGCAGCCGCTCGGTGAGCGCCTGCCGCTGCTCGGGGCTCATCACGCCCACGGCGAGCTCGACACCGGTCACGCCCGGCACGGCGGCGACGGCGGTGCGCACATCACGCTCGATGCGGTCGGCCGCGGGGCATCCCACGATCGTCAGCCTGATCGCGACGGATGCCTGCCCGGCATCGCTGACCGCAACGGACTCGACCATGTCGAGCTCGGTGATCGGCCGCCTGATCTCGGGGTCGATGACGGATGCCAGTGCGGCGCCGACCCGATCGGCGAGGCTCACGGCGCCGAGTCCACGGCGGGCTCCGCGCCGCCGTCACGGGCGCTGTCGAGCTCGTCGAGCAGCGCGCGCAGCTCCTGGCGGATAAAGTCCTTCGTCGGCACGTCGCGCAGCGCGAGGCGCAGCGCCACGACCTCACGGGCGAGGTACTCGGTGTCGGCGAGGTTCCGCTCGGCGCGCTGCCTGTCCTGCTCGATCTGAACGCGGTCGCGGTCGTCCTGCCGGTTCTGCGCGAGCAGGATCAGGGGCGCGGCGTAGGAGGCCTGCAGCGACAGCACGAGGGTGAGCACCGTGAAGCCGTTGCGCTGCGAGTCGAAGTGCCACGAGTCGGGCAGGTACGTGTTCCACGCGAGCCACAGCAGACAGAACACCGTCAGCGCGGCGATGAACCACGGGGTGCCCATCGCGCGGGCGAGCCACTCGGTGAAGCGGCCGAAGCGGTCGGAGTCGCGGCGGGGGCGCCCCCTGCCCGCGAGGCCCTTCGGAGCGTCGAGCCCGAGGGACTTGTTGTCGACCCGTGCCATGGGTCACCTCCTTCCGATGATGCCGATGTTTCCCGTCCGTGCCGCGGCCGTGCGTTTCAGCGCGGCGTCCTCGCCGTCGCGGCGGCGCCAGTCGTCGGGCAGCAGGTGGTCGAGGATGTCGTCGATCGTGACGACGCCGACGAGGCGGCCCTTCTCGTCGACGACCGGCACGGCGACGAGGTTGTAGCTCGCCAGGGTGCGCGACACCTCGGCGATCGTCGCGTCGACGAGCACGGGCTCGAGGCCCTGGTCGACGAGGCCCCCGAGGCGCTCGTGCGGCGGGTGCCGCAGCATGCGCTGATAGTGCACGGTGCCGAGGAAGCGCCCGGTCGGCGGCTCGTACGGCGGCAGCGTGAGGAACACCGAGGCCGCGAGGGCGGGCGGCAGCTCCTCGCGGCGGATGAGCGCGAGCGCCTCGGCCACGGTCGCGTCGGCCGACATGATGACCGGCTCGGTCGTCATCAGGCCGCCGGCCGAGTTGGGGGCGTAGTTGAGCAGCCGGCGCACGTCCTCGGCCTCTTCCGGCTCCATCAGCTCGAGCAGGTGCTCGCGCTCGGCCGACGTCAGCTGGGCGAACAGGTCGGCCGCATCGTCGGGCTGCATCTGGTCGAGCACCGCGGCGACGCGCTCGTCGTCGAGGGCGCGCAGCAGTTCGACCTGGTCCTGCTCCTGCATCTCTTCCAGCGCGTCGGCGAGCCGTTCGTCGGGCAGCTCGGCCGCCACCTCGACGCGGCGCTCGGCGGGCAGCTCGAGCAGGCTGGTCGCGAGGTCTGCGGGCTTCAGATCGGTGTAGGTCGCGATGAGCTGCTCCGCCGACTGGGGGGCCGCGGCCGAGGCATCCGTCTCGCGCATGTCGCTCCACGCGACGAACTGGGTCGCGCCCTTCGCGAAGGGCGAGGACGAGGTCTTGGGGCGGCGCACGAAGAGCTGCGTCACGTCCCACTGGCCGCTCGGGGTCTGCGTGATCGCGACGTCTTCGATCGTCGCGGTGCCGCTGCCGTCGCGGAAGGCGAGCTGGCGGCCGAGGATCTCGGCGATCACGCGCAGCTCACCGGCGCGCGGCTCGAAGCGGCGCACGTTGATGAGGCCGGTCGTGATCACCTGGCCGGCGCCGATGGATGTCACGCGGGTGATCGACACGAAGACGCGGCGCTTCCCCGGGATCTCGACGACGAGGCCGACGACGCGCGGGGCCGACTCGCCGCGGTAGACGACCACGACGTCGCGCACCTTGCCGACCCGGTCGCCGACGGGGTCGAAGACGAGGCAGCCGGCCAGGCGCGCCACGAAAACCCGCTGTGCACTCACGGAAACAGCCTAGTCCGGGCGCCATTCCGCAGGCCCCGTGCCACTATGGGGCTATGAGCAACGCAGGCCCCCTCGGTGGGCGTCGTGGAATCCAGCTTCCCAGCGTTCCGAAGGGCGAGGTGATCGCCACGTACGAGAGCTATCTCGACGCGCAGCAGACCGTCGACGTGCTGGCCCGTGCGGACTTCCCGGTGGGCGGCGTCTCGATCGTGGGCAACGACCTCAAGTCGGTCGAGCACATCACGGGGCGGCTCAGCTGGGGCCGCGTGGCGCTCGCCGGCGCCGCGAGCGGCGCCTGGTTCGGCATCTTCCTCGCGATCGTGCTCTTCATCTTCAATACGGGCCGCGCCGATCTCAGCCTCGAGATCGCCGCCGTGCTGCTCGGCGCCGGCTTCGGCATGCTGTTCAGCCTGGTGTCGTACGCCCTCACCCGCGGTCGCCGCGACTACACCTCGCAGACCGCCGTGCTCGCCACCTCGTACGCCGTCGTGGTCGACCCCGACAGCGCGAATCGCGCGCGCAACGTGCTCGCGAACGCGGGTCGGGGAACGGGCACCGTTCTCTGATCGCAGTCTGAGCCGGCTTACAGACTCGGCGTGGGATGCTCGCGAGGTGACGACGTCGCCCGCAGCACACCCCAGCCGGTCTCGAGCGCTCGCGCGCGGCCGACGGTGGCTGCGCCGCCGGCCGGGGCTCTATCTCAGCTACCGCCTGCTGATCGCGGTGATCGGCGGCGCGATCGTCATCGGCGGCCTGATCCTCGTGCCGCTGCCGGGGCCCGGGTGGCTCATCGTGTTCATCGGCGTCGCCGTGCTCGGCACCGAGTTCCGCTGGGCCCGGCGCCTCGGGCGCTGGGCGCGCGCCCAGCTGCAGCGCTTCTGGGCCTGGTGGCGTGCCCGCCGGGAAGCCGCGCGTAGGCGCCGCGCGTAAGGCACGCCGTCGGCCGCCCGCGGCGCCCTAGCCCCGCAGTCCGGCGATCCACGCCTCGACCTCGTCGGCCGTGCGGGGGATGCCCGCCGAGAGGCTCTCGACGCCCGACGCGGTCACCACGACGTCGTCCTCGATGCGCACGCCGATGCCGCGCAGGTGCTCTGGCACCGTGAGGTCGTCGGGCTGGAAGTAGAGGCCGGGCTCGATCGTGAACACCATGCCCGGTTCGAGCACGCCGTCCTGGTACATCTCGCGCCGCGCCGCCGCGCAGTCGTGCACGTCGAGGCCGAGGTGGTGGCTCGTGCCGTGCACCATGTAGCGGCGGTGCTGCTGGCCGTCGGCCCCGAGCGCCTCTTCCGCCGTGACGGGCAGCAGCCCCCAATCGGCGGTGCGCTTGGCGATGACCTCCATCGCGGCGGCGTGCACCTCGCGGAAGCGGATGCCGGGGCGGGCCACCGCGAACGCGGCATCCGCCGCTTCGCGCACGGTCTCGTAGACGAGTCGCTGCGCGTCGGTGAACGTGCCGTTCACGGGAAGCGTGCGGGTGATGTCGGCGGTGTACAGGCTCTCGCCCTCGACGCCCGCGTCGATCAGGATCAGGTCGCCCGGCACGACGGGGCCGTCGTTGCGGGTCCAGTGCAGGATGCACGCGTGGGGGCCGGCCGCCGCGATCGTGTCGTAGCCCACGGCGTTGCCCTCACCGCGCGCGCGCGTGTAGAAGACGCCCTCGACGATGCGCTCGCCGCGCTCGTGCGCGGTGATCTGCGGCAGGGCGCGGATCACGTCCTCGAAACCGCGCTTCGTCGACTCGACCGCGGCGCGCAGCTCGCGGAGCTCGAACTCGTCCTTCACGAGGCGCAGCTCGGACAGATCGCGTGCGAGCTGGGCGTCCAGCTCAAGATCGGATGCCTCGCCTCGCGCCGCGTCGACCGCGGCGGTGATCTCGGGGTCCGCCTCGCGCAGCACGATCGTGTCGGCGTCGGACGCCGACACGACGGCGGCGGCGTCGGCGATGCCGGCGGTCGCGATCGCCAGATCGCCGGCCACCTGAGCGAGCGAGGGGCGCGCGCCGATCCAGAACTCGCCGATCTGGGGGTTCGAGTAGAACTCGTCGGAGTCGCGGCCGGCGCGCTCCCGGAAGTACAGGGTCGCCTCGTCGCCCTGGATGACCAGCACCGAGTCGGGCTCGGCGTCGGCGCCCCAGCCGGTGAGCCACGAGAACGCCGAGTGGGCGCGGAACGGGTAGTCGGTGTCGTTGCTGCGCACCTTGGCGCCGCCGGCGGGCACGATGAGGCGCTTGCCCGGGTAGAGGGCCGACAGCCGGGCGCGGCGCGCCGCGGCGAAGGCGGCCTGCTCGCGGGCGGGCGGCACGACGTCGGTGCGCTCGGCCCAGTGCGAGCCGATGTAGTCCTTGAACGCCGCAGCCGGCGGCAGGGTCGAGCGGTTCGAGGTGGCTCGGGGGGCCTTGGTCGTGGTCAGCGCGTCGCTCGTGTCCATGCACCAATTGTCTAGCATTGTGACGTGCCGTACCGTGAGCCGATCGATCTGCACACGCATTCGAGCGTGTCCGACGGCACGCAGACACCCGCAGAGCTCGTGCGCGCGGCCGCGGCGGCCGGGCTCGGCACCGTCGCGCTCACCGACCACGATTCGACGGCCGGGTGGGCGGATGCCTCGGCCGAGGCATCCGCGCAGGGCATCGACTTCGTCCCGGGCATGGAGCTCTCGACCCGCTTCGGCTGGAAGAGCGTGCACATGCTCGCCTACTTCTTCGACCCGGAGGACGCGGCGCTCGTCGCCGAGTGCGAGCGGATCCGGGACGGGCGCCGCACGCGCGCCGAGTCGATGGTGGCGCGCATCGCCGAGGACTACGAGCTGACGTGGGAGGACGTGCTCGCGCACACCGCGCCGGGGGCATCCGTGGGCCGACCGCACATCGCCGACGCGCTCGTCACCCGCGGCCACGTGCTGAACCGCAGCGAGGCGTTCGAGACCCTGCTGCACCCGCGGGGCGGCTACTTCGAGCCCCTCTATGCGCCGAGCCCGCTCGACGGCGTGAAGCTGATCCGCGGCGCCGGGGGAGTGCCGGTGCTCGCGCACCCGGCCACGCACGGCCGCGACAATGTGCTCGACGCCCGCTACCTCACCTCGCTCGTCGATGCGGGGCTCGTCGGCCTCGAGGTCGACCACCGCGAGAACACCGACGACGGCAAGGCTTACCTGCTCGAGTTCGCCCGTGCGCACGACCTCGTCGTCACGGGGTCGAGCGACTACCACGGCGCGGGCAAGCCGAACCGGCTCGGCGAGAACACGACCTCGCCGGCGGCGCTCGAGCGCATCTTCCGGGCCTCCTCGACGGCGTCCGCTTAGCGCTTCGACGTCGCAGGCTGGGACTGAAGACCCAGCTTGGATACAAGTCGTGCCTGTATAACTTGAACCATGACGATCATCAGCGTGGGCACGGCCGGAGCGGACCTCGAGACGGTGCCGGCATGGCGGGGCTTCCAGGCGGGCGCCTGGCAGGACGCGATCGATGTGCGCGACTTCATCCAGCGCAACTACACGCCCTATGAGGGCGACGCCGGATTCCTCGCGGGCGCGACCGACCGCACGAGGCGCGTCTGGGGGCGCATCGCCGAGCTCATGCCCGCAGAGCGTGAGCGCGGCGTCTACGACATCGACACGCACACTCCCGCGGGCATCACCGCGTTCGGCCCCGGCTACATCTGCCGCGACGACGAGCTGATCGTCGGGCTGCAGACGGATGCCCCGCTCAAGCGCGCCATCATGCCGCTGGGTGGCTGGCGCATGGTCGAGAACAGCCTCGGCAGCTACGGCTATGCGGTCGACGAGAACCTCAGGAAGACCTTCACCCAGCACCGCAAGACGCACAACGCCGGCGTCTTCGACGCGTACCCGCCTGCGGTGCGCGCGGCGCGCAGCTCGCACGTGCTCACGGGCCTGCCCGACGCCTACGGCCGCGGGCGGATCATCGGCGACTACCGCCGCGTCGCCCTCTACGGCGTCGACGCGCTCATCGCCGCGAAGAAGCTCGACAAGCTCGACTGGGACACGCGGCCGTTCACCGAGTCCGTCGTGCGCGAGCGCGAGGAGCACGCCGAGCAGCTGCGGGCGCTCGCCGAGCTGAAGGCGATGGCCGCGAGCTACGGCTACGACATCTCCGGCCCGGCGACGACCGCGCGCGAGGCGATCCAGTGGCTCTACTTCGGCTACCTCGCCGCCGTGAAAGAGCAGAACGGCGCGGCGATGTCGCTCGGGCGCACCTCGACCTTCCTCGACATCTACCTCGAGCGCGATCTTGCGAGCGGCGCACTCGACGAGGCATCCGCCCAGGAGCTGATCGACGACTTCGTGATCAAGCTGCGCATCGTGCGCTTCCTGCGCACGCCCGAGTACGACGCGCTGTTCTCCGGCGACCCGACCTGGGTCACCGAGACGATCGGCGGCATGGGCGAGGACGGGCGCACGCTCGTCACCAAGAGCTCGTTCCGCTTCCTGCAGACGCTCTACAACCTGGGGCCGGCTCCCGAGCCGAACCTCACCGTGCTGTGGTCGCGGCGGCTGCCGCGGGGCTTCAAGGAGTACTGCGCGCAGGTGTCGATCGACACCTCGGCCGTGCAGTACGAATCCGACCGCTACATCCGCGAGGCGTGGGGCGACGACGCCGCGATCGCATGCTGCGTCTCGCCCATGGCGGTCGGCAAGCAGATGCAGTTCTTCGGCGCCCGCGCCAACCTCGCGAAGGCGCTGCTCTACGCCATCAACGGCGGCCGTGACGAGATCACGGGCGCGCAGGTGGCGCCGGCGCGCCCCGCGGTCGAGGCGGGCGCACCCCTCGACTACGCGGACGTGCGCGCCCGCCTCGACGACACCATGGAGTGGCTGGCGGCCACCTACGTCGAGGCGCTGAACGTCATCCACTACATGCACGACAAGTACGACTACGAGCGGCTCGAGATGGCTCTGCACGACAAGGACGTGCTGCGCACGATGGCCTGCGGCATCGCGGGGCTCTCGGTCGCGGCCGACTCGCTCTCGGCCATCAAGTACGCGCGGGTCACCCCGCTCTTCGACGAGCGCGGCATCGTGGTCGACTACGAGACCGACGGCGAGTTCCCGAGCTACGGCAACGACGACGAGCGCGCCGACGCGATCGCCGTCGAGCTGGTCGAGTCGTTCATGGAGAAGCTGCGCCACTACCCCTGCTATCGGGGCGCCGTGCCGACGCAGTCGGTGCTGACCATCACCTCGAACGTCGTCTACGGCAAGAACACGGGGAACACGCCGGACGGGCGCCGTGCGGGGCAGCCGTTCGCGCCGGGGGCGAACCCGATGAACGGCCGCGACAGCCACGGCATGCTCGCGAGCGCGCTGTCGGTCGCGAAGATCCCCTACGCCGAGGCGCAAGACGGCATCTCGCTCACGAACACCGTGCTGCCGAGCGGCCTGGGGCGCACCCGCGAGGAGCGCGTCGCGAACCTGGCCGGCCTGCTGGACGCCTCGGTCGGAACGGACGGCTACCACATGAACGTCAACGTGCTGAACCGCGAGACGCTCGAGGACGCCATGGAGCACCCCGAGAACTACCCGCAGCTGACGATCCGGGTCTCCGGCTACGCGGTGAACTTCGTGCGGCTCACGCGCGAGCAGCAGCTCGACGTGCTCTCGCGCACCTTCCACGAGAGCGTGTGACCGGCATGGCGGTCACGAACGGCGCGGTGAGCGCGCTCGGGGATGTCGCGGCGGCCGACGTCGTCTCGCATCACGACCGCGTGGCGCGCCTGCATTCCGGCGAGCTCGGGTGCGTCAACTCGTGGGAGCTCGTCACCGCCGTCGACGGGCCGGGCACGCGGCTCACGGTGTTCATGAACGGGTGCCCGCTGCGGTGCCTGTACTGCCAGAACCCCGAGACCTGGTTCATGCGCGACGGCACAGAGGTCGAGGCATCCGAGCTCATCTCGCGCATCGCGCGCTATCTGCCGGTCTTCGAGGCGACGGGCGGCGGGCTCACGCTCTCGGGCGGCGAGATCCTCATGCAGCCGGCGTTCGCGGCCCGCGTGCTGCGCGGAGCGAAGGAGCTGGGCGTGCACACGTGCCTCGACACGAGCGGATTCCTCGGCCGCGCGCTGACGGACGAGGCGCTCGCCGACACCGATCTCGTGCTGCTCGACGTCAAGTCGGGCGACCCCGAGACCTACCGGCGCGTGACCGGCGAGGCGCTCGAGCCGACCCTGCGGTTCGGGCGGCGGCTCGCGCGCGAGGGCCGGGTCGAGGTGTGGGTGCGCTTCGTGCTCGTGCCGGGGCTCACGGATGCGTGGGACAACGTCGAGCGGGTCGCCGACTACACGGCCTCACTGAACGGCGTGCGCTCCGGCACGGTCACGCGAGTCGAGGTGCTGCCCTTCCACCAGCTCGGCCGCGAGAAGTGGCACGCGTTGCGCCGCCCGTACGCGCTCGAGGAGACGGTGCCCCCGTCGCCCGAGCTCGTCCGACGCGTCCGCGGTCAGTTCCACGAGCGCGGGCTCGTGACCTACTGAGGCCCGCGGCTCTCGGGGCGCGAGCCGCCGCGGCGACGGCGGCGCCGGCGCGGGGCTGCGTTGCCGTCGCGGTGCTCGGCGCCCTGGCCGTCGTGCGTGCCGGCGGCGACGGGCTTCTCGTCAGCTGACGCGGCGGCCGGGGCATCCGTTGTCGCCGTGCGCGTCCGCGTGCGGCTGCGCCGCGAGCGCGAGCCGCCCTCGCCCGCACCCTGCTTCGCGACCTCGGACTCGGCCTTCGGCTTTGGCGTCGTCTTCAGGCGTCCCTTGGTGCCCTCGGGGATGTTCAGGTCGGTGTAGAGGTGCGGTGACGACGAGTAGGTCTCGACCGGCTCGGGCTGGCCGAACTCGAGAGCGCGGTTGATGAGAGCCCACTTGTGCAGGTCCTCCCAGTCGACGAAGGTGACGGCGATGCCGGTCTTGCCTGCGCGGCCGGTGCGGCCGGCGCGGTGCAGATAGGTCTTCTCGTCGTCGGGGATCGTGTGGTTGATCACGTGGGTGACGTCGTCGACGTCGATGCCGCGGGCTGCGACATCCGTTGCGATCAGGATCTCCTTCTTGCCGGACTTGAACGCGGCCATGTTGCGCTCGCGCTGCTCCTGATTGAGGTCGCCGTGCACGCTCACGGCGGGGAAGCCGCGATCTGCCAGCTCGTCCTGCAGCTTGGCGGCGGCGCGCTTGGTGCGCGTGAAGATGACGGTCTTGCCGCGCCCTTCCGCCTGCAGGATGCGGGCGATGACCTCGTCCTTGTCGAGGGCGTGCGCGCGGTAGATGACGTGCTTGATGTTCGCCTGCGTGAGGCCCTCGTCGGGGTCGTTCGCGCGGATGTGGATCGGCTTGCTCATGAACCGGCGCGCGAGGGCGACGATCGGGCCGGGCATCGTGGCCGAGAACAGCATGGTGTGCCGCACGGCCGGCAGCTGCTGGAAGATCTTCTCGATGTCGGGCAGGAAGCCGAGGTCGAGCATCTTGTCGGCCTCGTCGAGAACGACCTCGGTCACCTGCGAGAGATCGAGCAGGCGCTGGCCTGCGAGGTCGAGCAGGCGGCCGGGGGTGCCGACGGCGATCTGCGCGCCGTCCTTGATGGCGGCGACCTGGCCCTCGTAGGCCTTGCCGCCGTAGATGGCCACGACCTTGGTCGGGCGGTTGGACGCCCCGAGCTCCATGTCCTCGCTCACCTGCACGGCGAGCTCGCGCGTCGGCGCGACGATGAGCGCCTTCACGCCCGGTGCGGGGTCGGCCCCGAGGCGCTGGATGACCGGCAGCCCGAAGCCGAAGGTCTTGCCCGTGCCGGTCTTGGCCTGGCCGATGATGTCCTGCCCGGCAAGGGCGAGGGGGATGGTCTGCACCTGGATGGGGAAGGGCTCGGTGATGCCCTTGGCCGCAAGCGCCTCGACGATGTCGTTGTCGATGTTGAGATCTGCGAAAGTCACGAAGTGGATACCTGTTCGGTGTCGGTCCGGCGAGGGAGAATCCTCAAGCCTCCTGCCAGTCTACCGGGGGGAAGCTCCTAGACTTCTGGCCGTGCCGTTCTCGTGGTTCCGCCGCCGTCGCCTCAGCCTCGACGCACCCCGTCTGCGACCCCGTCGCGAGCGGCGTTCCACGGTCGCCGCCGACCTCGCCGAGATCGCCCCAGAGCTGCGGCAGTTCCTCGGTCAGGCGGCCTGCATCCAGCTCGGCGCGTTCGAGCGGCTGTCGGGGCTCGTGGCGGATGTCCCGGGCTTCGGCGCGAAAGAGGCGATCGGCCGCTCGGCCGCGCGCGCCTTCGCACGGCATCAGCGCTTCACCGCCGAGCTGCGGCGGATGGGCTCTGACCCCGAGCGCGAGATGACGCCGTATGTCGCCGCCGTCGAGGAGTTCGCCGCGGTCACCCGCGGGCACGACTGGGCCGAGCGGCTGCTCGGCGCGCACATCTGCGGCGGTCTGCTCAACGACTTCTTCTCGGCGCTGTCGCGCGGCGTCGACGCCGACGGCATCAAGGACCTGCCCGCGCTGTTCGCCGTGGACCCCGACGAGGGGCGCGCGCTCGAGGCGCTGCTGCGCGAGCGCCTCGCCGGCGACGCACAGCTCGCGGCGCGGCTCGCGATGTGGGGGCGCCGGCTCGTCGGCGACACCCTGCTCATCGCGCGATCGGCCCTGAGGCTGACGGGGGATGCCGAATCCGATGACGCGCACACCGAGCCGCTCTTCGCCGACGTCATCGCCACGCACACCCGGCGCATGGATGCGCTGGGGCTGACCGCCTAGGCCGCGGCGGGAACGCCGTGCTTGGTCACGGACTCGAGCAGCGCGGCATCCGCCCGCGTGCGCAGCCGGCCGACCAGCAGGTCGACGGCCGCGACGACGGCGCCGGTGCCGAACAGCGCGATCCACCAGATCACGCCGCCGTCCCAGGCGAGGCCGGCCCAGGTCAGCGCGACCCAGAGCACCATCGCGGCGACGCCGCCGACGGCCGGCATGAGCGCCACGCCGTGCGTGTGCCGCCAGGGCAGCGCATAGCGCCCGGCGGCGCCGATGATCAGCCCCGCGAGGGCGATGAACATCAGTTCCATGGCGGCGACTTAGGCGACGAAGCCGACGCGGCGGGTCTCTTCCGCGCCGATCTGCACGTAGGCGATACCGGCGACGGGCACGACGAACTGGGCGCCCTTGTTGTCGGTGAGCTCGAGCACCGGCGTGCCGCCCGAGATGGCCGCGCTGACCTTGCCGCTCACGTCGGAGGCCGACTCGTCGGTCTCGAAGCTGAGCTCGCGGGGGGCGTTCAGAATGCCGATGCGGATCTCCACCGTGGTGCCTTTCGTCGTTGACTGCTGACGAGCCTATCGAGTGCGCGCGCGGCGCCGATCGCGTGTTCGCTCAGGGGGAAGCGGGGCGGTCGGCGCGTCGATGTCGGGGGATGCCGGTACGTTTTCGAGCGTGCAACTCGACGTGTCTCAGCAAGCCGTCCTCGACCTTCCCTTCGGGCGGTCCGCGGTCGTGCTGGGCGCGCCGGGCACGGGGAAGACGTCGACACTGGTCGAGCTGATCGCCGCACGCGTCGCCGCGGGCGAGGTCGGGCCAGACGAGGTGCTCGCACTGTGCGCCAGCCGGGCAGCGGCGACGGCGCTGCGCGACCGGCTCTCGCTGCGCCTCGGCGTGGCGACCCAGGGGCCGCGTGCCCGCACCGCGAACTCGCTCGCGTTCAGCGTCGTCGGCGAGCACGCGGCGGCGGCCGGTGCGCCCGAGCCGCGCCTGCTGACCGGCGCCGAGCAAGACCAGTTGCTCGCAGAACAGCTCGCCGGCGACGCCGACGACGCAGAGGCCGGTCGCGGGGGAGTTGTCTGGCCCGAGCACCTTCCCGTCGACGTGCGGCGGCTGGCCGGCTTCCGTGCCGAGCTGCGCGAGCTGATGGAGCGCATGGTCGAGAACCGCGTCCCGGCCCGGCGGCTCGCCGAGCTCGGGCGGGCACAGGGGCTGCCCGAGTGGGTCGCGGCGGGGGAGTTCATCGCGCGCTACCAGGACACGCTCGACACCCTGCGACCGGGCTTCGTGACGGCGGCCGAGCTGCTGGCCGACGCCGCGCGGCTGATCTCCTCCGGCGAGGTCTCGCCGGGCATCCGCCTGCTCGTGGTCGACGATCTGCAGGAGTTCACGCGCGCCGGCCTCGACCTTCTGGCCGCGATCGCCCGGCGCGGAGTGCCCGTCATCGCCTTCGGCGACCCCGACGTCGCGACGACGACCTTCCGCGGCGCCGACCCCGCCGCGGTGGCGGGCTTCGGCGCCCGGGTCGGCCTCGACGTCGAGCGGCTGACGCTGACCACCGCGCATCGGCAGCCCGCGGCCCTGCGGGCGGTCACCCGAGCCATCACCGATCGCATCGGAACGGCGCTCGCGGGCGCCCAGCGGCGCGCGGAGCCGGCCGGTGAGGGCGGGCTCGTGCAGAACATCGTGGCGCCGAGCGACCCCGAGCAGTACGCGACCCTGGCGCGGCGACTGCGCGAGCTGCATCTGCTCGAGCCCACCGTGCCGTGGAGTCGCATGGCGATCATCGTCCGCTCCGGCCGGCAGGTGCCCGAGATCGCCCGCGCCCTCGCGGTCGCCGAGGTGCCGACCCGCACGACCGCGTCGGCCGGGGCGCTGCGCGACGACTACGCGGCCAAGCAGCTGCTCACCGCGGTCGGCGTCGTGCTCGGCATCACCCCGCTCGACGGCGCGGTGGCGACCGAGCTGCTGCTCGGGCCGCTCGGCGGCCTCGACGTCGTGCAGCTGCGCAAGCTGCGACTCGCGCTGCGGCACGAAGAGCTCGCGGGCGAGGGCAGCCGCCCGGGCGACGTCCTGCTCGCCGAGGCGCTCGCCGACCCCAACGCCCTGGTCACCGTGGAAGACATGGCCCCGGGCCGCGCCGCGCGCCGGCTCGCGACGACGCTGCAGGCGGCGCGCGGCCAGGCCGGCCGGGGGGCGACGATCGAAGAGCTGCTGTGGACCCTGTGGGATCGCAGCGGTCTCGCCGCGACCTGGTCGAAGCAGGCCGCGCGCGGCGGCGTGCTCGGCGACGAGGCGAACCGCGATCTCGACGGCGTCGTCGCGCTGTTCGCGGCCGCCAAGCGCTTCGTCGAGCGCTCGCCGGGGCGGCCGCCCGGCGACTTCGTGACCGAGCTGCTCGAGGCAGCCGTGCCCGAGGACACGCTCGCGCCGCGCTCGCTCGCCGACGCGGTGCTCGTGTGCACGCCCGCCGCGGCAGTCGGGCTCGAGTTCGACGTGGTGGCGGTGGCCGCCGTGCAAGAGGGCACCTGGCCGAACGTGCGGCTGCGCGGCTCGCTGCTGCACCCCCAGTCGCTCGCCGGCGAGGCCGGGGTCGTCGACGAGCGGGCCGCGGTGCTGCACGACGAGCTGCGCATGTTCGCTCTGGCCGTCTCGCGCGCGAGCAGGCTGCTGATCGTCGCCGCGAGCGAGGGCGAAGATCAGCAGTCATCCCCGTTCCTGCGGCTCGCCGAGGGTGAGCAGGTGCCGGTGGCGGGGCATCCGTTCACGCTGCGCGGGCTCGTCGGCCAGCTGCGCCGCCGACTGACGAGCGCGCCGGCGGATGCCGCGGCGGCGGCATCCCTCGCCATGCTCGCCGAGGCGGGCGTCGCAGGGGCGGACCCCGCCGAGTGGTACGGGGTGCTCGAGCCGTCGGTCGAGGGCCCCCTGGTCGACCTCGAGCGCGATCCGGAGGCGACCGTCGCGGTCTCGCCGTCGCGCGTCGCCTCGTTCGAGAAGTCGCCGCTCGGGTGGTTCGTCGACGTCATGTCCGGCACCTCGGGCGGCCTCGCGACCGGGGTGGGCACGATCATGCACTCCATCATGGAGATCGCGGCGGGCGAGCCGGAGGGCGACATCAGCGTCGAGCGGATCTGGGGCGATGTCGAGCGACGCTGGGGCGAGCTGAATCTCGAGCCGGGCTGGGTCGAGCAGCGCGAGAAGCGGCGCGTTCAGAAGATGGCCGAGGGGCTGCACGACTACCTCGCCGAGTTCGAGCGCTCGGGGGCGGCGCTGCTCGAGGCAGAGGGCGCCTTCACGCTGCGGCTGGGGCAGACGGTCATCAACGGCGCGATCGACCGCATCGAGCGGCGCGCCGACGGCACCGTCGTCATCGTCGATCTCAAGACGGGGCGGCAGTACCCGAGCGGGCCCGAGGTGCCGGAGCACCCCCAGCTGAGCGCCTACCAGCTCGCCTACCACGACGGGGCGCTGCCCGATCGGGGGCCGCTCGGCGGCGCGAAGCTCGTGTTCATCGCGCCCGAGACCGCCACGACGAGGAAGAGGTACCGCGAGGTGCCGCAGCAGGCCAAGACCGAGGAAGAGTTCGAGGAGTTCCGCATGCGCGTGCAGGAGGTCGGCCGCGGCATGGCGGGCGCCGAGTTCATCGGCGTGCGCTCCGACAACGGGCGCGACAGCTACGACTACCGCATCCACCTCGTGCCCGAGGTGTCGGAGGCGGCCGAATGAGCGCGCGAACCGACCCCGTGTTCGACGTCGGCACGGCCGGCTACGGCGCAGACGAGGTCGCGCGTCTGCTCGGGCAGTCGTACTCGCCGACGCCGCAGCAGAAGCGCGTCATCGAGGCCGGCGCCGAGCCGGCCCTCGTCGTCGCCGGCGCGGGCAGCGGCAAGACCGAGACGATGGCGGCCCGGGTGGTCTGGCTGATCGCCAACGGGCTCGTCGCGCCGGGTGAGGTGCTCGGCCTCACCTTCACTCGCAAGGCCGCGGGCGAGCTGGCCGCGCGCATCCGCGGGCACCTCGAGAAGCTGCGCGCCTCCGGTGCGCTGCCGGGCGCCCACGATCCGCTCGACGCGCCGACGGTCTCGACCTACAACTCGTTTGCCAACGCGCTGTTCCGCGAGAACGCCCTCGCGATCGGGCGCGAGGCCGACGGCGTGCTGCTCGGCGAGGCGGCGGCGTGGCGCCTCGCCCGCACCGTGGTCGGCCGCAGCACCGACCCGCGCCTGCTCGAGACCGAGCATTCGCTCGACAAGCTCACGACCGCCGTTCTCGACCTCGCCCACGCGCTGAGCGACAACGACGTGAGCGACCCCGACGCCGTGCTGCGCCTGGCCGGCGAGTTCCAGGACCTGCTCGCGCTGCCGTCCGGCGGCAGGAACGCCTCCATGGCCGAAGCGGTCAAGGCGGCGCAGCTCATCGATCAGCTGCCGCTGCTCGTCGACCTCGCCGTCGAGTACGCCGCAGAGAAGCGCCGCAGGGGGCTCATCGAATACAGCGATCAGGTCGCCTTCGCGCTGCAGGCCGTGAAGCGCCGCGGCGCCGACATCGCCACGGAGTACCAGCGGCGGTTCAAGGTGGTGCTGCTCGACGAATACCAGGACACCTCGTTCATTCAGACCGACCTGCTCGCGGGGCTCTTCGCGGGGCATCCCGTCATGGCGGTCGGCGACCCCAACCAGTCCATCTACGGCTGGCGCGGCGCGAGCGCCGACAACCTCGACGACTTCTCGCGCGCCTTCGCCGGCGAGCCGGGCGTCGCCCCGACCTTTCCGCTCACGACGAGCTGGCGGAATCCGGTCACGGTGCTCGCCGCGGCGAACGCGATCGCGGCGCCGCTCAACGCCAAGGCGCGCGTCGACGTCGAGCAGCTCGACGCCCGCGCCGATGCGCCCGCGGGCCAGATCGAGGTGCGGTTCGAGCAGACGATCCTCGACGAGGCGGCGGCCGTCGCCGACTGGTTCAAGACCCGCTTCGACGCCGCAGGCGCCGAGAAGCCGACGGCCGCCCTGCTGATGCGCTCATGGGGCCGCACGGATGTCTTCACGCGGGCGCTGCGGGCGGCCGGCATCCGCTATCACGTGCTCGGTCTCGGCGGTCTGCTCGAGCAGGCCGCCGTCGTCGACCTCGTGTGTGCGCTCAAGGTACTCGTCGACCCCGACGCGGGCAGCGAGCTGCTGCGCCTGCTCGCGGGCGCCAGGTGGCGCATCGGCGTACGCGACCTGCAGGCGCTGCGCGCGCTCGCGGGCTGGCTCGAGAAGCGCGACTTCCGGCAGCAGCTGCTCGACGGCGAGGTGCGCCAGCAGCTGCGCGGCTCCGTCGCCGACGACGAGGGGGCGTCGATCATCGAGGCCCTCGACTTCATCGGCAGCGCCCGCCCCGACCACGGCGCCCTCGCCGACTTCTCACAGGCCGGCCTCGAGCGCCTGCGCGCCGCCGCGAAGCAGTTCGACGAGCTGCGCGGCCGGCTCGGCCTCGACCTGCTCGACCTCGTGACGCTCGTGATCCACGAGCTGAACCTCGACATCGAGGTGCGCGCCAACGAGTCGGCAGCCGGCGGCCAAGCCGGCCTCGACGCCTTCCTCGGCCTCGCCCGCGGCTTCGCGTCGAGCGACGACACCGGCGCCGGGGTGCGCGCCTTCCTCGACTGGCTCTACGAGGCGGAAGGGCGCGAGCGCTTCAGCCCGCGCACCGACCCGCCCGAGCCGGGGTCGGTGCAGGTGCTGACGATCCACGGCTCAAAGGGCCTCGAGTGGGACCTCGTCGCCGTGCCCCGCCTCGTCGACGACGAGCTCCCGAACGCGTATCGCGACGGCGCCGGCTGGGTGCGCTTCGGGAAGCTGCCCTTCGAGTTCCGCGGCGACCGCAACGCCCTGCCCGTGCTCGCCTGGCGCACGGCCGAGACCCAGAAGCAGTTCCTCGCGAGCCTCGACGCGTTCAAGCAGGAGCTGCGCGAGCGCCACCTCGACGAGGAGCGGCGCCTCGCCTACGTCGCCGTCACGCGTGCGCGCGACCGCCTGCTGCTCTCGGGCGCCTACTGGGGCGGCCAGAGCAAGCCGCGGCGGCCGAGTGCGTATCTCACCGAGCTGCGCGACGCGGGGCTGATACCCGCGGGTGCCGTGCCCGAGCTTGCCTCAGACGAGAACCCCATCGACGCCGAGCTCGCCGACCCCGTGCGGTGGCCGAAGAATCCGCTGCGCGGGCGCGAGGTCGCCGTGCGCGCCGCCGCAGACGCCGTGCGGCGCCGCCTCGAGCTCGGCCCGGCCGACCCCGCCCGCGACGTCGGGCCGTGGCGCGACGACCTCGAGCTGCTGCTGCGCGAGCTCCGCACCACGGGCGCAGGCCGCCTCGAGCGGCCGCCGGTGCGCATTCCCGCGTCGCGCTACAAGGACTTCGTGAGCGCCCCCGAGGCGACGCTGCAGAGCCTCACGAGGCCGATGCCCGAGCGTCCCTACAAGGCCACCCGCATCGGCACGCTCTTCCACGCCTGGGTCGAACGGCGCGCCGGCGTGTTCGGCCAGACCGAGGTGATCGACGCCGCCGAGTTCGAGCGCGATGACCTGACCCCCGAGAACGAGGCAGATGCCGACCGCCTCGCCGAGCTCAAGGCGACCTTCGAGCGCAGCGAGTGGGCGAACCTCGCGCCGACCGAGGTCGAGATCGAGATCCACGCCCCGCTCGCCGGGCACGTGTTCGTCTGCAAGCTCGACGCTGTCTACCGGCTGCCGGGCGGCCGCACCCAGATCGTCGACTGGAAGACCGGGAAGGCGCCGGCCGACGACGACGATCTCGAGCGGAAGCAGTTCCAGCTCGCGCTCTACCGGCATGCCTACGCGACGTGGACGGGCGTCGACCCCGAGTCGATCGACGCGGTGTTCTACTTCGTGGCAGACGACCGGGTCATCCGCCCCGAGCGGATCTACTCGTCGTCCGAGCTCGAAGAGCGCTGGCTCTCGACGTTCGCCGCCTCGTCGCTCTCCTCGACGGGCTCCATTCCGTCGGAGTGACCCGGTCGCTGCGACAGCAGCTGCTCGACCTCGGCGGCGTCGAGCACCGGGCCCGTGGCCTGCTCGAGCGGGTCGACGCCGTTCTGGTGCACCCGGTCGACGAGGGTGTCGAGCATCGACTCGGCATCGGCGATGATCGCCTGGTCGTGCAGCTCATGGCCGTGCAGCAGCCAGCGGGCGAGATCGAGTTCCGCGTGCAGCAGGGCGCGATGCTGCAGGCGCGGGTCGGGGGATGCCTGCCGGCCCATCTCGTACCACGAGAAGACCGCCTCTGCGGCATCCGGCTGCGCCCCCATCACCCACGCGAGGTCGCGCGCGGGGTCGCCGACCGACAGCGCCGACCAGCCGATCACGGCCCGCACCGCGGTGTCGTCGACGAGCAGCGAGTCGGCCGACAGGGCTCCGTTGATCACGGTCGGCAGGAAGCGCCACAGCGACTGGTCGGCCGCGGCCTGATACCAGCGGCTGCGCAGGGCGGCGGGCAGCGAGCCCGTCTGCTGGGCGCGGTCGATCTCGGTCATGACGGCGCGCTGCGCGTCTTCGGCCGACTGCTGCGGCAGCCCGGCCTCGAGCACGAACCCGGTCGGCAGGGAATGGATCGCGGCGATGGCCTGCCCCGCTGAGACGGCGATCTCGCCGTGCACGCGCGAGAGCTCGAGAGGGCGCCCCGGAAGGAAGTCGTAGACGACGGCCCGCGAGCCGTCGAAGGGGGACTGGCCGAGCGCCGTCGGCACCTCGAACGGCAGCCGCGAGCGGATGCCGCCCGTGAGCGCCCCGAGCGCGATCAGATCGGCGGCCTGCTCGGTCTCGGCGGCCTGCGTGCGCGGCACTCGGACGATGAGCTCGCGCCCCTCTGCCGTGCGCATGATCGCGGTGTCGTAGTCGCCGTGTTCCCCCGTCGTGTGCTCGCGGGTCGCGACCACCTCAAGGCCGGGAACCGCCGCCGTGGAGAGCGCGGCTAGAGTGAATGGGGTTCTGGCCATGCCCCTCAGGGTAGGCCCGCGCGGTCGAAGGGACACGGATGACACGTCGCACGGCGCTCGAGCCGCTCACGGGGCTCGTCGTCGATCGCGACGGCGAGCGCCGCGCCCGCCCCGAGCTGTTCGACGAGCTGCTCGCTGAGCCGCAGACCCGCATCCTGCCGCTGTGGCGGGGCCGGTCGCTCGTCACGGCGGGCGACGGCGCGGCATCCCTCGATCTCATCGAGCCCGACCGCCAGACGACGGCGCTCGTGCGCGTGTACTTGGGCCGCGTGGTCGAGACCGGAACGCCCGTGATCGCGGTGACGCTGACGGATGCCGCGGCGGCCGAGCTCGAGCCCGACGAGTCCCGCTGGGCGGGTCTGCGCGAGGCGGGTGCGGTGCTCGACGAGCGCGATTACGCCCTCTTCGTCGAGGCGGTCGCGATCACCAACTGGCACGAGTCGCACACGCACTGCCCCCGCTGCGGAACGCCGACGGTGGTCGAGCAGGGCGGCTGGGTGCGACGCTGCTTCGTGGACGGCAACGAGGTCTTCCCGCGCACGGACCCGGCCATCATCGTGCGCGTGCTCGACGATGCGGGCCGCATCCTGCTCGGCAGCAACGCCATGTGGGAGAACAACCGCTGGTCGATCCTCGCGGGCTTCGTCGAGCCGGGCGAGTCGTTCGAGGCCGCGGTCATCCGCGAGGTGCATGAGGAGTCGGGCGTCGTGTGCACCGCGCCGCGCTATCTCGGCTCGCAGCCGTGGCCGTTCCCCGCCTCGGTCATGATCGGCTTCGAGGCGCGCGCGGTCGCCCAGGGCGACGTGCCGACGACACCCGACGGGCACGAGATCCTCGCGCTGCGGTGGTTCAGCCGCGACGAGCTGTGGGCCGAGCGCGACGACCTGAAGCTTCCCGGCGGCTCGTCGATCGCCCACGCGATCATCACCGAGTGGTACGGCGGCCCGCTCGACCAGCCGCCGCCCGCCGAGGGGCACCGCGCAGCATGACGCCCGACGAGCTGCTGAACGGCCTGGACGCCGAGCAGCGGGTCGCCGCGGAAGCGCTTCTCGGGCCGGTGTGCATCCTCGCCGGCGCGGGCACCGGGAAGACCCGCGCGATCACGCACCGCATCGCCTACGGCGTCGCGACGGGGGCATACGCGCCGAGCCGCGTCATGGCGCTCACCTTCACGAACCGCGCGGCGGCCGAGCTGCGCGGCCGGCTGCGCGCGCTCGGCGCGGGCGGCGTGCAGGCGCGCACCTTCCACGCGGCGGCGCTCGCGCAGCTGAACCACTTCTGGCCGCTCGTCGCGGGCGGGCGGATGCCCGAGCTGGCCCCGGGGAAGGCGCGCATCCTCGGCCACGCCGCCCAGGTGCTGAAGCTCAAGCTCGACACGGCGACCCTGCGCGACGCCGCCTCCGAGATCGAGTTCCGCAAGGTGAGCGGCCTCTCGATCGACGCATACGCGCGCGCCGGCCGCCCGACCCCCGGGAACCTCACGGCTGAGCAGCTCGCCGACCTGATGGCCGCCTACGAGACGCTGAAGGACGAGCGGAGGCTCATCGACTTCGAGGACGTGCTGCTCGTGACGGCCGGCATGATCGAGTCCGAGCCGCAGGTCGCGATGCAGGTGCGCGAGCAGTACCGCTTCTTCGTCGTCGACGAGTACCAGGACGTCTCGCCGCTGCAGCAGCAGCTGCTCGAGCTGTGGCTCGGCGACCGCCGCGACGTCTGCGTCGTCGGGGACGCGAGCCAGACCATCTACTCCTTCGCGGGCGCGTCGAGCGGATTCCTGCTCGGCTTCGAGCGCCGCTGGGAGGACGCCATCGTCGTGCGGCTCGAGCAGAACTACCGCTCGGCGCCGCCCGTGGTCGCCGCTGCGAACGAGCTGATGCGCGGCAGGCAGGGCAGCCTCGTCCTCCACGCGGCGCACGCCGACGAGCCGGCCCCCACGCCGAGCGTCGTGCAGCACCCGAGCGACGCCGCCGAGGCGACCGCGGTCGCGGCGTCCGTCGCCGCCTCGATCGCCGCGGGCAGCGCGCCCGAGTCGATCGCCGTGCTCTACCGCGTGAACGTGCAGGCGGCCGCGCTCGAGCAGGCGCTGACGCAGGCGGGCGTGCCGTATCGCATCCACGGCGCGAAGCGCTTCTTCGATCAGCCCGAGGTGAAGCAGGCGGTGCTCGCTCTGCGCGCGGCGTCCGTCACGGTCAGCGGCGAGCCGCTGTTCAAGTCGGTGTCAGACGTGTTGCGCTCGCTCGGCTGGACCCAGAGCCCGCCCGAGGCAGCCGGCGCCGTGCGCGACCGGTGGGAGAGCCTCAACGCGCTCATGACCCTCGCCGATCAGGCGCCCGCGGGAACGACGTTCCGCCGCTTCACCGACGAGCTGCTCGAACGCCAGGCCGGCCAGCATGAGCCGACGGTGCGCGCCGTCACTCTCGCGACCCTGCACAGCGCCAAAGGCCTCGAGTGGGACGAGGTGCACATCGTCGGGCTCTCGGAGGGGCTCGTTCCGATCTCGTACGCGACGACCTTCGAGCAGGTCGACGAAGAGCGCCGTCTGCTCTACGTCGGCATCACCCGCGCGAGGCGGCGGCTGCGGCTGAGCTGGAGCGAGACCGGAACCGGGCGAGCCGGGGCACGTCAGCCGTCTCGCTTCCTGGCAGAGCTCGGCAGCCGCATCGAGCGTGCGGCTCGTGCGTGAGACGCGACTGCGACCCGTCCACCCCGAGCTCAAGGCTCGCGCCGACGAGTTCCCGCGACCCGTCGAGCAGGTGCGCGAGCAGCTCGCGCACGACGCGCAGGGTGACGGATGCCTCGAGCCGGCCGCCCTCGACGGGTGACCGCTTCCCCGCGAGCTGCGATGCGATCACGGGCCAGGCGGGGTCGGCGTCGGCGCGGCTGAGGTCGAGGCAGGCGAGGCAGGGGCCGACGCCGGGCTCGACGAAGGGCCCGATGCGCGCGGAGCGCTCGCCGAAGACCACGCCGAGGTGCGGCACGTCGCGGCGCAGCCAGGCCCCATGCCGCCCGGTCGGCACGCCGTACGAGCCGAACACCACGGCCGCGTCCAGCGCGGCGGCCCCGGCGGGGTCGGGCAGCGTCTCGGCGAGCCGCACACCGAGGCCGCGCAGCACCGCGGCCAGCTGGCGGGCGGCCGGCCCGTCGCCGTCGACCGCCACGTGCAGTTCGGCCGGTGAGCGCGGGGGAGCGGGGCGCAGCGCGTCACCGGCGAGCAGCGCCGGCCGCACGGCGGCCAGCAGCGCGTCGGCGTACGCCTCGCCGACACCGGCCGCCTCGGCGACGACCGCGAGCCCCTCTTCGGGAACGCCGACCGCGAGGGCTGCGAGCAGGCGCTCGGTGGCGTAGCTCACCCCGTCGAAGACGCACACCACGGGGTCGACGCCGATCTGCACGGCGGTGGGCGAGCGCCACACCACGGGAACCGTCGGGTCGAGTCGCAGGATCACCCGGCCAGCATCCGCCAGGGCGGCCTCACCGCGCCGGGTTTGTCCACAGGCCGGTCAGTCCTCGGTCGGGCGCTCCCCGGAGTCGTCGTTCAGCAGGTCCTCGATGGCCTGGTCGAGCGCGTCCATCTCGGGGTCGGCCGGCGCCGCGCCCGCGAGCTTCGCGATGAGCCGCTGCGGGTCGTCGATGTCGTCGGCGCCGGGCTGCAGGTCGGGGTGCGACCACAGCTCGTCGCGCTTGGCGGCCCCGACGGCGTCGGTCACCTGCTGCCACATCGCGGCGGCCTCGCGCAGCCGCCGCGGCCGCAGCTCGAGGCCGACGAGGGTCGCGAAGGCCGACTCGGCCGGGCCGCCCGCAGCGCGCCGCCGGCGCACGGTCTCGGCGACGGCATCCGCCCGAGGCAGGCGCGAGGTCGCCGACGCCGTGACGACGTCGACCCAGCCCTCGATGAGCGCGAGCTGCGTCTCGAGGCGGGCGAGCGCGGCTTCCTGAGCGTCGGTCTTCGGCGGGATCAGCGCACCGGAGGCGAGCACGTCGCGCAGCTCCTCGGGGTTCGCGGGGTCGAAGGACGACGCGACGTCTTCGAGGCGCTCGGTGTCGATGCGGATGCCGCGCGCGAACTCGGTGATCGCCGTGATGACCTGCAGCCGCAGCCACTTCGCGTGCCAGAACAGCCGCGCGTGGGCGAGCTCGCGCACCGCGAGATAGAGGGAGACCTGGTCGTCGGGGATGTCGAGGCCCTCGCCGAAGGCGCGCACGTTCTGCGGCAGCAGGGCCGCCTGCCCGTCCTCGAGCAGCGGGATGCCGATGTCGCCGCCCGAGACGACCTCGGTCGAGAGCTGCCCGACCACCTGGCCGAGCTGCATCGCGAACAGCGTGCCCCCCACGGCGCGGACCATCTGGCCGGCGTTGGCCAGCATGCCCTGCAGCTCCTCGGGCGCCTGCTCGCGCATGACCTTGGTGAGCGAATCCGCGATGGAGTTCGCGACCGGCTCGGCGAGCTGCGTCCACAGCGGCATGGTGCGCTTCACCCATTCGCCGCGCGACAGCAGGGTGGGCGTCTGGGTGAGCGCGCCGACGCTCGTCGCCTCGTCGAGCCAGAGCTCGGCGACGTGGAAGGCCTGCTCGAGCGCCGAGGTCTGCCCGGGCGGCGTCTCGACGGTGCCGGACTGCGCCAGCTGCCGCCCCTGCTGCAGGGCGAGGTCCCAGTTGATCGAGCCGTCGGGGTTGCCCCGCAGAGCGCCCTGCAGCTGCACGATGAGCTGCTGGATGCTCGCCGGGTCGCTCGGCAGACCCGCCGCGCCCGCGAGCTTCTGCGGGTCGAGCTCGGCGTTGCCCGCGAGCATGTCGCGCAGCATGTCGCGCAGGGCGTCCTCGGGAGACTTGTCGTCGTCGTCCGACATGTCGGTGCATCCTCCACTGATAGGGCGCGCAGGTACGATCAGACGGCCTGCGCAAGCAGAATTCCACGCTAGCCCGGAAAGAATCACGATGACCTTGTACTCCGAGGAGCCCGAGAACGCTGTGCGCGAACGGGAGGGCGAGCGGATGCCCCGGGCGAAGCGCGTCGGCTATCTGCTGCTCGTGGCATCCGTCGCCGCGATCCTGATCCTCGGCTTCGCGCCCAGCCCGTACGTCATCGAGCAGCCGGGCCCCGTCTTCAACACGCTCGGCGTCGACACCGCGGTCGGCCAGCCGAAGCGGGACGATGCGAAGCCCGTGCTGTCGATCCGCGACCGGAAGACCTACCCGACGAGCGGCTCGCTCGACCTGCTCACCGTCAACGTCGTGGGCAACCCGCAGCAGCTGCCGAACTGGTTCCAGGTCGTCACCGCGTGGTTCCAGCGCTCGAAGTCGGTCGTGCCGGTCGAGGCCGAGTTCCCCCGCGGCCAGACGGCGGACCAGGCCAACAAGCAGAACGCGCAGCTGATGTCGACCTCGCAGCAGGATGCCACGGCGGCGGCCCTCGTCGCCCTCGGCTACGACGTCGAGCAGCACGTCGTGGTCGTGAGCGTCGAGAAGGACTCGCCCGCCGACGGGCACCTCAAGGCGAATGACCGCATCACCGCCGTCGACGGCGCGAAGGTCCAGACAGTGCAGGACCTGCGGGATGCGGTGCAGGCCGACCACGGCGGCGCCGTCAGCGTCACGATCGAGCGCGACGGCACGACGCAGGACGTCGACATCACGCCGAAGAAGTCGAACGGCGCCTGGATCCTCGGCGTCGTCGGCGGCCAGCAGTACGGCACGCTGCCGGTCACGGTCGACTTCCAGCTCGCCGACATCGGCGGCCCGAGCGCCGGGCAGATGTTCGCGCTCGGGATCATCGACAAGCTGACGCCCGGCTACCTGAACGGCGGCAAGCGCGTCGCGGGCACCGGCACGATCGACGCGGCGGGCAACGTCGGGGCGATCGGGGGCATCCGCCAGAAGATGTTCGGCGCGCGCGAGGCGGGGGCGACGGTGTTCCTCGCGCCGCAGTCGAACTGCGACGAGGTGGTCGGCCATGTCCCCGACGGACTGCACGTCTATGCGGTGAAGACCTTGTCGGACTCCCTGAACGTGCTGAAAACCGTCTCTGACCACGGCGACACCAGCAAGCTCGCAAGCTGCCACAGCTAGGCTTAAAGGGTGAGCTCCGCCGCTGCCTCCGGTCCCGCTGCTGGTCCCTCTCGGCCACCGGTCGACCGTCGCAGGCGCGCCGCCGTGTGGATCACCATCGGCGCCATCGTCGTGCTCGTCATCGCGTTCTTCATCTTCGCGAGCCTGTTCACCGACGTGCTGTGGTTCCAGCAGCTCGGCTACCTCGGCGTCCTGACCACGCAGTGGTGGTGGGGGCTCGGCATGTTCGCGGTCGGGTTCCTCGGCATGGGCTTCCCGCTGTGGCTGTCCATCCAGCTGGCCTACCGGCTGCGGCCCGTCTACGCGCGGCTCAATACCCAGCTCGACCGCTATCAGCAGGTCGTCGAGCCCCTTCGCCGCCTCGCCATGTGGGGCGTGCCGATCGTCTTCGGCCTGTTCGCCGGCGTCGCGAGCGCGAGCCGCTGGCAGGTGGCGGCGCAGTGGCTGCACTCGACGCCGTTCGGGTCGAGTGACCCGCAGTTCCACATCGACGACTCGTTCTACATCTTCCGGCTGCCCTTCTATCACTCGGTCGTGAGCTTCTCGCTGGCGGTGCTGATCATCGCCTTCCTCGCGACGATCGCGACCGCCTACCTCTACGGCTCGATCCGCGTCAGCGGCCGCGAGGTCCGCATCTCGCGCTCGGCCCGGGTGCAGATCGCCGTGATCGGCGCGGTCTACATGGGCGTCCAGGCGCTGAGCATCTGGCTCGCCCGCTTCGACACGCTGACGAACTCGAACGTGAAGGACTCGATCACGGGCGCCGCCTACACCGACGTGCACGCCACGATCCCCGCTCGCACGATCCTCGCCGGCATCGCCGTGATCGTCGGCCTCGTGTTCGTGCTCACCGCGGTGACGGGCCGCTGGCGCTACCCGATGGTCGGGCTCGGCCTGCTGATCGTGAGCGCCATCGTGATCGGCACGCTGTACCCGTGGGGCGTTCAGAAGTTCACCGTCGACCCCAGCGAGAAGCCGAAGGAGACGGCATACGTCTCGAAGGCGATCGATGCCACGAGGGATGCCTACGGGGTCTCCGACATCAACGTGCAGTCCTATGACGCGACCTCCGACACGCCGGCTGGCGCGCTGCGCGAGGACGCCGACACGACGGCAAGCATCCGCCTGCTCGACCCGACGGTCGTGAGCCCGGCGTTCAGCCAGCTGCAGCAGTTCCGCCAGTACTACTCGTTCCAGCCCGACCTCGACGTCGACCGCTACACGATCGACGGGAAGTCGCAGGACACGGTGGTCTCGGTGCGCGAGCTCGACCAGAAGGGCCTCGGCTCGTCGACACAGAACTGGTTCAACGACACCTTCGTGTACACGCACGGTTACGGGCTCGTCGCGGCCGCCGGCAACGAGCGGCAGGACGACGGGGCACCGCAGTTCATCGAATCCGGCATCCCGACCTCGACGAAGCTCGGCGACTACCAGCCGCGCATCTACTTCGGCCAGGACTCCCCGGCGTACTCGATCGTCGGCGCGCCGAAGGGCGGCAAGCCGGTCGAGCTCGACTACCCCGCCGGCAAGAACGGGAAGCAGGCGACCTACAACACCTACACGGGCGACGGCGGGCCGAAGCTGTCGAACGTCTTCGTGCGCCTGCTCTACGCGCTCAAGTTCCAGGACGAGCAGATCGTGCTCTCCGACCAGGTGAACTCCGACTCGCAGATCCTCTACAACCGCGACCCGGCCAAGCGCGTGAAAGAGGTCGCGCCGTTCCTGACCCTCGACTCGAACCCGTACCCCTCGGTCGTCGACGGGCACATCGAGTGGATCATCGACGGCTACACGACGAGCGATCAGTACCCGTACTCGATGCGGCAGTCGCTCTCCGGCGCGATCGCCGACTCCGACACCGAGCGCCAGCCGTTCGCGATGGACGACGTCAACTACATCCGCAACTCGGTGAAGGCGACGGTCGACGCATACACGGGCAAGGTCACGCTGTATGCGTGGGATGCCAGCGACCCGGTGCTGAAGACGTGGCAGAAGATCCTGCCGCTCAACGTCAAGCCGGTCTCCGACATGAGCGCCCAGCTGATGAGCCACGTGCGCTACCCCGAGGACCTGTTCAAGATGCAGCGCCAGATCCTCGCCTCGTACCACGTCACCGACGCGGGGGCGTTCTTCTCCAACGAGGACGTGTGGAAGACGCCGTCAGACCCCTCGAAGGACACCAGCACGGTCCAGCCGCCGTACTACCTGACGATGAAGCTTCCCGGTGAGAAGTCCGCCGCGTACACGCTGTACTCGACGTACATCCCGGCCTCGAGCCAGAGCACCAGCAGGAACATCCTCAAGGGCTACCTCGCGGTCGACTCCGACGCGGGCAGCGCGAAGGGGAAGCCGTCGAAGGACTACGGCAAGCTCACCCTGCTGAGGATCTCCAACGACAACGTCTGGGGTCCCGGCCAGGTGTTCGCGACGGCCGAGTCCGACCCCGATATCGCGAAGCAGCTGAGCCTGCTGCGCAGCACGACGGCGACGACGGTCGACTACGGCAACCTGCTCACGATCCCGGTGGGCGGCGGCATGCTCTACGTCGAGCCCGTCTACGTGAAGTCGACCGGCTCGACGAGCTACCCGCTGCTTCAGGAGGTCATCGTCTCGTTCGGCTCCAAGGTCGTCATGCAGCCGACGCTGGATGCCGCGCTCGACGAGCTCTTCGGCGGGAACTCGGGCGCGCCGGCCGGCGACAAGGACACGACTCCGACCACCCCGCCTGCCGCGTCGTCCGACGGCTCCGGCAACGGCACGAGTCCCACGACCCCGCCCACGTCGACGCCCAGCTCGACCCCGAAGCCGACCCAGTCGGCCGGTGACAGCGCCGAGCTGAAGCAGGCGATCGCCGACGCGCAGAGCGCCTACGACGACGCGCAGGACGCCCTGAAGAACGGCGACTGGACGGCGTACGGCGACGCGCAGTCTCGCCTGCAGGACGCCCTGCAGCGTGCGGCCGATGCTGAGGGCGGCAAGTAGCCGCGCCGATAGAGTTACAGGATGCAGAGCGTTCCTCCCGTCCTTCGCCCAGAGCACCCGACGCCCCGGCCGCTCGCGGAGTTCGCCCGGCACTTCGGCCTCGAGGTCGACGGCTCGCTCGAGGGCGTGTCGGCCACGGGCATCACGCTCGCCACGGCCGATCTGCGCAGCGGCGAGATCTTCGTCGGCATCCACGGCGTGCGCGCACACGGCGCGTCCTTCGCGCCCGAGGCCGTCGAGAAGGGCGCGGTCGCGATCGTGACGGATGCCGACGGGCTGGGGCTCGTGCGCGACGCGGGCCTCACCGTGCCGGTGCTCGTCACCGACGACCCGCGCGGCCACCTCGCCGACTACTCGGCGTGGGTCTACGGCACGGCCGACTCGCCGCTCAAGATCCTCGGCGTCACGGGCACCAACGGGAAGACCTCGACCGTGCACCTGCAGGACGCGCTGCTCACCCAGCTCGGCGTCGTGTCGGGCATGTCGTCGTCGGCGCAGCGACACATCGCGGGGGAGTCCATCACCGCGCGCCTCACCACGCCCGAATCGAGCGAGCTGCACGCGCTGCTCGCGCTCATGGTCGAGCGCGGCGTCGAGACCTTCGCGCTCGAGGTCAGCGTGCAGGGCATCGTGCGCCACCGCGTCGACGGGTTCAAGTTCGACGTGGCCGGCTTCACCAACCTGCAGTACGACCACATGGACGACTTCAAGGACATGGACGAGTACCTGGAAGGCAAGCTCCCCATGTTCCGCGCCGACCGCGCGAAGCGTGCGGTCGTCTCGCTCGACACCCCGGCAGGCAAGACCGTCGTCGACACCGCACGCGCCGACGGCGTGCCCGTCACCACCATCGCGACGCCTCAGATCGCCCTCGACCAGGACCTCGCGGCCACCGCCGACTGGATCGTCACGGCCGGCGAGAGCACCGCCGACGTGCACACGAAGTTCACCCTGCGCTCGGCCGACGGCACGCGCGAGCTCACCAGCGTCACGCCGGTCATCGGCGCGCACATGGTCGCGAACACCGGCATCGCGATCGTGATGCTGCTCGAGGCGGGCTACGCCTGGGACGATATCGTCGCCGTGCTCGAGCGCGACGGCGGCATCCAGACCGTGCTTCCCGGTCGCACCGAGGTCGTCACGACCGGGCGCGGGCCGGTCGTCTACCTCGACTTCGGCCACACGCCCGACGGCTTCGAGCGCACCACGCAAGAGGTGCGCAAGGTCACCAAGGGCCGCCTGATCACCATGATCGGCGCCGACGGCTCGCGCGACACCACGAAGCGCCCCGCGATGGGCGCCGCCGCCGCGCTCAACAGCGACGCGACCATCGTCACCGACCACCACCCCCGGTGGGAGGATGCGGCGGTGATCCGCGCGGGGCTGCTCAAGGGCGCGCGCGAGGCGCGGCCCGACGGCGACATCCGCGAGATCTTCCCGCCGGAAGAGGCCATCAAGGCCGCGGTCGCGATGCTCGGGCCTGACGACGCGCTGCTCTGGTTCGGCCCGGGCCATCAGACGCACCGCGAGATCCAGGGCGTGCGGTATCCCTACGACCCGCGTGGCATGGCACTGGGCGCACTGCGCGAATCAGGCTGGTGACGCGGCCGGCTGCTGCTGCGTGATGCAGTGAATGCCCCCGCCGCGCGCGAACAGTGGCCTGGCGTCGAGCGACACGACGCGGCGGCCGGGGTACGCGTCGGCGAGGATGCCCGCCGCGCGCTCGTCGGCGACCCTGTCGCCGAAGGCGCAGGCGATCACGCCGCCGTTCACCACGACGTGATTGACGTAGTTGTAGTCGACGGGGCCCTCGTCGTCGGTCAGGGCGTCGGGCGCGGGCAGCTCGACGATGTCGAAGCGCCGGCCTGAGGCATCCGTCTGCCCCTCGAAGAACGCGCGCAGCTCGCGCGTCACCTCGAAATCGGGGTGCGCGTCGTTCCGCTGCACGTGCAGCAGCAGCGTGCCCGGGCTCGGCAGGGTCGCGACCATGTCGACGTGGCCGCGCGTGCCGAATTCCTCGTAGTCGCGCGTGAGCCCGCGCGGCAGCCAGATCACCTTGCGCGCGCCCAGTGTGCGCGCGAGCTCGGCTTCGACGCGTTCCCGGGTGGCGTGTGGATTCCTGCCCTGATCGAGCTGGACCGTCTCGGTCACGAGCACCGTGCCCTCGCCGTCGGTGTGGATCGCCCCGCCCTCGTTGACGAGAAGAGAGCTCACGACAGGTGTTCCCGCGGTCGCCGCGACCGTCTGCGCGATGAGCGCGTCCTTGCCCCACGTCGCCCAGGCCGGGGCGCCCCAGCCGTTGAAGACCCAGTCGATGGCGGTGAGGCCGCCGCTGCCGTCGCGCACCCAGGTCGGGCCGATGTCGCGCATCCACGCGTCATCGAGAGGTGCGACGACCGTCTCGATGTCGTCGCGCAGGTACCGGGCCGCCACCTCGACCTGGCTCGGGTCGACCACGACCGTGACCGGTTCGAAGTCGGCCGCGGCTGCCGCGACATCCGCCCACATCTGCCGAGCCTCGTGCGCGTCGGCCGCGGTGTCGCCCAGCGTGTAGCCGCCGGTCGGGAAGGCGAGCCAGAGGCGATCGTGCGGTGCGGTCTCGGCGGGCCAGCTGAGGCTCGGGGCCGCCGTCATGCGAGCCCCGCGTAGGTGTCGGGCCGCCGCGTCGTGAAGAAGGGGAACAGCTCGAGCCACTCGGCGCGGCTGGTGAGATCGAGGTCGGCGACGAGCACGACCGACTCGTCGCGCGGCGCCTCGACGAGCACGCGGCCGAACGGGTCGGAGATGAAGCTCGTGCCGTAGAACGTCAGCGCGCCCTCGTCGCCCCAGCGGTTCGGCACGATCATGTAGAGCCCGCTCGTGATGCCGTTCGCGACGACCACCTTCTGCCACAGGGGAGCGGTGTCGAAGTCGGGGAAGTCGGGCTCCGAGCCGATCGCCGTGGGGTACGCGAGGATGTCGGCGCCGGCGAGGCCGTAGCTGCGGCTGACCTCGGGGAACCACTCGTCCCAGCAGGTGGGCAGGCCGAGCTTCGCGCCGCCGAGCTGCGTCACGCCGTAGACGGGGTAGGCGTCTTCTGCCGGGCCGGGGCGGAAGTAGGTGTCCTCGTAGTAGCCCGCGGTCACCGGGATGTGCGTCTTGCGGGTGCGGCCGACGAGCTCGCCGTCGGGGCTCACCAGGATCGCCGTGTTGTAGCCGCGGGGGTCGTCGGGTTCGTCGTCGTCGGCCGGGCGTTCGTAGAGGCTCGCGTGCACCACGATGCCGTGCTTCTTCGCCTGCTCGGCGGCGAAGGCGAACGTTGGGCCGGTCGTGAGCGACTCGGCGGTCTCCTTCGGGGTTCCCGTGGCGCGGACATCCGCCGGGTACTTCGAGAGCGTGAGCTCGGGCAGGAACACGGCCTGAGTGCCGGCCGCGGCCGCCGCCGCGATCCCTTCCGCGAGTTGGGCGCGCAGCTCGTCGGCATCCTCGAGCCAGCGGTGCTGCACGAGCGCGACGCGCACGGTGCGTCGCGGGCGCTCGTCGGTCTTGAGATACGGCTCGGGCGTTTCGGCGGTGATGACGCGCATGCGCCGATTGTGGCAGAGCGAGCGTGACGGGCGCGTTTCACGCCCTGAGGACGTGCGCGCCGGAAGGTTATCCACCCGTTCATGCGCAGTCGCGAATGGTCGGCCTCCAATGTCAGTGGTCCCTGGTTGACTGCACGCATGAACCACCCCACCGAGATCGGCGCCTCCGATGGCGGCGCGAGCGCAGCCGAACTGGCGCGCGAGCGGCTGCTCGACCAGGCGCACGAGCTGCAGGCCGCGCAGGCGCGCGCCGAGGCGGGGTTGATCGAGACCGTCGTGCGCACCGTCGACAACGCGGTCGCACATCCCGAGATCGAGCTGGTTTCCGGTGACCCCCGGCCGACCGACGCCGACTATGCCGCCCGCTCGGCCGTGCTGGGCCTGTCGCTCGAGCTCGCGGTGAGCGAAGACCAGGTGCGCACCTTGCTCGACGAGGGCCGCATGCTGGCGAATCTGCTGCCGGCGACCTGGGCCGCGTTCCGTGCGGGCGAGATCACGCACCAGAAGACGCGGGTGATCCTGAAGCACTTCCGAAAGCTGCCCATCGACGAAGAGGTGCAGCTCTACTTCGACCGGGTGATGGCCGAGGCCGGCAGGGTCGTCAACGTCAAGCAGCTCGGTCGGAAGGCCGCGCGCCTGGCCGAGCGGCTGGGCGAGAGGCCGCTCGATGTGGTCCATGCCGAGGCGGCCGCGGCGCGCCGCGTCTGGGTCGACATCGAAGAGGGCACCGGCATGGCCTACTTCACCGCCTACCTGCACGCCGACCAGGCACTGCTGGCGAAGGCCCGGGTCGACGCACTGGCGAGAACGCTCAATGACGCGAATCTGCCCGACGCCGAGCGGCGCACCGCAGACCAGAAGCGGGCCGACGTCACGGCCGACGTCCTGATCGGCAAGGGCGAGCCGAACGAGGCGCGGCCGCACGTGAACGTCTACGTGCCGCTCTCGAACCTCGCGCACTGCCCGGAAGAGGTCAAGCCTGCCTCCATCAACGGCGTCGTGCCGATCTCCGCCGCCCGCGCTCGCGAGCTCGTCGGCGCCTCCCCGACGCTCACCCGCATCTTCACCGACCCGGTTGATGGGGCGGTGCTGGGCATCGGGCGGAAGAAGTACGTGCCCAGCGCCGACCTCAGGCGCTTCGTGCTCGCCCGCGATGAGATCTGCGCAACCCCCGGCTGCACGCGCGGTGGCGAGGACTGCGACCTCGACCACCGCATCGACTTCTCCCTGGGCGGCGAGACGAGCGCCGACAACCTGACGCCGCGGTGCCCGAAAGACCACACCGTGAAGCACGCCACCCGCTGGGCCGTCGAGACCCGCCAGACCGCGGCCGGCACCACCGAAGTGTGGTCCTCCCCGGGTGGCAGGCGCTATTGGGACCGCACTCTCGACCCACCGCCGCGTTCGAGACGCCCGCGACCACCGATCCCCGACGAAGCGCCCTTCTAGTCCTTCGGCGCGACCGCTAACGTCCCCGCTCGACCGAGACCCCGGGCACCTCGCGCAGCGCCTCGACGAGCTTCGCCCGCACCCGCGCCTCGACGTCAGGCCGACCGGCGCCGCCCCGCGCCAACTCGCTCGCGGTGCTGATCGCGTCGTCGAGCGCGCTCACGAGCGTGTGACGGGCGGATGCCGCAGGCGATTCCGCATCGCGGACGACGCGGTCGAGGGTGGCGGCGGCCTGGTCGAGCTTCCGCTGGGCGGGCAGCGCGGGGTCCGTCACGATGCCGACGAGTTTGTTCACCAGTTCGCGCGAAAGGTGCGCGACTCCGCGTGATGAGGCCATGCCCCCAGTCTTCCAACCCGGAAGTACTTACAGTGGTTGCATGCTCCACGCCATTCCACGGGATCCCGATTCCCCGGTGGCGCGGGGGGCGGGCCTGCAAGACCGCGCCGACATCGTGCTGCGCGGCGGGCTCTACTCCCTGCTGAACACCGACCTGACGCCGTACGAGTCCATGGTGAGCGACCTGCTCGCCGTCAGAGCCGTGCTCGCGGCATCCGATATCGCCTATCTGCTCGTGCGCGACGAAGCCGGCCGCCTCGTGATCGCCGTCGACCGTGCCGCGCGCAAGAGGCTCGTCACAGTGCTCGCCGAGGCGTTCCGCGACGAGCCGTTCTATGCCAAGACGATGCGCGTCGACGGTGCGACGGTGCGCAAGGATGACGGGCGGCCGCTGCTGCTGGCCGACGGGGTGCTCTCCGAACGCCACAAGGCCGAGGTGTTCCGGCTCTACCGCCCGCGCATCGAGCCCGTCGGGCGGCTGCGCTACGGCCACAAGGACGCGTTCCAGCTCGAGCTGTGGCGGTTCGGTGACGAAGAGATCATCGCCCCTGTTCCCAACCTGCTGACCCGCACGCGCATCAAGCGGTCAGAGGCGGTTGCAGACGAGGTCGAGCTGTTCGGGCAGACCTGGCCCACCCTGCAGGGCATGTTCGAGCCGACGGTCAGTGATGTCGACTTCCCGATCGACCTCGTCTTCTCGTGGGTCGACGGCTCGTCCGCCGAGTTCCAGCGGGCGCGCGCCGCGCGCATGGCGAGCTACGTCGTCGGCGAGGGCGACGACTCCGAGGCGCGCTATCGGCAGATCGACGAGCTGAAGTACGCCCTGCGCAGCGTGCACCTGTTCGCGCCGTGGATCCGCCGCATCTTCATCGCGACCGACTCGCCGGCGCCGGCGTGGCTCGCCGAGCACCCCAAGGTCACGATCGTGCGCAGCGAGGAGTTCTTCGCCGATCCTTCGGTGCTCCCGACCCACAACTCGCACGCCGTCGAGGCGCAGCTGCACCGCATTCCCGGCCTCGCCGAGCACTTCCTCTACTCCAACGACGACATGTTCTTCGGGCGCCCCGTGCAGCCCTCGATGTTCTTCTCGCCGGGCGGTGTGTCGAAGTTCGTCGAGGCGACGACCCGCATCGGCCTCGGCGACAACGACCCCGCCCGCAGCGGGCACGAGAACGCGGCGCGGGTGAACCGGCGCCTGCTGCGCGAGCGCTTCGGGCGCACGACGACGCGGCATCTCGAGCACTGCGCCGCGCCGCTGCGGGTCAGCATCGCCAAGGAGCTCGAGGCCGAGTTCCCCGAGGAGTTCCGCCGCACGGCGGCGAGCCCCTTCCGCAGCGCGAGCGATATCTCCGTCACCAACTCGCTGTACCACTACTACGCGCTCATCACGGGGCGAGCCGTCGAGCAGCGACAGGCCAAGGTGACCTACGTCGAGACCACGCTGCGGCGCTCGCTGAACCAGCTCGACCGGCTGCTGCGCCGCCGCGATCAGGACATGTTCTGCCTCAACGACGGCAGCAACCCCGAGCTCTCCGTCGAAGAGCGCACCGAGGCGGTGACGGAGTTCCTCGAGCGGTACTTCCCGATTCCCGCGCCGTGGGAGCGGCCCGTGGCTAGCTCTCGAGCGCCGGCTCCTCCTGCGGAGCCAGCATCGGCTCCTCGGGCGTGACCCACGCGTTGACGCGGTCGGCGATGCGGATACCGGCGTCGGCGAGCCGGGCGGCCGCGATCTCGGGGCTCACGTAGTCGAGCGACGCGTACTGCCCGAGGGGAACGACCGAGTGCAGCACCGTTCCGGGGTAGACGTGCACGAGGTTGAACGCCTGGGCGCCGTCGCGCGGGCTCGTGCCGCGCGTCTCGCCCTGCACGGGCACGTTGAGATCCTGCGTGTAGCAGGTGGCGGATGCCACGGAGACGGGGATCCCGGCGAACGTCGCGCTTGACGAGTAGTGCAGGTGGCCGGCGAGGATGGCGCGGATGTCGGTGCCCTCGACGACCTCGGCCAGAGCGCTCTGGTCGCGCAGCTCGACGGTGACGGCGAGGTCGAGCACGGCCGGGACAGGCGGGTGGTGCATGGCGAGAATCGTGCCGTGCGGCGCGGGCTCCGAGAGCTCCTCTGCAAGCCAGTCGAGCTGGGCCGAGGTGAGCGCGCCCCAGTGCTCGCCGGGAACGCTCGTGTCGAGGGTGATGACGCGCAGCCCGTTGACGTCGTAGACGCGGTCGACCGGCCGGGGCGTGGGAACCTCGCCGAGCAGGTGCTCGCGGAATGCGCCGCGGTCGTCGTGGTTGCCCATCGCCCAGATGACCTGGGCGCCGATGCGCGCGGCCGCCGGCTCGACGATCGAACGCAGCAGCTCGTAGGCATCCGCCTCGCCCTTGTCGGCGAGATCGCCCGTGAAGACGATCGCCTCTGGGCGGCCGCGGCTCGCCTCGAGCTCGGCGAACAGCTCGGCCAGGTGCGCGGCGCTGTCGACCCGGTCGTAGAGCTTTCCGGCGACGCCGTTGTCGCGCCCCAGCAGGTGGGTGTCGGAGAGGTGCAGCAGGAAGTGGTCCGGTCGCGGGTACTCCGCTGTACGGGTGTTCACGCCTCTATCCGACCACTTCGGGGCGAACCGCCGGTGAACGACACCCGTGCAGGCGCTGAAAGCCGAGCAGACCTGTAATCGAATCGTGTCCGTTCCGTTGGCTTCCGGTCGGCGGATTCATTCGTTTCTCGTAGATCGCGACACGTAGCATCCGCTCGTGTCCCTCCCGCGTCACCGCGTCTGGCTGGTCCTCGCGCTCGCCGCAGCCGTCTGCGCTGCGACGCTCGGCATGCTCGCCTGGCCGGGGCACGTGGCCGAGGCGGCAGGGCCGATCGCCTTCCGGCTCTCGTCGCCGGCCGACCACGCGCTGCGGCCCGACGCGCTCAACCTCGCGGAGTCGTCGCCCGGGAACGCTCCCTTGCTGGTGTTCCTGCCCGCGACCGGTGCCGTGCCGCGCAGCTATACGCGCTTCCTCGACACGGCGCACGGCGCGGGCTTCAGCGTGCTCGGCCTCGACTACCACAACATCGGGCCGTCGCTCGCGCACAGTTGCGAGGCAGACCTGGCCTGCTACGGCGACATGCTCGCGAACCGCTACGACGGCAGCCACCCGACGCGCTTCAGCCGCGTGGCCCCTGGCGGCGCGATCGTCGACAGGCTCGACGACTCGCTCGCCTACCTGTGCGCGCACGACCCCGCCGGCCGGTGGCAGCGCTACCTGCGCGGGTCCGAGGTGCGCTGGAATCGCCTGGTGCTGGCCGGGCACTCCCAGGGCGGCGGCGAGGCCGAGTACATCGCGCACCGCCACGCCGTGCGCGGGGTGCTGATGTTCTCGGCGCCGGCTGAGGCGATGGGCGGCGCGGCGGCCGGATGGCTGTCGGGGCCGTCGGCCACGCCCGCGAGCCGCGTCTGGGCGCTCGATGACGTGCACGACGTCTACGCGGCGCGGATTCTGCCCAGCTGGCGCGCGCTCGGCATCCGCCCCGCCGCTCCGGCGCGGCTGCCCACCGGAGCGCACGGCCTGCGCACGACGCTTCCTCTCGGAACGCCGGGCCAGGCCCACGACCGGGTGATCAGCGATGCGACTCCGCTCGGACCCGATCGCCGGCCCGTGCTCGAGCCCGTCTGGCGCTGGATGCTGGCGCGGGTCGCAGCGACGACCGCGTGAGGCATCCGCGGTTTTGTTGCTTGACCCCCATAATAGGGGCACGTAGCCTGACCGAGTTGCCCGACCGCAATGGCGCGGTCGGCACCAAGACAACGACGTACTTGGAGGCAGGGAAATGGAACGACGCAGCGTGCTCGCGATGGGCGCATTCGGTGCAGCAGCGATGGTGGCAGGCGGAATCGGGGCGGCGCCGGCCCTCGCGAGTCCGGCGCGCGGCCCGAAGCCCGTGGGAAGCGGCGACCCTCAGTCGCTCCGGGCGCTCGGTGCCGCGATCGATCTGCCCATCGGCAGCGCGCTCACCCCGCAGGACATCACCGACTTCGCGGCCGTCTCTGGCGGCCAGTTCTCGGTGGTCATGGGCGCGAACGCGATGAAGTGGCAGACGGTCGAGCCGGCCCAGGGCAGCTACGACTGGACGGACGCCGACCAGCTGATGGCGTTCGCCAAGGCCAACCACCAGCTGGTGCGCGGGCACACGCTGCTCTGGCACAACCAGCTGCCGACGTGGCTGACCGACGGCGTGGCGGCCGGCACGATCACGAAGTCGAAGCTGTGGGCCCTGCTCGAGAAGCACATCTTCACCGAGGTCGGCCGCTACAAGGGCCGCATCTGGCAGTGGGATGTCGCGAACGAGTTCTTCACCGACGCGAACCCGTCGGGCATCAACCCGAACGACTGGTGGATCCAGCAGCTCGGGGAATCCGTGATCCCGCAGGCGTTCAAGTGGGCGCACCAGGCCGACCCGCATGCCCTGCTGTTCTACAACGACTACAACGTGACCGGTGAGGACGGCACGAACGCGAAGAGCGACGCCGTCTACGCGTGGGCGACGAAGCAGCGGGATGCCGGCGTGCCGATCCACGGCATCGGAACGCAGGCGCACCTCGACACCCAGTACGGCTTCGACCCGCAGCGGTTCCAGCAGGATCTCGAGCGCTTCGGAAAGGCCGGCTTCAAGGTCGCGGTGACCGAGGCGGACGTGCGCACCTTCGTCGACGCGGCCGCCACCCAGGTGCCGACCGACAGCCTCGCCCAGTTCGCGCAGCCCTTCGAGTACTCGGCGATGCTGCAGGCCGCGATCTCGGTGCCCGCGGTGATCTCGTTCACCGTGTGGGGGTGGACCGACTCGCTCTCGTGGGTGCCGGGCACCTTCAGCGGCGAGGGCTACGCGTGCCTGTACGACGTGAACCAGCAGCCGAAGCAGGCGTACTACACGCTGCAGAAGGACCTCGAGCTGGCCGCGGAGGGCGCACCGCGCCGCGCGCCGTTGCCGCGCGCCTGACGGGCGCGGCGGCGTAACGCGGGTTCACGACGGCCGGGCGAGCATCGCCCGGCCGTTCGCGTGCCGCTAGCGTCGGGGCATGACCGAGCGCGTCGACTTCGCGGTGATCGGCGGCGGGGCCATGGGCTCGGCCGCTGCGTGGCAGCTGGCGCGACGCGGCCGCGAGGTCGCGCTGCTCGAGCGCTTCGACCCGGGGCACGCGAACGGCGCCTCGCACGGCCCGAGTCGGAACTTCAATGTGGCCTACGATTGCGAGCCGTACCTCGGCCTGCTCACGGAGGCGTCCCGGCTGTGGGAAGAGCTCGAGGCGGAATCCGGCGCGCACATGCTCGACCGGGTCGGCATGGTCACCCACGGCGGCACGGGGGAGTACCCCGAGCTCGCGGCGGGCCTCGCCGCCGGCATCCCCGGTCGTGTTCTCAGCCCGGGTGAGGCGGGCGAGCGGTTCCCCGGTCTGCGCTTCCAGACACCCGTGCTGTGGAACGAGACCGGCGGCCGCCTGAATGCCGACGCCGCGGTCGCCGCCCTGCAGCGGGCCGCGGCCGCCCGGGGAGCGGTCGTGCGGCACCGGTCGCGCGTCACGGCGCTCGAGCCGCGCGGCGACCGGGTGCTGATCGCGACGGAGGGCGGCTCGCTCGAGGCATCCGTCGCCATCGTCGCGCTCGGCGCGTGGACCTCGAAGCTGCTCGCCGGCCTCGTTCCGCTGCCGCCGCTCGTCGTCACGCAGGAGCAGCCGGCGCACTTCGCGCTGCGCAGCGACGGGGCGGATGCCTCACGCTCCTGGCCCGGCTTCAATCATCGGCCCCGCCCCAGCGGTGACGAGTGGTGGCTCACCCCGATCTACGGCATGTACACGCCGGGTTTCGGCGTCAAGGCGGGCTGGCACGGCTCGGGCCCCGTCACCGACCCCGACGCGCGCACCTTCCAGCCCGAGCTCGCGCAGCTCGAGGCGCTGCGGCGCTACGCCGCCGAGTGGCTGCCCGGTGCCGACCCCGATCGCTTCGAGCCGATCAGCTGCACGTACACGACGACGCCCGACCATGACTTCGTGCTCGACCGCGTGGCGCGCATCGTGGTCGCCGCCGGGTTCAGCGGGCACGGCTTCAAGTTCACGCCGGCGATCGGCCGCCTGCTCGCCGATGTGGCGACGGGCGAGGCGGATGCCGCGCCGGCGGCGTTCAGGCTCGATCGGTTCCAGGCATGAGAAAACCCCCGGTCAGAAGTGCTTCTGACCGGGGGTCATTGGTTGCGGGGGCAGGATTTGAACCTACGACCTCTGGGTTATGAGCCCAGCGAGCTACCGAGCTGCTCCACCCCGCGTCACAAGAGAACACATTACCAGCTTGTGAACCGCGCGCGAAATCGACAGCGGATTCCGTAGGCTCGAGGGCATGGCAACGACGCCCCCGATCGATGCCCATGCGACCGCCGAGACGCGGGCGCTTCTCGCTCGTCTGCACGAGCTGACCGGCATCCGCAGCTTCTTCGGCCATCAGGACGACCTCGCATACGGCGGCATCGAACCGCATGTCGGGCGCATGCCCGGCATCGTCGGCTTCGATCTCGGCGGCATCGAGGCGCTCGCCGGGCACAATCTCGACGGCGTCCCGTTCCCCGCGATGATCCGTCAGGTGCGCGAGGCTCACGGCAGGGGAGCCCTCGTGACGCTGAGCTGGCACTCGGTGAATCCGATCACCAACGGCGGCTACGGGCAGAACACGGTGCCGATGTCCATCGCGTCCGTGCTGCCCGGCGGCGAGTGCCACGAGAAGTTCGTGCGCTGGCTCGATCACGTCGCGATGTTCGTCGAGCAGCTGACGGATGCCTCGGGCCGGCCGATCCCGATCGTCTTCCGTCCGTTCCACGAGCACACCGGCGACTGGTTCTGGTGGGGGATCGGCGGCGACAACCCGCAGAACAGCCCCGACGAGTTCGGCGCGCTATGGCGCTTCACCGTCGAGTACCTGCGCGATGTGGCGGGCCTGCACAACCTGCTCTGGGCGATCTCGCCCGACCGCAGCCGCCTGCGCGTCGACGCGTTCGAGGACGACTATCTGCGCGGCTACCCGGGCGACGACTTCGTCGACGTGCTCGGCATCGACAACTACTGGGACGCAGGCCGCGCCGACGACGACCGCACGCCCGATGAGCTGTTCGACGACTACGTCGCGACGCTCGAGGCCGTCGCCCGGCTCGGCGAGGCGCGCGGCAAGCTCGTGGCACAGACCGAAACCGGAACCCCGAGCGAGCCCACCGGCCACGCCGCCGACCCGTGGACGGGATTCCTCGCCCGCGCCGCCGACCGCAGCGAGCTCACCCGGCGACATCTCTGGCACCTGGCCTGGCGCGATGAGGTGGCGGCGCCGTCCGACCTCGCGCGGCTCGTGGGGCATCCGCTCATCGCCTTCGCCGGCGACGTCGACGACCTCTATAGGGTCGAGGAGTGAGCGAGCAGCGAGCATGAGCGAGTTGGCGGTCGCCGTCGCGCAATTCGCCCCGGGACCGGATGCGGATGCCAACCTCGAGACGATCCGCGAGTTGACGGATGCCGCGGCCGAGCGAGGCGCGCAGCTGGTGGTCTTCCCCGAGTACTCATCATTCTTCGTGAACCCCGTGGGCGCGCCCTTCCTCGAGGCCGCCGAGCCGCTCGACGGGCCGTTCGCGACGGCGCTCGCCGCACTCGCCGACGAGCGCGGGGTGGCGATCGTCGCCGGCACGGCCGAGTCGCGCCCGACGGACCCCGGGCGGTTCACGAACACGGTCGTCGCCGTCGCGCCGGGCGCCGGGGTCGTCGCGAGCTATCGCAAGCAGCACCTCTACGACGCGTTCGGCGCGCGCGAGTCGGAATGGGTGGCGCCGGGCGAGCTCGCCGAGCCGCAGGTGTTCGCGGTCGCGGGCGTGCGCGTCGGCCTGCAGACCTGCTATGACCTGCGCTTCCCCGAGGTGACGCGCCGCATCGTCGACGCGGGCGCGGAGCTCGTCGTGGTGCCGAGCGAGTGGGTGCACGGCACCCTCAAGGTGCACCACTGGCGCACTCTGATCACGGCGCGGGCGATCGAGAACACGGTCTTCGTCGCGGCGTCCGATCACATTCCACCGGTGGGGGTCGGGAACTCGATGATCGTCGACCCCATGGGCGTCGTGCTCGCCGAGCTCGACGACGAGACCGACTTCGTGATCGCTCCGGTCGCCGCCGAGCGCGTGCGCGAGGTGCGCGCGGTGAACCCCGCCCTGCAGTTGCGCCGCTACCGGGTCATCCCGGCCAGCTGAGCGGCCGCGCGCTCGAGCACCTCTTCCTTCTTGCAGAAGGCGAAGCGCACGAGCGACCGGGCCTCGCCCCGGTGGGCGCTCGTATAGAAGGCGGACAGCGGAATCGCGACGACCCCCGCGCGCTCGGGCAGCGTGCGGCAGAAGCCGACCGCGTCGGGGAAGCCGAGGGGCGCGGCATCCGCCACCACGAAATACGAGCCGTGCGAGGGGAACACGTCGAATCCAGCGCTGCGCAGCCCGCTGCTGAGCAGGTCGCGCTTGCTGCGCAGCGTGTCGGCGACACCCGTGAAGAAGCTGTCGGGCAGGCCGAGCCCCACCGCGATCGCGGGTTGGAAGGGTGCGCCGTTCACGTACGTGAGGAACTGCTTCACGGCAAGGATGGCGGTGATCAGCGCGGGCTTCGCCGTGATCCAGCCGATCTTCCACCCCGTCGTCGAGAAGGTCTTGCCGCCGCTCGAGATCGAGATGGTGCGATCGGATGCCCCCTCGAGGCGCGCCACCGGCGTGTGCGGCGTCTCGAACCGCAGGTGCTCATAGACCTCGTCCGTGACGATGTAGGCGTTGTGGCGGTGCGCGAGCTCGACGACGGCCCTGAGCGTCGCGTCGTCGAAGGTCGCGCCGGTCGGGTTGTGGGGGTTGTTGACGAGGATGATCTTCGTGCGGTCGGTCACCGCCTTCGCGAGCTCGTCGAGGTCTGGCGCGAAGTCGGGCGCGCGCAGCGCGACCGTGACGTGCCTCGCGCCGGCCAGCGCGATCAGGGCGCCGTATGCGTCGTAGAACGGCTCGAAGGTGACGACCTCGTCGCCGGGTTCGACGAGCGCGAGCAGTGTGGCGGCGAGGGCTTCGGTCGCGCCCGCGGTGACGAGGACTTCGCGGTCGGGGTCGTAGTCGAGGCCGTAGAAGCGGTGCTGGTGCTCGGCGATGGCCCGCCGGAGCTGGGGGATGCCGGTGCCCGGCGGGTACTGGTTGGCGCCGCTCCTGATCGCTTCGGCCGCCGCGGCGAGGACCTCGCGCGGGCCGTCTTCGTCGGGGAAGCCCTGGCCGAGGTTGATCGCGCCGGTCGTGGCGGCGAGGGCGCTCATCTCGGCGAAGATCGTCGCGGCGATGGTGCCGTCGGGGGCCAGCAGTCCGGCGCCGGCTGCCGCGCGTCGCCAGGGTCCGGGGGTGTCCATGGCTCAACGGTAGTTGGGCGGCCGCGGTGGGGTGGTCGGTTGTGGGGGCGGCGTGGCGATGTGGCGATGCGAGTTGGGGGACGCCTCGGCGCCGAGACGACCCTTGGTGCTGTCTTGGCTGGCGCCCACGCCGCGAGACGACGTTTGGTGCTGTCTTGACTGGCGTCTGCACCGCGAGACGACGCTCGATGCTGTTCTCAGCGCGTATTGCGGCATCTCGAATCGTCTCGCGGGTGTCTTCGCCGGCGGCCTGTGGAAAGTGCCCGAGCCGAGTTCGGCGGATGCCCTACCTTGGGGCGCATGCGGATTCCCGGTCGCACGATCCTCACGGCCTGCACTGTCGCGCTCGCGGCGGGTTTCCTCGCGGGGTGCACCCCGTCGCACCCGATCACGGAGCCCGCCAAAACCCTCAAGCCGACCCCGACTCCCGTCTTCACTTCAGATGCAGACGCCCTCGCCGCCGCAACCAAGATCTACAAGAAGTTCGAGGCGGCCGTGGATGCGATCGGCCACGACGGTGGCGAGGGGGCCGAGCGGGTGAAGCCGTACGTCAGCGACGCTGGTTACCGGTTCGAGGTTGCGGAGGCAGAGAAGTTCAAGAAAGAACGTGCGCACGGTACCGGTGACACCGTTCTCAACAATTCGGTTCTTCAGTCGCGCGTCGAAAGGAACGGCGTAGCCACGGTCACAATTTACGTGTGCGAGGACATCTCGGCGGTTGATCGGATTGGCCCAGATGGCAAGTCGTTGATCAGTGCCGATCGGGGCGATTACAACGACTACGAGGTGGTGCTTAAGGGAGACAGCGCGAATTCACTCGTAATCCAGTCGAACAAGTATTGGTCCGGCGGTGGGATTTGCAAGTTGTAGCAGTTCTAGCCGCCGCAGTGCTCTTGGCCGGGTCGAGTGGTGGCCTCGGCGATTCGACGCAGGGCGCGTTCGAGGGGAACGGCGCGCAGGTAAAGACGTCCACGCAAGGGACAGAGAACAGCCCTGGCCACGGCCGGGGTCATACTGCCGATGCCGGCGCGAGTCACATCACGAAAGCGAGCCCATCGCCCAAACCACCGCCCAACCCGCACTGGACCGTGTGCACTTCGGGCGCGTGCACCGCGCGCGAGCCGGCGGAAGTCGGGGCACCACCCTCACCAGCCCCTGCGGCGGACCCACCCCCGCCGGCCGAACCGGGCGCGCCGCCGACTCCCGGGCTGACCGACGTGGCGCACTTCCTGGTGGGGAATCCGACTGCGAAATCCGAGCCAGCAGGCTGGACGATCGCCGGCGCCGAGACCAACTTCATCGCGAACGCGGGGGAGAGCGAGCGGGCGGGGGAGCTGCTGGGCCAACCGGTGACCGTGCACTTCACTCCGGTGGCATACGACTGGCGCTACGGCGACAACAGCGGGCGCACCACCACGACTCCGGGGGCGACGTGGGCGGCATCCGGCTTGCCTGACTTCTCGAAGACGGCGACCAGCCATGCGTACGCGAGCCGCGGAACCTACACCGTGACCGTCACGGTCGAGTACTCCGCGCGCTACCAGTACGCGGGGCAGGCATGGGCTGACATCCCCGGTACGCTGGGCCTGACTTCCGAGCCGATCACCGTGACGGTGAAAGGGGTCAAGACGGTGCTGGTCGGAAAGACCTGCGACGAAAACCCGTCAGGACCAGGTTGTTGACCTAGGGCAACGAGTTGCCCGCAACACTTGGCGACATTCGAGACGGCTCCAAGAGTCGTCATAAGGTCCGCACAGCTTCGCGTCGGATGCTTGAGGTGCTTGGAAAAGGAGCGAACCCATGAGCGACAACGCGAACGAGCCTGTGAACCCCGATCAGCCCGAGAGCGCGCAGCCCCAGAACGTGCCGACGGAGCAGTCCGAGGCTCAGGCCTCGAGCTGGCAGGCCCCCGCCCCTGAGCAGGCCCCCGCCCCTGAGCAGCCGGCCGCACCGCAGCCGCCGCAGCAGAACCAGGCGCCCCGCTCGGGCGAGTACGCGCCGCAGCAGCCGGGCCAGCCCGCGCAGCCCGCGGCACCCGCGCAGCCGGCCTCGCCCCAGCCCACTCAGCAGTACCCGACCGGCCAGACCGCCGGCTACCCGCAGGGGTACCAGCACACGCAGCCGACGCAGCCGGTGGGCGCGCCGCAGCAGCATCCGTACTACGCCCAGTTCAACTCTCAGCAGCCGCTCAACGTGCCCCCGCACGCAGGCCAGCCCGGCCAGCCGGGTCAGCCGGGTCAGCCGGGCCAGCCCGGCGGCGACAAGCCCCGAGGTGAGCGCACGCTCACGGGAAAGTCCATCGCGATCATCGCCGCGGCACTGGTCGTCGGCGGCCTGCTCGGTGGCGGAATCGGTGGCGGCATCGCTGCGGTCGCGAGCCACAGCGGCGGCACGCCGGTCTCGATCAGCGGCGGCGGCAGCGGCGCCTCCAATGTGACCGTCAACGACGCGAAGAACGCCACGCAGGTCACCGCGGTCGCCGCGAAGGCCTCGAACAGCGTCGTGACGATCAACGTCACGGGCCAGCAGGAGTCCGGCACCGGCTCGGGCGTGATCCTCACCGACGACGGCTACATCCTCACCAACACCCACGTCGTGACCCTCGACGGCGATGAGTCCGACGGCCAGATCCAGGTGCAGACCAACGACGGCACCCTCTACACGGCCAAGGTGGTCGGCACCGACCCCACCGACGACCTCGCCGTCATCAAGCTCAACAACGCGAAGGGCCTCACGCCGATCAGCTGGGGCGACTCGTCGAAGCTCAACGTCGGCGACCAGGTCATCGCCATCGGCGCGCCGCTCGGTCTGCAGGGCACCGTCACCGACGGCATCGTCAGCGCCCTGAACCGCAGCGTGACGCTCGCGTCGAGCGCCCCGAAGCAGAGCAGCGGCGACGGCGGCAGCGAGTCCGACCCGTTCGGGCAGTGGGACTTCGGCGGCAGCAATCCCTTCGACCAGGGCCAGCAGTCCTCGAGCGATGACAGCATCTTCGTGCCGGCGATCCAGACCGATGCGGCGATCAACCCGGGCAACTCGGGCGGTGCCCTGCTCAACAGCAAGGGCGAGCTGATCGGCATCAACGTCGCCATCGCGAGCACCGGCTCGAGCAGCGACTCCACGAGCCAGTCGGGCAACATCGGCGTCGGCTTCGCGATCCCCGCGACCGTCGCGCACCGCATCGCAGACGAGCTGAAGGACACCGGCAAGGCGACGCACGGCCTGCTCGGCGCCACCGTGAGCAACGCCGCGGCGCAGTCGGATGCCACCACCGTCGGCGCCCGCATCGAGTCGGTCAATTCGGGCAGCGCCGCGAGCGGCGGGGGCCTCAAGGCCGGCGACGTGATCACGAACGTGGGCGGCGTGCCGATCACGAGTTCCGACGACCTCACCGCGCAGGTGCGTTCTGCCGCCGCCGGGTCGACCATCAAGGTCACCTACGTGCGCGACGGCAAGACGTACCAGACCGACGTCACGCTCGGCACGTACTCGCCCCAGTCGTAACCACCTTGCGGGGCGGCGGCGCCGCGGGGTGAAGCGGAGCTCCAGCCTGCCGATTGGTAGGCTGGAGTTCCGCCGAACGACTGGATTCCATGCCGCACGACCACCGCGATCTGGGCGAGCTGCCCGGCGTTTCGTACGTGATGCCCGTTCTCAACGAAGAGCAGCACGTGGCCGCGGCGGTCGCGAGCCTGCTCGCGCAGGACTACGCGGGGCCGTCCGAAGTGGTGCTCGCGCTCGGCCCGAGCACCGATGGCACAGACGCGGCGGTGGCGGCGCTGCTCGCGCGGGAACCGCGGCTCACGGTCGTGCGCAACCCCGACGGCTCGACTCCCGCCGGGCTGAACCGCGCGATCGAGGCATCCTCGTACCCCGTGGTCGTCCGGGTCGACGCGCACTCGATCCTGCCTGCCGACTACACGCGCACGGCGGTCGAGGTGATGCAGCGCACCGGCGCCGACAACGTCGGCGGGGTGATGGATGCCCGGGGCGTCACCCCCTTCGAGCAGGCGGTGGCCGTCGCCTACGGCAGCCGCATCGGGCTCGGCGGCACGCGCCACCACACGAGCGGCCGTGAGGGGCCGGCCGAGACCGTCTATCTCGGCGTCTTCCGCCGGCAGAGCCTGCTCGACGCGGGGCTCTTCGACGAGGGGTTCAAGCGCGGCCAGGACTGGGAGCTGAATCGCCGCATCCGCTCGCGCGGCGGCATCGTCTGGTTCACCCCGGCGCTCAAGGTCGGCTACCGGCCACGAGCGAGTGTGCTCTCCCTCGCCCGCCAGTTCTTCTCGACCGGCGTGTGGCGCGGCGAGCTCGCGCGGCGCTTCCCGGCGAACAACGGACTGCGCTACTGGGCGCCGCCGGTCGCGGTCGTGCTGATCGTGCTGGGCATCGTGGCGGGCTGCCTCGCCGAGCTGTCGCCGTGGTGGCTGCTCGGGTTCATCGTTCCCGCCGGCTATCTGCTGATCGTGCTCGCGTCGAGCGTGATCGCGCGCCGTCACGGCCTGCGGGCGATGGCCTGGTTCGTGGTCGTGCTGCCGGTGATCCACTTCACCTGGGGAACGGGGTTCATCCTCGGGTTCCTCAAGCTGACGCGAAACCTCGCCGAGTTCACCGGCAGGTAGCCGGCCGCGGCTCACGAAGTCAGAGCAGGCCCTCGCGGAAGATCCGCTCCACGACGCGCGCGCCCGCCTGGCCGTCGTCCTGCGGGTTGAAGCGCGCGCGCCACTCGGCGTAGCGCGTCGCATGCGTCGCGGCTGCGGCAGGGGCATCCGTCACGGCGTCCACCAGCTCGGTGATGCTCGTCGTCACGGGCCCGGGTGCGACGGGGAACAGGTCGAAGGTGAACCCGCGCGTCTGGTCGCGGTAGTGCTCGAAGTCGGGCACGTAGAAGAAGATCGGCTTGCCTGTCACGGTGAAGTCGAACATGACCGAGGAGTAGTCGGTGATGAGCACGTCGGCGGCGAGGTAGAGCTCGCTGATCTCGGGGTAGCCCGTCACGTCGATCACCCCGGGTGCGGTGACGGATGCCCCTGGCTGCAGCGTGCGCGAGTGACCGCGGATCAGCGTGACGAAGCCGGGGCCCACGCGCCGCGCGAAGGCGGCGACGTCCAAGTGGTCGACCGCGCCGGGGCGATCGTCGCGCCACGTCGGGGCGTAGAGCACAACGGTCGCCTCGGGCGCGACGCCGAGGCGGGCGCGCACGGCGTCGCGCGCCTCGTTCCGCGCGACGATGTCGTTGCGCGGGTAGCCCTCGTTCCAGATCGGGCCGCGGAAGGCATACGCCGAGCGGAATACTTCGGCGCTGAACGGGTTCTGTGCGAGCAGGATGTCCCACCGCCGGCTCTCGGCGAGAGCCGCCGCGCGCGACCGCAGTCGCAGGCCGGACTTGTCGAGCGCGAGCTTCTTGAGGGGTGTGCCGTGCCAGGTCTGCAGCACGGTCTGGCCCGGCCTCTTGTGCCAGCGCTTCCGCAGCCAGTCGTTCACGACGAGCAGCCGCGCGGTCGCGCGCGCGTGCCACCACTCGGCGCTGCCCTCGATGACGCGCACGGCGCCCTCGGGCACCTGCACCGAGGCGTCGGCGACCGACCAGTACCGCGTCACCTCGGGGTGCGAGGCGGCGAGGGCGCGGTCGATGCCGAGCGGGTTGCACGAGACGTTGTTGCCGAAGTAGCTCTCGAAGAATACGGCCTTCTCGAGCGGCTCGCGGCTCGCGCGATACTCCGCATGGAGCCGCCGCTGGTTCGCCGCGCCGGCCTCGGCGTCGGCGAGGGGCGCACCGAGTGCAACGGTGATCGCGCCGCGAGCGGCGCTCACCTCAAGGCGGAACGAGGTGCCATGGCGGCGCGCCGGGGGAAGCGTCGCGACCGTCTCGAGTTCGAGAGGGTGGCCCCCTGGGCCCATGACCGTGAGGGCATATTCCCCCGAGCGCGGCACGGTGGGCGTTCCCCAGTTCGTGACCTCGAGGGGGATGCGCGCGCGCCAGCGGCCGCCCTCTGCCACGACCTCGCCGGGAAGCACGGCGCGCGTGCCGCGCAGCAGCGCCGTCTCGGGCGCGGCACCGGTGACAGGGCCCTCGGCGATCAGCGCGTACCCGGTGCCTGGGCCCGCGCCCTCGACGCGCACCGCGTCGACGCGCAGCGGCACGGCGGCGGCGAGCGACGGTGCGGCGGGCGGCATCGCGGCGGCGTCCCCGGCGAGTCGCCGCCCGATCAGCTCGACGAGTCGCTCGGTGGCGCGACCGTCGTGGAAGGAGTGATAGCGGTCGGCGAGCCACGCTGCGTGCTCGACGAAGGGAGCGCGGGCCGAGGCCGCCGTCAGCACGCCGGCGAGCACAGGAAGCAGCGAGCCCCAGCTCGCGACCTCGCGGCCGCCCGAGAAGTCGGCGTACGGCTCATAGGCCCCGCGCCGCCCCACGTAGTCGGCGACGTCGGGCGCGAGGAACAGGATCGCGCCGCCCGTGAGGGCGAAGTCGAACGCGATGGACGAGTAGTCCGTGATCAGCGTGTCGACGGCGGGCAGAACCGGGGTGATGTCGGGCTGCAGATCGGCGCCGAGCAGCGCGATGCGGTCGCTGGCCGCGACACCCGGGGCGAAGTCGCCGCGGCCGAGCGGGTGCGAGCGGATGAGCAGCAGCGCATCGGCGCGCTCGAGCAGCCTGTCGAGCTCGACCCATTCCTCGGCGGAGGGAACGGCGGGGTGGGCTCGCCCGTCGCGCCAGGTCGGCGCATACATCACGAGCCGGGCCGTCAGGGCGCGCGGCTCGTTCAGCGCGAGGGCGATGCGCTCACGGGCGGCCCTCTCGCGTTCGTCGCGGCTCCCGGCGAGCAGCACGTCATCGCGCGGGTCGCCGGTGACGACCGCCTGCCGCTCGGTCAGGGCGAACGCCGAGCGGATGCGCGCGGCGGCAAGCGGCGACGCGGTCGAGAAGAGCGAGATGCCCCGGCCCGAGCGGCTGTAGGCGCGGCGCACCAGCCGCGCGACGAACGGCAGCCTGCCGACCACGGGCACGCGCATCGCCTCGGGCGAGTCGATGCGCAGCCGCTTGAACGGGATGCCGTGCCAGACATTGACGACGAACGCGCCGTGCGTCGCGAAGCGGTTCACGTCGCCGAAGCCGTGGGTGACGACCAGCACCTGGGCGCGCAGGGTCAGGCGGAACCCGCGCCACGAATAGCGCATCGCAGCAGGGATTCCGAGGGCGCGGGCATCCGCCAGATCACGTGAGTTGCGCGCCAGCCAGACGACGCGGGCGCCCGCCTCGTGCGCGCGCACGTGGTCGAGCACCGCGAGCGCGCCCTCGCCGACGCCGATGCCGGACCCGAACGCCCACAGGCCCGGTGTGCGGGGCACGAGGGATGCCGCGAGCCGGCCGAACCCGTAAAGGGGAAGAGCCGCGATCTTGCGCACATTGCCCGCTGCGAAGGTGAAGCGACCCATGCCTGAAACGGTATCAGCGCCCGTATACCCGGCGCCGGTAGCCTCTCGCTGTGGGACTTGTGAAAGACGCGCGCTCCGCCGTTCGACTCGTGCGCAAGGCGCTCGCCCAGCGCCGGGCCCGCGCCTGGTACCGCGCGCGGCTGCGCGAGGCGCCGCCGCTGCCGGCCGGTGAGTTCAAGATCGCGGTGTACTACGCCGACGGCGACGTCAACCTCTACCAGGTGCGCCAGTGGTACAAGCCGCTCGCCGAGCTCGCGAAGACCTGGCCCGTCGTGATCATGTCGCGCTCGATCACGGGCGCCGAGCCGCTGCTGCGGGAATCCCCGGTGCCCGTCGCCTACCTGAAGACGGTCGTCGACATGGAGGAGTTCCTCGCCTCGCAGGACATCCGCATCGTGCTCTACGTCAACCAGAACATGCGCAATTTCCAGATGATGCGCTACGGCCAGCGCTGGCACGTGTTCATCAATCACGGCGAGAGCGACAAGATGTACATGACCACCAACCAGTTCAAGGCGTACGACTACGCGCTGGTTGCGGGGGATGCCGCGCTGGCCCGCCTCGGCAGGGTGCTCTGGGACTACGACCTCGACAAGCGTGCGATCAAGATCGGTCGCCCGCAGGCCGACCACTATTCAGGGAAGCTGCCGTTCACGCTCGACGAACGGCGGGTCGTGCTCTACGCGCCGACGTGGGAGGGCGACCGGCCGGCGGCCGCCTACGGCTCCATCGTGAGCCACGGTGAGGCGCTGGTGTCGGCGCTGCTGGCCGACGCGCGGTACCGCGTGATCTACCGGCCGCACCCGCGCAGCGGCGCGGTCTCACGCGAGTACGGCGAGGCGAACCACCGCATCATCGCCGCGCTGCGAGCGGCGAACGCCGCCGACCCCACCGCGCACCACGTCTTCGACGACGGGCCCGAGCTCGGCTGGCAGCTCGCCATCGCCGACATGGCGATCGTCGACATCTCGGCGATGGTCTATGACCGGCTGGCGTCGGGCAAGCCGCTGCTCGTGACCCGGCCGGTGAACCCCGACGCCGAGATCGATGAGGGCGGGTACCTGTCGGACGCGGACTGGCTCGAGGCATCCGACGCGGCATCCGTCGCCGCTCTGATCGACACGATGTCGCACGACGAGGCCGCGGCGGCGCGGCTGCGGAAGTGGGTCGAGCACTACTTCGGCGACACGACGCAGGGCGCCGCGACGAGGCGGTTCCATGAGGCGATCGACTTCCTCATGCGGCAGTGGGAGAAGTACGCGGCGAGCTAGCGGTGCGCTTTGAGGGCGCGCTTCGCGATCTCGTCGTCGAGCACGATGACCTCGGCGGGCGGGAACGCCTCACGCGCGGCCTTGACCACGCGGCGGCCGAGCACGTTGTTGCCGAAGCCGCCGACGACGGCGCCGATGCCGTAGGGCAGCGCACGGCCGATGATCGACCCGGCCTGGTGCGCCGCGACGCGCTTGAAGAACGCGGTCTTGAGGCGGTTGAGCAGTGGCGCGACGAAGGCGCTCGGCAGTGAGTCGTTGACGATCGTGCCCCAGTAGCCGGCGCGCGTGACGTCCTCGTTGAGCACCTCGTAGCCGAACTGCTTGATGATGTCGCTGCCCTCTTTGCCGAGCATGAGGGCGAGCACGAGGCTGCGGGTGCGCTCGGGCTCGTCGACGGTGATGCCGTGCAGTTCGGCGACGGACTGGGCGAACAGGGCGGTCGCCTCGAGGAACGCGACCGTCTCGGCGGCCGACAGGGCAAGCGCCGTGACGGTGCCGATGGCGGGCACGACGGCCGTCGCACCGGTCGCGGCGCCCGTGGTCGTGACGGCGGAGAGGTAGCGGCGCTCGAGCACCCAGTGCAGCTGCTCGACCGTGGCGTCGGGGTGCTTGCGCCTGATGGAGTTGATGTGCGCGACGACGCCCGGGCGGTGGAACCCCATGAGCTTGTCGACCGACTTCTCGATGGTGTTCGGCAGCAGGCGCCCCTTCACCTGGCCCTGCCTGTCGAGCTTGACGATCTCTTTCGACGTGCCTGCTTTCCCCTTGCGAGCCATGCGGCGAGTCTAGGCGGCTATGTTCGGACTATGGCTGTGACGCTCATTACTGCCGAGATGCTTGACAATCTTCAGGAGAGTCTGGTTCTGCGTCGCGCAACGGCGGCGCAGCTGCGGCAGCGGGCCGAGACCGAGTATTCCTGGGCGAGCGACGCGGATGCCTATGAGCTGGCGCCCGGGCTGGCGCGCTCGTACGTGCTGTCGGTCGCCGCCGACGACTTCCTCTCGGCAGGCGACGGCGAGCGGGCGCTCGCGGTTGCGCGCGAGGCGGCGGATGCCGCAGAGCCCGGCTCGTGGGACGGGGTCGTGTCGGTCGTCAGGGCTCACCTCGGCCTGGGGGCCGTCGATGCAGCGAAAGCGGCGGCCGACGAGGCGCGGCATGCCGCGGCATCCGACCCGGCGGTGGCCGAGATGATGGGCGACGCGTTCGAGCTCGCCGACGAGCTGGGCCTTGCGGAGCGCTGGTACACGATCGGGCTGCGCGGGCTCGACGTGGTCGAGAGCCGGTTCTGGCGCGAGCGCCTGCTGCGCGACCGCCACCGGGTGCGCCGCGACCAGGGGAAGCCGCTCGACGGATTCGACGAGGAGTTCGAGGCGCTCAGCACGCCGTGACGCACCCGCGATGGTCGGTCACGCAAACGACGCGCGGTAGAACAGCGTGAACACCGGCACGTAGACGAGCGCGACGAGCACGGCGTGCGACAGGACGAGGCCGCCCACTTCGAGCGCACGGCCCGGCTCGCGCAGATGATTCACGAGCTTGCGCGCGAGGGATGCCGGATGCTTCACATCCCAGCTGTTGACGCGCAGGTAACGGCCGAGGTAAACGCCGAACGCGCCGAGCACGATGACGGCTCCGGCGAAGAACCAGCTGAAGGCGGGCGCCCCCGCGCCGCCGCTCGGGTCTGCGATGAGGACGATGAACTCGGCCTGCACGATCAGGAGGCTGGCGATGGCGTTGGCGATGCCGGAGAGCGTGAGAGTGAGCGTGTGGATGATGTCGAACCACAGCGGCACTTCGTCGTTCGCGGCGCGATGGCTGAAGTTCAGCTCTGTGATCAGGTAGATGGCGTTCGGGAAGAACAGCAGCCACAGCAGGGTCGCGACGACGAGGTAGGCCCACAGGATGAACGGCACGCCGCCGCGAAGCTGGCCGGCCAGGGCGCTGAGCACCGGAGCGAGGAACAGCAGACCGGCGACGGCGACCAGTGCGCCGACGACCGGGACGAAGGACAGCGCCACGTTGACGAGCATCGGCCGGTACAGCGCAGCGCCGTAGACGCGCGAGCGCAGCACGATCAGCACGGCGGCGTAAGCGTTCAGCAGTACCACCGCGATCAGGTCGACGAGCGCACCCATGCGTCATGCATAGCGCACGTCCCCCGCTGGGGGAGAGAGAAGAGGACTACTGCTCCTCGCGAATCGCGAGCGGCGGCAGCGAGGCCACGATGCGCACCGTCTCAAGGCTCACAGTCACGATGCGCTTGACCAGGTTGAGGATGTACTCCGGGTCGCCGTGCTCGAGACCCCAGTCGTTCGGGTCGTTGCGGATGCCGCTCGCTTTGTCAACGCGCACGCGGTAGCGCTCGATGATCCAGTCGAGAGCCGAGCGCGAGCCGAGCATGTACTCCTGCGCCTCCAGAGGAATGCCGCTCAGCGTGATGTGCTCGTTGTAGATGACCGTCGACTTGTCCCACTTGCCGGGCTTGCCGGCGTACTTCATCTTCTCGACGCGCAGCTCGCGCTCGCCGCTGACGTGCTCGGTGAGCGGGTACGGCTCGACGCTCTCGTAGCCGAGGTGCAGCTTCGCGAGCTCGGCACCCGCGCGGCTGAACGTCCAGAAGTCCTCCGCGTTCTGCAACTTCGGAATGCGCGGCAGCATCTTCTTGAGATCAGCTGCGTAGCGCTCGCGATAGTCGGGGGAGTGCAGGAAGCCATAGACGAAGTCGAAGATGGAGTCCTTGGTGACGGATGCCCCATAGAGCTTCCGATACTCGTCCAGGATCTCGTCCGTGACGTTGTCGATGCGCTCGTAGCCCGAGTCGTCCTGCTCCCCGAAGATGTCGAGGCCCGAGTTCTCAACGGCGCGATACGTGTACCGCGGGAAGAACTGCGCCGTATAAGTGAAGTAGCTCAAATCAGGCAGATCAGCGACCGCAAGCGTAGCGAACGCCGTTCCCGGGCGAGGAGTTGAAACAACGATGCCTGGCGTGTGCGTCGCCGATGTCGGAAACACGCTGGGCAGTCGGTACGTCATGGCGTTCGCATCGCGGTCGAAATAAGCACTCATGCGGGTGAACGGTCGGTGGCTGGCACTTCTGAACGCGGATTCCGTCACGGCGTAACGCCGTTTCCGCTCCAGGTCGCGGAAAGCGTTGCGGTTCCAGCTGATTCTTGACGGATCGGTATCGACAAACTGCTCGAGTTCTTTCAGACTGAGGCTAGATCCCTCTTGCTCGTATGCTCCGACCTCTGCGTTGAAGGCATCAACGAAACGCTCGATGTTCGCTTGGTTCGCCCGACGTGAAAAGTTGTAGGCCCACGCGTCCCGGCCGGTAGCCAAACCAAGGGTGTATGACTTGAAAATGGATGCCGAGCGATCTGTCTTGTCTCCAAGCGGGGTGTAGAGCGCGAAGTTTTCATTTCGGGTGCCGAGCCAGTCGCCGTGCTCGTTGGGAACCAACGGAGCCATGTCTAGGGCCGAGAGCCCCGCAGCGGAATCAAGAGTTGAAAGCTTTTCTTGAGCGGTTGCGAAGTCTTGCGGGGCCCAGTACCGGATTTCTCCAATGCCTTGCCGTCGGGGATTCTTGACGAGGATGGCAATCGCAACGCCAGCCCTGATACCGAAGACGTTGCCGCCATCGGCCTTTGCTTTGGCTGCGGTCCGTGAACTTCCCCTCAAGTTGATGATGTTGAGACTCGAGAACTCAGCCTGCAACGCCCGTCGGACGCCCTCGGCCGAGTTATCGTCGAGATACCCGTTGTTCGTCACGAAGCCGACGACACCGCGGTCCTCAATTCGATCTGACGCCCACCGAAGCGCGCGCAAGTATGAGTCGTAGAGGGTCCGCTTGCTGGTGGCCGAACTTCCTTCCGCAAACGTGTTCTCGATTCGGATGTCCAACGACCGGTACTTGAGGTTTTGGTTCGCATCGTTACCGGAGCCTTGCCCCGATGAGTACGGCGGGTTGCCGACGATGACCGTCAAGTCTGACGCCCACTGCTTCGCGACGCGCTCGTTGTTGAGCGAGAAGACCCCGTGGGTGTCCATCTGGTCGTTCTCTTCCGACGACTGGAAGGTGTCGGTCAGTACCATGCCGGGGAAGGGCGTGTACTCACCGCCGACGACATCAAGATAGGTCTCCTCGATGTTCGCCGCAGCGACGTAGTAGGCGAGCAGGTTGATCTCGTTGGCCCAGATCTCCTGGCCCTCGTACTTCCGCTTCAAAGCATCCGGTTCGATCAAGCCAGAGCGCAGCAGGTTGACGATGAACGTGCCGGTCCCGGTGAACGGGTCGAGGATGCCGACGCCAGGGTCGCCGAGGGACTGCCCGAACTCCGAGCGCAGCACCTGGTCGGCCGAGTGCAGGATGAAGTCGACGATCTCATTCGGCGTGTAGACGATGCCGTCGCGCTCGCTCGTCGACGAGAAGGCGACTGTGAAGAAGTCCTGATACAGCCGCTTGATGATGGTCTGCTTGCCGGCCGGGTCCGTGATGCCCGAGATCGTGTTGCGCACCCAGTCGTAGAACCGGTCCAGCTCGTTGGTCTCGGTGCCGACGTTCGCTTCTTCGAGCGTGCCGACCATCATCGTCATGATCCTGGCGACCGGGTTGCGCTTCGAGAACTCGTGCCCCTCGAAGAGCGCGTCGAAGATCGGCTGCGTCACGATGTGCTGCGCCAGCATCTCGATCGCTTGCTTGTCGGTGACCGACGGGTTGAGGTTGTCCTGCAGCCCCTTGACGAAGGCCTCGAACTCGAGCCGGACGTTCTCGTCAGCGTCGAGCAGGTTCCGAATACGCGCCTGCTGGCGTGCCGCGATCTCGGCAACGTTCTTGGTCCACCGGATCCAGTAGTCGCGCTCGCCGACTTTCTCGACGATCTTCGCGTAGATGGCGTCGCGCCATTCGGCGCCGAGCTGCGCGAAGTCGAGGGTGGGCTGCGGGCCGTCGCTGTCGCCGCCCGCGTCGGTCTGCGGCTTGAAGTCGCCGTAGCCGATGACCTGCACCTGCGGGTCGCGGTTGCGACCGAGGTCGAGGCTCTCGATCTTCGCCTCGAATCGCTCGTCGTGCGCGCGCAGAGCGCGAAGCACGTCCCAGACGACCTTGTACTTCGCGTTGTCGTTGAGCGCCTGCTCGGGCTTGACGCCGGCGGGCACCGCAATCGGCAAGATGATGTAGCCGAAGTCCTTGCCCTCCGCGCGGCGCATGACTCGGCCGACCGACTGCACGACGTCGACCTGGCTGTCGCGCGAGTTGAGGAAGATGACCGCGTCGAGTGCGGGCACGTCGACGCCTTCGCTCAGGCAGCGCGCGTTCGTCAGGATGCGGCACTCGGCGTCGTCGCCGGTCTCGGCCTTCAGCCACTCGAGCTTCGCGTTGCGCTCGAGCACGTTCATCGAGCCGTCGACGTGATCCGAGTACAGGGTGAGCGGGCTCGCATCGCCTTCGAGGGCGACGGATGCTTCCCCGACCTCTGCCGCAGTGGAGAAGGCCGGTTGCGCCGAGGTCAGTCGTGAGCCGCCCGCGTAGCCGTCGAGCATGCTCATGACGCGCTTCGAATCGGCAATCGAGCGGCTGAAGGCGACGGCGCGCTTCAACGGGAGCAGGTTCTCTTCGTCTTCGCCGAGGCCGGCCACGCCGCGCTTGGCGAGGCCGTTGTAGATGCCGACGATGCGCGCCGCGTCCGGGATGGTGATCTCGCCGTCGTGCGCGAACTCCTGCTGGAAGTTCTCGCCGATGGTGTTCTCGTCGATCGCGAGCACCAGCACGCGGTAGTCGGTGAGCAGGCCGCGCTCGACGGCCTCGCCGAAGCCGAGTCGGTGGAACTCAGGGCCGTACAGGCTCTCGTCGTCCATCGACGCCAGCACCGCCGAGCTTTCGGCCGCCTTGGTTTTGACCGCGTTGCCGAAGATCTTCGGCGTCGCGGTCATGTAGAGGCGCTTCTTCGCCTTGATGAAGTCGCCGTCGTGCACCCGAACGAAGGCGGACTCGCTGCCGGCGTCCTTCGCGAGCGTCACACCCGTGGTGCGGTGTGCCTCGTCGCAGATGACGAGGTCGAACTCGGGAAGCCCCGCCTTCTGGGCGTCTGCGACGACGCCGATCGACTGATAGGTCGAGAACACGACGGTGAGCTCGTCCTGGTGATCCCCCTTGGCGTATGCCTTCACGAGCGAGGCCGTGTCGGTGGTCGCAGGGAAGGAGAGGTCCGAGACCGAGAAGTCCTCGAGCTTCTTGCCGACCTTGGAGTCCGAGCAGACCGCGAAGGCACGGATGGGCACCGACTGCTCGGCCGTCCATTCGCGCAGCGTCTGCGACAGAAGCGCGATCGAGGGAACGAGGAAGAGGACGGTGCCGCCTAGCGGCACTTGGTCCTCGGCGATCTTGAGGCTCGTGTAGGTCTTGCCCGTGCCACAGGCCATGACGAGCTTGCCGCGGTCACGATTTGCGAAGCCCTCGCGCACTGCTTCGAGTGCTTCGCGCTGATGCGGCCGCAGGCGCTTCTGAGGCTTGAGCTGCACCTCGTCCGGGTGGCTGAACGAGTACTCGGACCAGTCGATGCGGCTTTCGGCCAGGTCGGCGACGCCGATGCGATAGGTCGGGATCTGCTGGCCGGTGAGTGCGTCTTCAGCGTTGGCCGACCACTTGTCGGTCGTGGAGAAGATCAGTCGCTCGTTGAACCCGGCCTTGCCCGAGGCTGTGAAGAACGAGTCGATGTCGGCCTTCTGCAGCGTGTGCGCCGGGTCGTAGAACTTGCACTGGATCGCGGTGAAGCCACCGTCGCGCCGCTCGGCGACGAGGTCGATTCCGGTGTCTGGCTTGCCGTCTCGCCCGGGCCACTCCGACCACAGCCAGACGTCGGCGTACTGATCCGCATAGGTCGGGTCCGAGAGCAGGAAGGCCTTGATCAACCGCTCGAACTGACTGCCCTTGGAGCGCTGGTCAGGGGCGAGCCGGGCGTATTCGTCGAGGAGGTCGTAGATGGAGGTCGGCGATGTGGCATCCGGCAACATGGGTTAAAACCTAGATGGTTAAAAACCACATGGATTTGCCCGCTGGTCCCCATTCCGAGTGGCATATAGGCAAGAGAGGTGAGTCCGAAGACCAAGGCGAAGACGAAGGCGTCGATCGCGCTTGGCGAGCGGGTGAAGCGCCTACGTTAGGGCATCGATGGCGCCACGCAGGAGAAGGTGGCGCAGCTCGCGGGCATCGACCAGACGAACTACGGCGACATCGAGCGTGGCTTCGGGAACCCGACCTTCGAGACGCTGTTGCGAATCGCGGCGGTACTGCAGGTCTCGGCCAGCTCTCTCATCGAGGGCCTCAGTCGTGCCGATCTTCCCGACGACGACCCGGAACTGACCGTCGCCGATTTCATCGAGGCTCGCAGACGCCAACGTGGCACGCGCTAGAACACCACTCGCCAGAGGTACTCGTCGTCGTTGTCTCGACGCCAGCGCACCACGAGCGTCGTCGCACGCGCCAGGTCGTCGCCCGCGATCGGCAGCCACGCGGTCTCGCCCGCGCCGATCGTCATCGGGAAGTGCTCGGGCAGCGACCCCGGCCCGAGCAGCGCGAACGACACATGCTTCAGCGTCTCGAGGCTGGCGTTCTTCAGGCCGTAGGTCGGCGCGTGGTCGCGGATGAAGAGCCACGGAACGGGATAGGCAAGCGGCACGTCTGACATGCGAGGCACGCTAGGTGGGGCATCCGACACCCCCGCTTCAAATGTGAAGAACCCGGATGCCTCGCAGGCGGTGCTGGGGAAGAGGGGCGCTACGCGTCGACGACCGGCGGCACCGACCCCATGTTGTAGTCGGTGTTGTAGCGGTCGATGACATCGTCGATGGGGCCGTCCATCACGAGCTCGCCCTTCTTCAGATACAGCCCGCGCGTGCAGAAGCGGCGCAGGTCGCGCTCGGAGTGCGAGACGAAGAACAGGGTGCGGCCGGCGGCGAGCAGCTCTTCGATGCGGCCGTAGCACTTCTCTCGGAACGCCTTGTCGCCCACCGCGAGCACCTCGTCGACGATCAGGATCGGCTCGTCGAGCTGCGTGATCACGCTGAACGCGATGCGCACCTTCATGCCCGACGACAGGTGCTTGTACGGCGTGTCGAGGAACCCCGGAATCTCGGCGAACGACACGATCTCGTCGAACTTCGCGTCGATCTGCTTCTTCGTCATGCCGTGCAGGCCGGCGGTCAGATAGACGTTGTCGCGCACCGACAGGTCGTCGACGAAGCCGCCCGTGATCTCGATCAGCGGCGCAACGCCCTGACGCACCCGCACCGTGCCCTCGTCGGGGAACAGGACCCCCGCGATCAGCTTCAGCAGCGTCGACTTCCCCTGCCCGTTGCGGCCGACGACGCCGATCGCCTCGCCCGCGCGGATGCCGAACGTCACATTGCGCAGCGCCCAGAACTCGTCGGGGCGCGAGCGCCGGCGGCGGCCGGCGAACAGGTCCTTGAACGACCGCTTGGCGCGCTTGTTGCGCTTGAACCGGATGCCCAGATCGGACACCTCGATGACGTCACCGTCGCCGCCGGTGGCGACGGCCGGGGTGGAGTCGACCGCGACCATCACATCTCCTTCAGCACGGCGGGCACCGAGCGCCGGAACACGAGCGTGCCGATGCCCAGGAGGACGAGCGCGCCGATCGCCGAGATCAGCACGTGGAACAGGTTGAGCTCCTGCGGCCAGAACGCGGCACGATACAGGCCCAGGATTCCGGTGAGGGGATTCAGCTCGAGCAGCGGCCTGATCGGGAATCCGTGCACCGCCTCCGGCCACTTGGCCGGCGAGTAGAGCACCGCCGATGCATAGAACAGCACCCGCAGCAGCAGGCGGATGGCGCGCTCGAGGTCCTTGTAGAAGACCGTCAGCGGCGCGACGATCATGCCGAGCCCGTAGAGCAGGATCGCCTGCAGGACGAGCCCGACGGGGAACCAGAGCACGGACCAGGTCACGGGGGCGTGGAAGATCAGGGCGAAGATCGCGAGAACGGCGAGGGATGCCACATACTCGATGCCCTTGGACAGCACGATGCGCGCCACCCAGAGAGACTGGGGGAGCTTCACCGAGCGCACGAGCTTCGCCTCTTTGCTGAAGACCCGCGTGGCATCCGTGATCGTGTTGTTGAACCACGTCCACGCGAGCAGCCCCGCCATCAGATAGACGATGTACGGCTGCTCGCCGGCCGTGCCGCCGCGGTTCATGACCACCACGAACACGAAGAAGTAGATGAGCGACATGAGCAGCGGGTCGAGGATCGACCACACGTAGCCCAGCGCGTTCGTCGTGTAGCGCACCGACAGATCGCGCTTCGTCAGCAGCCACAGCGAGTGGCGGTATCTGGCGAAGGGTGTGCGCTGTGCGGGGCGCACGACGGTCGAGCTGGTCACGGCCTCAATGCTAGGGGTGATCGCTGGGTACGTTAGGGAGCGTGACCCAGGTACGAATCGGCGTTCAGATCGCCCCGCAGCATGCCTCTTACCAGCAGATCCGCGACACGGTCGTCGAGCTCGAGCAGCTCGGCGTCGATGTCCTCTTCAACTGGGACCACTTCTACCCGCTGTCGGGCGAGCCCGACGGGCTGCATTTCGAGGGCTGGACGATGCTCGCGGCGTGGGCCGAGCAGACCACGCGCGTCGAATTCGGATGCCTCGTCACCTGCAATTCGTACCGGAACGCCGACCTGCTGGCCGACATGGCACGCACCGTCGACCACATCTCGGCTCACGATGACGGCACCGGCCGGCTGATCTTCGGCATCGGCTCGGGCTGGTTCGAGCGCGACTACGACGAGTACGGCTACGAGTTCGGCACGCCGGGCACCCGTCTGGACGCGCTCGCCGAGGCGATGCCGCGCATCGAGGCGCGCTGGTCGAAGCTGAACCCCGCGCCGACCCGCGACATCCCCGTGCTCATCGGCGGTGGCGGCGAGAAGAAGACGCTGCGCATCGTCGCCCAGCACGCCGACATCTGGCACAGCTTCAGCGACCTCGAGACGCTGAACCGCAAGAAGAGGATCCTGGCCGAGCACTGCGAGGCCGTCGGCCGGGACGTGTCCGAGATCACGCTGTCGTCGGCGTTCGGCAACGCGGCGCCGACCGAGGTCGGCGACGCGCTCGTCGAGGCGGGGGTGCGCCTCTTCACGATCGGCATCTCGGGCCCCGACTACACGCAGGACCTCGGCAAGATCAAGGCGGCCCTCGCCTGGCGCGACTCGCTGTAGGGCTCACCACAGCACCGAGAGCGCTCGATTGCCTCGTGTCATCGGGATGCCGAGGGCACCGAGGGCGGTTCGCAGATCCGCCGGCCTGCGCACTGCGTGCATGCCCCAGCGGCCGACGTCGTTCCCTTCGCGCCTGCGCGCGTCCTCGCGAAGCTTCTCTTCGTAGACGGCCTGCCCCGGCGACTTGCCGCCGAGAAGTTCGTCTTTGAGGAACTTCTCTCGCCCGTCGAACTCACCGATCTTCTTGAGCTCGGGCCATTCGAAGTCGGTGCGGAAGTAGCGCCGCCCTCGGATAGGCGACGGATGCCTGGTCTGGAGCTCGGGCGGCGGAGCGCCGAACAGGTGCATCAGCACACGACTGCCCGATTCGCCCGGTGACTCGGATCTCGGGTCGGCGAAGTCGAGAGCTGCGAGGGCGCGCTGCGTGTTCTTGACATTCGGCTCGCGTTCCAGGATCGCCCGAATGCCGTCGCGGGAGAGCTCGACCAGGCCGGCATCGAGCGCAGGAACGGCGAACACGGGCATCAGCGATCGAGCGATGTCTGCGAGCGTCCGCTCGGGCCGCGTCACCCAGAACTCGCCCCACGGCATGAGGTCGTCCGCATCGAGATCGCCGAAGTGCACGCGGATGCCTCGCTTGCTGCGCCGTGGAGAGTCGCGCTCCTCGAGGATGTCGACCTCGTCGGGCCAGGGCGGCAGAAACGGAAGGCCCAGGATCGCCAGCGCCGTGCGGTGTGAGAAGACCACGGTCGAACGCCTCGTCAGGGCGACGGCGGCCGCCTTCTCGAGATAGCGTCGGCGGAGTTCTGCCGGGCGGTGTTCCCAGGGCAGCTGGGTCACCGGTGGAAGCGCGTCGCGAAACAGACCATGGCGCAGCCGCTCGGTCTCGCCTCTGGCCACGCGGCGGCTGAGGGCACGCGACTCGGCGGTGCCGTTCAGGCTGGAGCGGCCGTCGATGATGCGGTCGAGCGGGGGCGCTGAGGGAGTGAGCACCCTGCTATTGACGCGCATCGGGCGTGACCTCCGTTCGCCGCATCCGCCTATCGGTGGACAACGGGGCGCGAGATGCGGCTGTGGATGGCAAGTCGATCGACCCGTTCGGTCGACGCGCGCGCGACCTCTCCGGCCCGAAACGGTCACGCGCGCCCGCGCCCGCGGCCGGAACTGTCTGCGGCGGAACGGGCGGCCGGGGCCGTGGCCCGATACAGACACTCGCGCCCGGGGCCGCAGCCGCAGATGACCGTTTCGGAACCGGGGGCGGCGTCAGGCCGCGGGATTCGGCGAGCGACCGGGGCCGCAGCCGTCAGGCAGGCAGTTCGCCGTCGCGGGCGAGCAGGCCGGGGATGTCGGCGACCGACGGCAGCAGATGGGTGTGCCGGTGACGGCCGAGCTGCTCGGCGGTGTAGGCGCCGGTGAGCACCCCGACGACGTAGCGTGCGCCCGCCGCGACACCCGCGCCGAGGTCGTTCGCCGTGTCCCCGGCGACGAGCACCTCGGCGGCCGAAGCGACCCCGGTGAGCTCCATTCCGCGGTAGATCAGGAAGGGGGCCGGGCGCGAGGCGGTCACCTCGTCCGAGGTGACGAGAGCGTCGACATCCCCGGTCTCGCCGTCGCCGGACCCGAGCTGCCACCCGACGATCTCGAGCAGCAGCTCGGCCACGTCGCGCGAGTAGCCGGTCTGCAGCGCCACCTTGACGCCGGCCGCGCGCAGGGCGGCGACCGCCTCGCGCACGCCCGGGATGACGGCGGGCCTGTCGGCCAGATACTGCGCCCGCAGCGTCGAGCGGAACTCGTCGAACAGGGCGTCCTGCCGCGAGGCGTCCTCGCCGAGCGCCTCGAGCAGCCCGCCGATCGCCGCGTGCTTGCTCGTGCCGCCCCAGGTGGAGAGCAGCTCGTCGCTGATGGTCGTGCCGGTCGCTTCCTCGACGGTCGAGCGCAGCACGGCATAGACCGTGCCCGCTTCCGCGATCGTGGTGCCCGCCATGTCGAGCGAGACGAGGCGAATGGTCATGCGGGAAGTCCTTCCGGGGCTAGCCGCGCGATGCTCGGCCGCGACACGGCCGACGTCGAGCGGGAGTTGCGGATCGCGAGCTTGGCGCGGTCGGTGCGGTAGCGGTCGTCGGCGTACTCGACGACCCTGCCGGAGGCGGACGAGGTGAGGCGCTCGACCCGCAGCAGCGGCGAGGCGAGGGGCACCTCGAGCTGCTCGGCGTCGAGCACGTTCGCCGCCACCGCGTCGATGGTGTGGGTGCCGCTCTCGAGCGACACGCCGCGCTCGATCAGGGCGCCGAAGATCGACCCCTCGTCTGGGTCGAAGTCGAAGAGCCGCCGGCCCACCTCCGAGACGTACCAGCTGCGCTCGAGCATCGTGGGCCGGCCGTCGATCGAGCGGCGGCGCACGACGACGACGGCGCGATCGGATGCCGCGAGGTGCAGCTTCGCCGCCACCTCTGCCGGCGGCACGCGCCAGGCGAGCTCGAGGGTGTGCTGACCCGGCAGCCGCCCGGTCGCCTGCACCCAGGCGCTGAACGAGAAGAAATCGTCGATCGAGTGCGCCAGCGGCCGCCCGAGCACCGTGGGCACCCGGCCCTGGCTGGTCTCGATCAGGCCCTCGTTCCGCAGCTGGCCGAGCGCCTGGCGCACGGGCCCGCGGCTCGCGCCGAACTGCGCGCTCAGCTCGGACTCGGACGGAAGCGGTGCGCCGACCGGCAGATCCCCCGAGCGGATGCGCTCGCGGATCGCGTCGGCGACGACGACGTGTAGGGGCACTCGCACGCTCTCAATACAAGTGCCCCGAGTGGGTGCCGGGGTCGGTAGACGGCGGTCTGTTCACCGACCGTTTGCGCGGCGGTGCGGCTGATTGAACTTCTCATGACAAGTGCCGCGGTCGGCTGGCATCCGCCCTCTTCCGCCCGTCACAGTGGCACTCGTGACCCCCGCTTCCGGCGCCGCCGTGCCCTCCGGCGCCGTCCCCGCCCGCTACGACGTGGCCATCGTGGGCGCCGGCATCGTCGGGCTCGCGCATGCCTGGCGCGCTGTGCGCGCCGGGCTGAAGGTCGTGGTGCTCGAGCGCGACGAATACGCCGCAGGCGCCAGCATCCGGAACTTCGGCCACATCTGCACGAGCGCGCAGTCCGGGCCCGCCTATGACTACGCGCTGCGGGCGCGCGGCGAGTGGCTGGCGCTGGGGGCGGATGCCGGCATTCCGGTCTCGACCGCCGGAACGGTCGCCGTCGCGCGTCGCCTCGAGGAGCTCGCCGTGCTCGAGGAGTTCGTGGGCGAGCGCAGCGACGACAACGTGCTGCTGACGGCCGCCCAGCTCGCCGACAAGCTCGGCTTCGCTCCCGTCGATGCGCTCGGCGGTGCCTGGCTGCGCCTCGATCTGCGCGTCGACGCGCCGAGCGCCGTGCCGGCCTTCGCCGCACATCTCGCTCGCCTGGGCGTCGAGTTCCGCTACCGGGCGAACGTGCTCGGCGTGGAGTCCGGCCGTGTCGTCACGGCGCGCGCCGAGGTGACGGCCGATCGCGTGATCGTCGCCGTCGGCCACGACGTCGACCGCCTGTTCCCGGGCATCGCCGACGAGCACGGCGTCGTGCGCTGCCGGCTGCGCATGATCGAGGCGGATGCCCCGGCCGGCGTCACCGTCGACCCCGGTGTCTTCACCGGCACCTCGCTGCTGCGCTACGACGCGTTCAGCCGGACAGCGGCGGCCGCGGCGCTGCGCGACGCGCTCGACCGAGAGGCGCCTGAGCTCGGCGAGCACGGCGTGAACCTGATGTTCACGCAGCGGCTTCCCCACAGCGACGCGGCGGGCCGGCTCGTGCTCGGCGACACGCACCACTACGGCCTCACCGAGTCCCCCTTCGACGACGAGGCGAGCGACGAGCTGCTGCTCGCCCGGTTCCGCGAGCTGCTCGGCGTGCGCGAGCTGGTCGTGCGCCGCCGCTGGCGCGGCGTCTACGCCTCGAGCCCCAACGGGCCCTACCTGGTCGCGAGCCCCGCGCCCGGCGTCACCGCCGTCTCTGTCACGAGCGGCATCGGCATGACGACGGCGCTCGGGCTCGCGGCATCCGTTCTCGATTGACCCGAATCCCCTGCAACCACGAGGAGAACAATGAACAGCAAGCTCCGCCGCGCGGCCTCCGGCCTCGCGCTGGTCGCCGCCGCAGCCGTCGTGCTGACCGGCTGCGCGAGCAACAGCGGCGCATCGAGCGCCGCGGCCGACGCCAAGGACTGCAAGACGCTCTCGACCGCGCAGGCCGCCAAGGCCACCAGTGCGGCCGACTTCGGCGGCTTCGACTGCCTGGTCGCCGCTGCAGAGAAGGAGGGTCACCTCAACGTGATCACCCTTCCGCCGTCGTGGGCGAACTACGGCAAGATCATCGCCGGCTTCCAGAAGAAGTACCCGCAGATCAAGATCAACTCAGAGAACCCCGACGGCTCATCCCAGGACGAGGTCGACGCCGCGAAGGCCAACAAGGGCCAGTCGACGGCGCCCGACGTGTTCGACATGGGAACGACCGTGCTCAACGCGAACCCCGATGTCGTGACGCCCTACAAGGTGCAGAACTGGGACAAGATCCCGGCCGACTTCAAGGACCCCGACGGCAACTGGTACTACGACTACACGGGTCTCATCTCGGTCGGCTACGACTCGTCGAAGATCACGAAGGCCCCGACCTCGCTCGACGACCTGCTCGGGGCCGACTACAAGAACAAGGTCGCCATCAAGGACTCGCCCGTCAAGGCGAACGAGTCGCTGATGGATGTCGTGCTCGCCTCGGTGCAGAACGGCGGCTCGGCCGACGACCTCAGCACGGGCGTCGACTTCTTCAAGAAGCTCAAGGCGGCGGGCAACTTCGTTCCGACCACGGCCTCGCAGGCCACGGTCAACAACGGCCAGACGCCGGTCGTGCTGCAGTGGTCGTTCAACAACGTCGCCTGGGGTGACGCCTCGCAGGGCGGCAACCCGAACTTTAAGTCGGTCGTCCTTCCGGGCGCCGCGGTCGGCTCCTACTACAACCAGGCCGTGGCCTCGGGCGCAGCCGACCCGGCAGCGGCCCGCCTGTGGGAGGAGTACATCTACACGCCCGAGGTGCAGAACCTCTACCTCGCCGCCGGCGCGTACCCGGCCATGCTCGACGCCATGAAGAAGGACGGCTCGGTCGACAAGGACGTGCTGCAGAAGGTCGGCGACGCGCCCTCCGACGTCACGCTGCTGACCGCCGACCAAGCCACCAAGGCGGGCACGCAGATCGCGTCGCTCTGGCCCGCAGCGATGGGCTGAGCCGTCTTCGACGAGAGCAGAGGAACACCATGACCGTGGTCGCATCCGATGCGGCGGTCGACCGGTCCGCAGGCGCCGGGGCTGTACGGCCCCGGCGCCGCGCGGCGGGCTGGCTCGGCTTCACGCCGTTCGCCGTCTACACGCTCGTCTTCCTCGCGGTGCCGACCGTTCTCGCGGTGTGGAGCGGCCTCACCGACGAGAAGGGCGCCTTCACGCTCGCCAACTTCGGGGCGTATGCGAACCCCGTCATCCTGCGGGCGTTCGGGAACTCGATTCTCCTGTCGCTCGCCACCGCCGTCGCGAGCGCCGTGATCGGCGCCGTCATCTGCGTGGCGCTGCTCGCGGTGAATCCGGTGGGCTTCACCCGGGTCGTGGCGGATGCCGCGGCATCCGTCTTCGCCCAGTTCGGCGGCGTCATGCTCGCCTTCGCCTTCGTGGCGACGATCGGCACGACCGGTCTGCTGACGCTCTTCCTCAAGCAGGCGTTCGGCTTCGACATCAACGCGCTCGCCCTCGACAAGACTGCCGGCCCGCTGATCAACCAGGTCTCGGGAATGTTCTTCGTCTACGTCTACTTCTCGGTGCCGCTCATGGTCATCGCGTTCATGCCCGCGCTCGTCGGCCTGCGGCCGCAGTGGGGCGAGGCCGTCGCGACGCTCGGCGGCGGCCGGCTCAGCTACTGGCTGCATGTGGGCTTCCCCGTGCTCGCCCCGTCGTTCTTCGGCTCGATGATCCTCGTGTTCGCGGGCGCCTTCTCGTCCTACGCGACCGCGTCCGCCCTGACGAACACCGGCGTCATCATCCCGATCATCATGCAGCAGGACCTGAGCAGCGAGACGCTGCCCGGAATCGCGCACGTTCCCGGGGTGCTCGCGATCGGCATGATCGTCGTGATGGCCATCGTCATGTGGCTCTACTCGCTGCTGCAGCGCCGGGCCTCGCGGTGGCAGCGATGAGCGCGCGCACGCCCCGGGCGCCCCGTGTCGGCGCGACACCCAGCCGCACGACGGCGACGGTGATCCTGGTGCTGGCCGCGCTCGGATTCCTCTACCCGCTGTACGCGCTGTTCCGCTTCGCCTTCTGGCCGACGGCGCAGACTCACGGCTTCACGCTGCAGCACCTCGAGCGCCTTGCCGACCCTGGGCAGGCATACATGTACGCGCAGCTGTTCGAGGGCATCCAGAACTCCCTCGTCATCGCGGTCGTCACCGTCGTGCTGATGATCGTGTTCCTGCTTCCGGCCATGATCCTGGCCGAGCTGCGCTACCGGCGCGTGCGGCAGGTGATCGAATTCGTCTGCCTGCTTCCGATCTCGATCCCGACCGTGGTGCTCGCCGTCGGCTTCGTGCCGGTCTACCAGCAGATCTGGCACCTCACGGGATCGGTCGCCTGGGTGCTCGCCTTCGCGATCGGCATCATCGTGCTGCCCTACGCCTACCGCCCGATTCAGTCGAACATGTCCGGACTCGACATGGTCACCCTCTCGGAGGCGTCGCGCTCGCTCGGCGCCGGGTGGTTCGCGACGGTCTGGTCCGTGATCCTGCCGAACCTGCGGCGCGGCATCCTGTCATCGGCCCTCATCACGGTCTCTGTGGTGCTCGGCGAGTACACGATCGCGTCGTTCCTCACCCAGAACACCTTCCAGACCGCGCTCGCCCTGCTGCAGCACGCCGACCCGTATGTCGCGGCGACGTTCGCACTCGCGGCGCTGCTGCTCATCTTCCTGATCCTCGTGCTGATCGGAGCCGTCGGCTCGGTCAGCGGTGCCCGCAAGCGAAAGGCCGCCTGATGTCCGCCGTCGAAACCACCGTTCCCGCTGCCGCCGCCGCCCTCGAAGTCGCCGGGACCGCCGTCGAACTCGTCGACGTCGTCAAGACGTACGCCGGCCACCAGGCGCTCGCGGGCGTGAACCTCAGCATCGAGCCGGGGGAGTTCATCGCGCTGCTCGGCCCCTCGGGCTGCGGCAAGACGACCGCCCTGCGTGCTCTGTCGGGTCTCGAGCAGATCGACGGCGGCCGCATCCTGATCGACGGCAAAGACGTCGCCCAGGTCGCGGTGAACAGGCGCGACATCGGCATGGTGTTCCAGTCGTACTCGTTGTTCCCGCACCTGACCGCGCTGCAGAACGTCGAGTTCGGGCTGCGCATGCGCAAAGTGGATGCCGCCTCGCGCCGCGCTCGCTCGGGCGAGGCCCTCGAGCTGGTCGGCCTTGCTCACCTCGCCGATCGCTACGCGCACCAGCTCTCGGGCGGCCAGCAGCAGCGCGTCGCGCTGGCGCGTGCACTCGTCACGCGCCCGCGCGTGCTGCTGCTCGACGAGCCGCTGTCTGCGCTGGATGCGAAGGTGCGGGTCAGCCTGCGCGACGAGATCCGCCGCATTCAGAAGGATCTCGGCATCACGACGCTGTTCGTCACTCACGACCAGGAGGAGGCGCTCGCCGTCGCCGACCGCGTCGCTGTGATGAACGCGGGCGGCATCGAGCAGATCGGCACCCCTGAAGAGCTGTACCTGAGCCCGCGCACCTCGTTCGTCGCCGACTTCGTCGGGCTCTCGAACAGGCTGCCCGGCGAGCTCGCCGGGGGAGCGGTCACGGTGTTCGGGCAGCGCCTCGACGTGATGGGCGAGGTGCCCGCCACGGGCAGGGTGACCGCCTTCGTGCGCCCCGAGGACATCGCGCTGGTCGATGCAGCCGCCGGGGATGCCGCGCTGCGCGGCACCGTCGTCTCGACGAGCTTCCTCGGCTCGCTGCGGCGCACCTTCGTGCGCCTGCCCGACGAGACGGTCGTCGCCGTGCAACACGACGTCCGTGAGCGGCCAGAGCCGGGCGACAGCGTCGCGCTGCGCTTCATGGGCCGCCCCGTCGCGGTGGCGGCGAACCCGTAGGCGCTTAGGCGAACAGGTGGTTCGCCCGCTCGAGGTCCTCGGCGAAGTCGACCTCGACCGCGTACAGGTCGGAGATGTCCATCGGCTCGACCCGGATGCCGTCGCGGGCGATGGACAGCTCGAGGCCGCCCTCGAAGTAGTCCTGCGCGTCGACCTTGTCGAGCGCGCGGATGAAACCGGCCTTGTCGCGCCCGGAGATGAAGTTGATGCCGACGGCCTCGCCGAGCGCCTTGCCCAGGTCGACCTTCTTCGAGAGCTTGTCGATGAAGCCCTCGGCGTCGACCGTGTACTTGACCTCTTCGTCGGAGACCTTCGAGGTGTTCACGGTGACGAAGCTCTGGTCGCGGTCGATGAGCTCCTTGGCGCGCACGAGCGCGGCCGGGTCGAAGACGACGTCACCGTTCATCCACAGCACGCCGCCCTTGTTCGACGCGCGCAGCGCGCGCAGCAGGCTCTTGCTGGTGTTGGTCTGGTCGTACTGCTCGTTGTAGACGAACTTCGCGCGGTCGCCGTAGCGCTCCACGATCTCTTCCGCGCGGTAGCCGACGACGATGGTGACCTCGGCATCCGTGCCGAATGCAGCGTCGATGTTGCCCAGCTGCTGGCCCATGATCGTGCGGCCGTCGACCAGCTCGGTGAGGCACTTGGGCAGTGAGCGGCCGAGGCGGGTTCCCATGCCGGCGGCCAGAATCACGATCTGGGTGGTCACGTCTTGCTCCCCACGGTAGACAATAGGCGTTCACCGGGAGTTTACCCGGTCGCCCCGCGTTTCCCCTCCTTGGGGGGATTTTCGTAACCGGTTCGACGCAAGGGGCGACGGATGCCGGAGGCTGTTGCTACGGTGGCCACATGAGTTCGCTTCCGGAGACGCCACCAGAAGACGGCCCCCAGGCGAACCCCGTCTCACCGGTCGAGCCGGCAGAGGAAAAGCCCGCGTCAGCGGCGAAAAAGCCGGCTGCTCCACGTGCCCAGAAGCCGCGCCAGACGACGGCTCGAGCACCCCGTTCGACCGCCGCATCGAAGAGCGGCGGCACCTCCTCGCGCAGCAGTTCCAGCGGCGCCACGGCGGCCAAGCCGCGCACCACGCGGGCCCCGCGCGCGCCGCGCGCCAAAGCGGCCCCCAAGGCCAAGCCGACGCCGCCGCCCGAGCCGGTTCCCGAGCCCAAGCCGACGGCCCTCGGCATCCGCCAGCTCTACAAGCGCTTCGGCGGCACGATCGCGCTCGACGGCGTGAGCATCGACGTGCCAGAGGGGTCCTTCTACGGAATAGTCGGCCCCAACGGCGCCGGCAAGACGACGATGCTGTCGATCGTGAGTGGGCTGCTGCGCCCCGACTCGGGCGAGGTCGTCGTGCACGACGTCGACGTCTGGAAGCAGCCCGAGCACGCGAAGCGGCTGATCGGGGTGCTGCCCGACCGCCTGCGGCTCTTCGACCGCCTCACCGGGGCGCAGTTCCTCTTTTACTGCGGCACGCTGCGCGGCCTCGACGCGGGCACCGTGAAGGCGCGGGTGAACGACCTCGTCGCGGCGTTCGGCCTCGAGGCGGCCGTCGGGCGCCTCGTCGCCGACTACTCCGCCGGAATGACGAAGAAGATCGCCCTGGCCGCCGCGCTGATCCACTCGCCGCGCGTGCTCGTGCTCGACGAGCCGTTCGAGTCGGTCGACCCGGTCTCTGCGGCGAACATCACCGAGATCCTCCAGAAGTACGTGGCAGCAGGCGGCACGGTCGTGCTGTCCAGCCACAGCATGGATCTCATCCAGCGCATCTGCGATCGCGTCGCGATCATCGTCGCGGGCGTCGTGCTCGACTCGGGCACCGCCGACGAGGTGCGCGGGCAGAAGACGCTCGAAGAGCGCTTCGTCGAGCTGGCTGGGGGGCGCAAGGCGGCGGAGGGCCTCGAGTGGCTGCACAGCTTCTCCGAGTGAAGGCGCCCGACGGCCGGCAGGCGGCCGCCTCCGCTCGCACGCTCGGCCTGACCGCCGCGAAGACGATGAGGGAGGCCTTCGCCGACGTCCCCCGCTTCCTGCGCCTCAAGCTCGCCCTGCTCGGCGGGGCCTTCCGCCGCAGCCCGTGGCAGGTGGTCGGTCTCGTCATCGCGTCGCTCTACGGCATCGGCATGATGGCGCTGCTGGTCGGGGGGCTCGTCGCGGCGCGGTTCGTGCCCGATGTGACATCCGTTCGCTCCATCGTGATCGTGGTCGGGGCGGCGGTGACGACCGGCTTCCTGCTGCTGCCGCTCGTCTTCGGCGTCGACGACACGCTCGACCCGCGCAAGTTCGCCCTCTTCGGCATCCCCACCGATCGGCTCGCGGTGGGCCTCGCGGCCGGGTCGATCCTCTCGGTGCCGGCGATCGTGCTCGCGGTGTGCGCGCTCGCCACGGTCGTGACCTGGTCGCATGGCTTCTGGCTCGCCGTGCTGGCGCTGATCAGCGCGGTGCTTGCGACGGCGACGAGCGTGCTCGCCGCGCGGGTCGCGACGGCGGCCGCCGGATTCCTGCTCGACACACGTCGCGCGCGCGAGCTGACCGGCGTGGTCGGCGTGCTGCTGGTCGTCCTGATCTCGCCGCTCGTGCTGTCGCTGTCGAACGTCGACTGGGGTGCGCGCGGCTTCTCGATCATGACCGTGCTCGCCGACATCCTGCGCTGGTCGCCGATGGGCGCGGCCTGGGCCGTTCCCGCCGACACGGCCGTCGGCCGCGGGGGCGCCGCGGCGCTCGAGCTGCTGATCGCGATCGCCATGCTCGCAGCGCTCTGGCTGGCGTGGCGTGCGCTCGTCGCGCACATGCTCGTCACGCCCTCGCGCTCGGGCGAGGTGAAGACGTATGCGGGGCTCGGGTGGTTCAGCGTGATGCCGGCGACCCCGTGGGGAGCGGTCGCGGCGCGCAGCCTCAGCTATTGGGGGCGGGATGCCCGCTACTGGGTCTCCCTCGTGATGATCCCGGTCATCCCGATCATCATCCTCACGGCGTTCGCCGTCGTGCACGCGATTCCGGGGACGTACCCCGCGCTGCTGCCGCTGCCGATCATGGTGCTGTTCCTCGGCTGGGCGGCGCACAACGACGTCGCCTACGACGGAACCGCCATCTGGCTGCACGTCGTGGCGGGCACCACGGGGCTCGCCGACCGCATCGGCCGCCTGGTGCCGCTGCTGTTCATCGGCATCCCGCTCATCGTGGTGGGCACGGCCGTGTCTGTGTACTTCTACGGCGACGCGCACGTCGCGCTGGCGCTCGTCGGCGTGACCGTGTGCGAGCTGTTCGTCGGCCTCGGGCTCTCGAGCGTGACGTCGACGCTCACGCCGTACCCGGTGCCGAAGCCCGGCGACAGCCCATTCGCGCAGCCGCAGAGCGTGGGCGCTGCGGCTGCGGTCGTGCAGGGTTTCAGCCTGGTGGTCATCATCGTGCTGTCTGCGCCCGCCATCGTGTTCGGCGTGCTCGGCGTCTTCGTCGACCCCGCCTGGTTCGTGTCGTCGCTGTGGGCGGGGCTCGTGGTGGGGGCGCTGGCGCTGGTCGGCGGAGTCGTGGGCGGTGCCGCGATCTTCAACCGGCGTGGGCCGCAGATGCTCGACGCCGCGGTCAAAGCGGCGTGACCCGCTCATACACTTGAGACCATGAGCATCTCGGAACCCGGCGGACCCCTGGAGGGCGGCAGCACGGCGACGCTCGATCGCGAGCTCGAAGAGCTGCTTGAGCAGGAATCCGTCGAAGAAGGCGACCATGACCGCTTCTCGCATTACGTGAAGAAGGAAGCCATTCTCGAGTCGGCCGTGACGGGCAAGCCGGTGAAGGCACTGTGCGGCAAGGTATGGGTTCCCGGGCGCGATCCCGAGAAGTTCCCGATCTGCCCCGAGTGCAAAGAGATCTACGACGCGCTGACCGACTGACTCCGCTCAGGGAAGCGCGCTCGCTACACGAACAGCGTCTTGAGCACGGGGTCGCCCGCGCCGAGCCGGAAGGCCTCCTCGGGCAGCTCGTCGATCGCCTTGGCGTTGTGCGCCCGGGCGGCACTCACTCCGGCGGGGCCGAGGAACGCGGCATCCGGCTCACCATCGCTCATCAGCGTCGCGAGCAGCTCGCGCCCCTCTGCGCGCGGGGGCCGCGTGGTGAGCACGTGCACGACCTCGGCGGTCGCCGTGCCCGACGAGTCGAGGTGCCGGATCGGGATCTTGCGGCCGCCGACGGATGCCTTCCCGTCGGACTTCTTCGCGACGGGAATCCACTCGCCTGCATCCGTCTTGTGCGCGACCAGCTTGTAGACCATGCCGGCCGCCGGCGAGCCGGACCCGGTGACCACTGAGGTTCCTACGCCGTAGTTGTCGACGGGGCTCGCCGAGAGAGCGGCGATCGCGTACTCGTCGAGGTCGTTGGTCACTGTGATCTTGGTCTTCGTGGCTCCGAGCGCGTCGAGCTGCGCACGCACTTTGCCGACCAGCTTGGGCAGGTCGCCGGAGTCCAGGCGGATGCCACCGAGCTCCGGCCCCGCGACGCGAACGGCCGTCTCGACGCCCTGCTCGACGTCGTAGGTGTCGACGAGCAGCGTCGTGCCGACGCCCATCGCGGCGACCTGCGAGCGGAATGCGTCCTCTTCCGAATCGTGCAGCAGCGTGAAGGCGTGGGCGGCGGTGCCCATGGTCGGCAGGCCCCACACCCGCCCGGCCTCGAGGTTCGACGAGGCCGCGAAGCCGGCGATGTAGGCGGCGCGGGTGGCGGCGACCGCGGCGTCCTCGTTGGCGCGGCGCGAGCCCATCTCGGCGATGGGGCGGCCGGCGGCGGCGTGCACCATTCGGCTCGCAGCCGTCGCGATCGCCGAGTCGTAGTTGAGCACCGAGAGCACGAGGGTCTCGAGGATGACCCCGTCGGCGAACGGTGCCTCGACGGTGAGCAGGGGCGAGCCCGGGAAGTACACCTCGCCCTCGCGGTAGCCCGTGATCGTGCCGGTGAAGCGGTAGTCGGCGAGCCAGTCGAGGGTGCGGTCCGAGACCACGTGCTCCGCCCGCAGCCACTCGAGCTCGGCCTCGCCGAAGCGGAACCGCGAGATCAGCTCGAGGAGGCGGCCGGTGCCCGCCACCACGCCGTAGCGCCGGCCGTGCAGCCGCCGGGCGAAGACCTCGAACACCGACTCGCGCGAATAGGTGCCGTCGGCCAGTGCGGCGTCCAGCATCGTGAGCTCATAGCGGTCGGTCAGCAGAGCCGTTGAACCGGTCATATCGGCCACACTACTTAGACTTACTCGCATGAGCGATGCGCCGATCGGGATCTTCGATTCGGGCGTCGGCGGGCTCACGGTCGCGCGTGCGGTGCGCGATCAGCTGCCGAACGAGAGCATCCTCTACATCGGCGACACCGCCCATTCGCCCTACGGCCCGAAGCCCATCGCCGACGTGCGCCGCTATGCGCTCGAGGTGCTCGACTTGATGGTCGAGCAGGGTGTCAAGATGCTCGTCATCGCCTGCAACACGGCGAGCTCGGCGATGCTGCGCGATGCGCGCGAGCGCTACGACGTTCCCGTGGTCGAGGTCATCCAGCCCGCCGTGCGCCGCGCGGTCGCCACGACCCGCAACCGGCGCGTGGGCGTGATCGGCACGCTCGGCACGGTCAATTCGAGGGCCTATGAGGATGCCTTCGCCGCGGCGCCCGACCTCGAGCTGTTCACCGCGGCCTGCCCCCGCTTCGTCGAGTTCGTCGAGGCCGGGGTCACCAGCGGCCCCGAGCTGCTCGCTCAGGCATCCGACTATCTTCGGCCCCTCAAAGACGCGGGCGTCGACACGCTCGTGCTGGGCTGCACGCACTATCCGTTCCTCAAGGGCGCCATCTCGTATGTCATGGGCGAGAGCGTGAGCCTCGTGTCGAGCGACGTCGAGACGGCGAACGACGTGTACCGCATCCTCGTCGGCGGCGGCCTCGAGCGCCGCGCGTCGACCGAGCCCCTGATCCACTACGAGGCGACGGGCGCCGACACCCTCGCCTTCCAGCGACTGGCGAACCGCATGCTGGGGCTCGACGTCTCGCGCGTCGACCTCGTGCAGACCGGCGTCATCGACCTCCCCCTGATCGAGCGCTGAGCTCGAACGACCGAAAGGCACCGACGTGACCGACACCCTTCGCGCCGACGGGCGCACGCCCGGGCAGCTGCGCCCCGTCACCATCGAGCGCGGCTGGAGCAAGCAGGCCGAGGGCAGCGCCCTGATCAGCTTCGGCGACACCAAGGTGCTGTGCACGGCGTCGTTCACCAACGGTGTGCCGCGCTGGATGACGGGCCAGGGCAAGGGCTGGGTCACCGCCGAGTACTCGATGCTGCCGCGTGCGACGAACTCGCGCAGCGACCGCGAGGCCGTGAAGGGCCGCGTGGGCGGCCGCACGCACGAGATCAGCCGCCTGATCGGCCGATCGCTGCGCGCGGTGGTGGACTTCAAGGCGCTCGGCGAGAACACGATCGTGCTCGACTGCGACGTGCTGCAGGCCGACGGCGGCACCCGCACCGCGTCGATCACCGGTGCGTACGTCGCGCTGGCCGACGCGCTGGCCTGGGGCAAGGAGCGTGGATTCATCGGGAAGAAGGCACAGCCGCTGACCGACTCGGTGTCGGCGATCTCCGTCGGCATCGTCGCCGGCGAGCCGATGCTCGATCTGGCATATGTCGAGGATTCCCGCGCCGGAACCGACATGAACGTCGTGGTCACGGGCGGTGGCAAGTTCATCGAGGTGCAGGGCACCGCCGAGGGCGCGCCGTTCGATCGCGACGAGCTCAACACGCTGCTCGATCTCGCGCTGATCGGGAACGCCGAGCTGGCGAACCTCCAGCAGGCGGCTCTCGCGCAGGATCTCGCGGGGGAGTAGCCATGCGCGTCGTGCTCGCCACCCACAACGCGCACAAGGCGCGCGAGTTCCAGACCATCCTCGCGCTCGGAGTGAGCGAGCTCGAGATCGTGACCTACGACGGCCCCGAACCGGTCGAAGACGGCGCGACCTTCGCCGAGAACGCGCTGATAAAGGCGCGCGCCGCCGCCGCGCATACGGGCCTGCCGGCGCTGGCGGATGACTCGGGCATCTGCGTCGACATCATGGGTGGCGCCCCCGGTATCTTCTCAGCGCGCTGGTCGGGCCGGCACGGCGATGATCGCGCCAACCTGCAGCTGCTGCTCGACCAGCTCGCCGATGTTCCCGACGCGAACCGCGGCGCACACTTCTCGTGCACGATCGCCCTGGTGTCGGGCAGCGGCACCGATGCGCGCGAAGCGACCGTCGAAGGGCTGTGGCCGGGGCGCCTCGCCCGCGAGGCGCGGGGCGCGAACGGGTTCGGCTACGACCCGATCTTCCTTCCGGACGGCGAGGGCGGGGCATCCGCTGCGGAGCTCGCGCCCGAGCGCAAGAGCGCGGTCAGCCATCGGGCGCGTGCCTTCGAGGCCATCACGCCCCTGCTCGCGGCCCTGCCCCGCTCTTAGGAGCGGCGCTCGGCCTCGGCGCGCTTCGCCTTGCGCTGCGTGTTCAGCAGGTGGAGGCCGGTCGGGACGACCGCGACCACGACCGCGGCGATGAGGATGACGTCGATGTAGTCCGTGACGAAGTGCTGCACCGGGGGGATGAAGTGCAGCAGGTAGCCGAGATACACGATGCCGCCGGCCCACAGCACGGCCCCGATCGCGTTGTAGAGGCTATAGCGGCGGTACGGCATCTTGCCGACGCCGGCCGCGATCGGCGCGAAGGTGCGCACGACGGGGACGAAGCGCGCGACGATCACGGCGGCGGGGCCGAAGCGGGTGAAGAACTCGTTGGTGCGATCGACGTTCTCTTTGGAGAACAGGCCGGACTCGCGCCGCTCGAAGATGGGCGGGCCCGCCTTGCGGCCGATGTAGTAGCCGAGCTCACCGCCGAGGAACGCCGCGATGGCGATGAAAAGCGCGACCCAGTAGACGTGCCAGTGGAAGAGCATGACACCGGGGGCCGAGACGACGCCGCTGATGAGCAGCAGGGTGTCGCCGGGAAGGACGAAACCGATCAGAAGACCGGTCTCGGCGAAGATGATCGCGCACACGACCAGCAGGGCCCAGGGGCCGGCGCTGTGAATGATCGTCTGCGGGTCCAACCAGGGGACGAGAGAGGCGTGGACCACGGTTCTCCTGCTGTGTCGAAAGGGGCTGCGTGCGGGAAAAGGGACTTGAACCCTCACGCCTTGCGGCACAGGAACCTAAATCCTGCGTGTCTGCCAGTTTCACCATTCCCGCCGGTGCGTTCCTGAAGTCTATCGAGGGGCTCGTGGCGAGTCTTCCGGGTGAACCCTGAGAAACGACCAAGGGATCGGGGGCGCACCGACTGTGGATAACTTGCGCGGGCGATGACGGTTGTTCGGCATCCTGCCTTCCATGACGGATGCCGTGCGGCAGATTACCGACCGGGTGCGCGAACGCGTACGCCTGCAGGGCGGCGACGCCGGTCGGGCCGTGGCCGCAGAGCTCGCCCGCGACGAGGTGCGCCGCTATTCCGAGCTCGCGCTCGGCGGCACGGTGCCGCTGCTCGCCGATGAGCGGGCGGCTGAGGCCGAGGTCGTCGCGGCCGTGAGCGGGCTCGGCCCTCTGCAGCAGTACCTCGACGACCCCGAGGTCGAAGAGATCTGGATCAACCAGCCGCACCGGGTCTTCGTCGCGCGCGGCGGGAAGTCCGAGCTGACCCCCGTGGTCCTGACCGAGGGAGAGGTTCGCGATCTCGTCGAGCGGATGCTGTCAGACTCCGGTCGCCGCGTCGACGTCAGCCAGCCGTTCGTCGATGCCTCGCTCGCCGACGGTTCGCGCCTGCACGTCGTCATCCCCGACGTGAGCCGTGCATGGTCGGTCAACATCCGCAAGTTCTCCTCGCGCATCCGCGAGCTGCAGCAGCTCGTCGCCCTCGGCTCGCTCAGTCGTCAGGCAGCCGAGTTCCTGCGCATGTCGGTGCTGGCCGGGTGCAACATCCTCGTCGCGGGCGCGACGCAGAGCGGGAAGACCACCATGCTCGGGGCGCTCATGTCGGCCGCGCGCCGAACCGACCGCGTCGTCACCGTCGAGGAGACCTTCGAGCTCGATCTCGCCGTGCGCGACGTGGTCGCCATGCAATGCCGCCAGCCGTCGCTCGAAGGGTCGGGCGAGATCACCCTGCGGCGCCTCATCAAAGAGGCGCTGCGCATGCGGCCCGACCGCATCGTCGTGGGCGAGGTGCGCGAGGCCGAGGCGCTCGACCTGCTGCTCGCCCTCAACGCCGGCGTCCCCGGAGCGTGCTCGATCCACGCCAATTCCGCGCGAGATGCGCTCGCCAAGCTCTGCACGCTGCCGCTGCTCGCCGGCCGCAACATCGACGCCGGGTTCATCGTGCCCACGGTCGCGAACTGCATCGACCTCGTCGTCTTCTGCGAGCTCGATCGCAGCGGCACACGGTTCGTGAGCGAGATCCTCGCGCTCTCCGGCGCGGTGAACGCGGGCGTGATCGAGGCGAGCGCGGTCTTCCAGCGCGCAGGCGGCGAGCTCCGGCCCACGGGCGGGCATCCCGCCAAGCTCGCCAAGTACCGGGCGGCCGGCTTCGACCCGGCGATCGTGCTCGGGCGGGCAGAGACATGGTGATGTTCGCATGGTGACGGATGCCTGGCTCGGGGCGCTTCTCGGCGGCGTTCTCGCCGCCGGAGTGCTTCTCATCGCCTCCGCCACCCGCCGGTCGGGGCGGGTGGCGGAGCGGCGCGCGTCGTCACGGCAGCGCGCCGGGGAGCGGTTGCGGCTCCGGCTGCTGCGGGCGGGCATCCCCGGCCTGTCTCCCGCCGGGTTCGTGGTGCTGTCCGTGCTCGCCGCGGTCATCGCGGCGGCGCTCGCGGAAGCGCTGCTCTCCGTGCCGGGGTTCGCGCTCGCGGCGGGGTGCGCCGGGGCAGCGCTGCCATGGGCGCTCGTGAACTGGCGGCTCGCCGCGCGGCGCAGTGCGACCCGGGGTGCGTGGCCCGATGTGGTCGATCACCTGGTCGCCGCGGTGCGCAGCGGCGTCGCGCTGCCCGAGGCGGTCGCCGCGCTCGCGACGCTCGGGCCCGAGGCGACGCGCGAGCAGTTCTCACGCTTCGGTCGCGACTTCCGCGCGACCGGCGCGTTTGCGCGCTGCGCGGACGCGCTCAAAGAAGAGCTCGCAGACCCCGTCGCCGATCGCATCATCGAGACGCTGAAGATGGCGCGCGAGGTCGGCGGCACCGAGCTCGTCTCGGTGCTGCGCGCTCTCGCCGCGTCCCTGCGCGAAGACGCCGCCACCCGCAACGAGCTGCACGCCCGTCAGACCTGGGTCGTCAACGCGGCGCGCCTCGGCGTGGCCGCGCCGTGGCTCGTGCTCGCGCTGCTCGCGACCCGGCCCGAGGGTCGCGAGGCCTACGGCACGGCCGCCGGCACCACCGTCATCGTCGTCGCCGCGGTCGTGAGCGTCGTCGCCTACCGGGTCATGATCGCCATCGGCCGCCTGCCCGAGGAACGGCGGTGGTTCCGATGAGCCTTCTCGCCTGGGCGGTCATCGACGGGGTCGTGCTGGGGCTCGGGCTTTGGTCCATGCTCGTCGCCGTTCCTGCCCTGCGGCGGCCGCGGCTCGAGGCGCGCCTCGCGCCGTATCTGCTCGATGTGTCGGCGGCGGCGCGTGACGAGGTCGAGCGGTCCGCCCGCTCGGGCGGCTCGGCCCTCGCCGCGCTCTTCGGGCCGGCCGCGGCCTCTGCGCGGTCGTCGCTGCTGCGGTGGATCGGCGGCGAGGAATCCGTGGCGCTCCGGCTGCGGCTAGCGGGTTCGGCGCGCAGCGTCGACGCGTTCCGTGCGCTGCAGCTCGCGGCCACGGGGCTGGGCGCCGCGGTCGGTCTGGCCGTCTCGGGCGCCCTCGCCGTCGCGCGGCCCGTCGCGCCGCTCGCCTGGGCGGCACTCGCCGTCGTCGGCGCCCTCGCCGCGTTCTCGGCGTGCGACCTGCTGCTGAGCCGCGCGGCCCGGCGGCGGCTCGCACGCCTGACCGAGGAGTTCCCGACGGTGGCCGAGCTGCTGGCGCTCAGCCTGTCCGCGGGAGAGGGGAGTCACGATGCGATCAGGCGGGTCGCGCGCGCGAGCAGCGGCGAGCTCGGGCTCGAGCTGCGCCGCGTCGTCGCCGAGGTCGGCCTCGGCGTTCCTCTCGCCGACGCGCTGCAGGCGATGGCGAGGGCGTTGCGGATTCCACGGCTGTCCCTCTTCGCCGACGCGGTCATCGGCGCGCTCGAGCGCGGGGCGCCGCTGGCCGAGGTGCTGCGCGCACAGGCCGCCGACGCGCGCAGCGAGCGCAAGCGCGAGCTGCTCGAGGTGGCGGGTCGCAAAGAGGTGCTGATGCTCGTGCCGCTGATCTTCGGGGTCCTGCCGCTCACCGTGCTGATCGCGGTGTTCCCCGGGGTGTTCATTCTGCGTGCCGGCATGTGAAGCGGCGCGTTGTCGACCCACGACGTTCGTACGTCCGATACGGAGGAGAAGAGATGAAGTGGCTGCTGAGCCGCGTGCGCGACGAGGACCGGGGGGATGTCCCCGGCTGGGTCCTCATCACCGCCATGACCGCCGGGCTCGTGATCGCGATCTGGGCGCTGGCCGGAAACACCCTCACTCAGGTCTTCACCAACGCGGTGAATTCCGTCATGACGGGCCCGTGAGGCGGCTGCGCGACGAGCGCGGCTCGGCCCCGGCCGAATTCGCGATGGTGGGCGGCCTGCTTGTCGTGCTGCTGCTCGCCGTCGTGCAGTTCACGCTCGTGCTGCTCGTGCGCAACACCGTGCAGGACGCCGCGGCGCAGGGTGCCCGCGTCGCCGCCTTCGCCGACGGCACGCTGGGCGACGGCGAGGCGCGAACGCGGCAGCTCGTCACCGCGTCGCTCGGCGGCCGCTATGCGGGCGACGTGACGGCCGCGTACGAGCTCGACGACGGCATCCGGGTCGTCGAGGTGCGCGTCGAGACGACGCTTCCGGTGATCGGTCTCATCGGCTTCCGTCGGGCGCTGGAGGTGAGTGGCCATGCGGCTGTCGATGCGGGTTAGGCGGCTCGCGGGCGACGACGGCAACGCCCCGATCGAGTTCCTCGTCACGGGCGTCATCCTGCTGGTGCCGCTCGTGTACCTCGGCATCGCGCTGGCGTCGATCCAGGGCGGCTCGCTCGCCGTCGAGGGCGCGGCGCGCGAGGCCGCGCGCGTGTATGTCGCGGCGGCGACGGATGCCGGAGGCCGTGCCTCCGCCGACCGGGCGGTGACGGTGGCCCTCGCCGACCGGCGACTCGCCCGCCGAGACGGCGACCTCATTCTGAGTTGCGAAGGCGCGGCTGCCGCCGACTGCCTCGCCGCCGGCACGCGGGTCACCGCCACGATCCGCACCGAGGTCGAGCTGCCCTTCGTGCCACCGGTGTTCGGTCTGCAGAAGGTCGCCAGGGTGCCGGTCGCCGCGACGGCCACCGCGCCCGTGTTCCGCCTCGGGGGCGCGCCGTGACCGGCGTGCGGGCGCCGGGGCTGAGAAGCGACGACGGCAGCATCCTGCCTCTCGTCTTCGGCTTCTTCGCGATCGCCCTCGCGCTGGTCCTCGTGGTGACCGCCGCGACCTCGCTCTACCTCGAGCGCTCGCGCCTCTACACGCTGGCCGACGGCGCAGCGCTCGCCGGCGCGGATTCCTTCACGGTCGAGACCACCGTGCTCGGTGCGGGCGGCGAGGTGCGCCCGCGGCTCGATGGCGCTCGGGTGCGGCATGCGGCATCCGACTATCTGAGCGCGGCGACGCAGGGGCGCCGCACCCCGGTCGCCCTGGTCAGCGCGGGCTCGCCCGACGGGCGGAGCGCCCGTGTGCGCCTCGCCGAGCAGTGGCGGCCGCCGCTGCTCTCGGCGTTCGTGCCGCACGGGGTGCGCATCGAGGTCGAGGGAAGCGCGCGGCCGGTGTTCTGGTGAACCGCGCCGGTAGGCTGGGCTGCAAATGATCGAACTCGATTTGAGCGCCCAGATCGCCGAGGTGCGCTCGACCTTCTCAGACATCCGTGCCGTCGTCGACGTCGACAGGCTGAAGGCGACGATCGCCGAGCTCAGCGAGCAGGCGGGCGCTCCCGACTTGTGGGACGACCCCGAGAAGGCGCAGAAGGTGACCAGCGCGCTGAGCCGCGCGCAGGCCGAGCTGAGCAAGGTCACGGGCATCGAGCAGCGGCTCGACGACCTCGAGGTGCTCGTCGAGCTCGCCAACGACGAGGGCGACGACGAGGTCGCGGAAGAGGCGAGGAACGAGCTCGAGGAGCTCACGAAGACCGTCGCCGACCTCGAGGTGCAGACGCTGCTCGACGGCGAATATGACGCACTGCCCGCGGTCGTCACGATCCGCTCGGGTGCGGGCGGCGTCGATGCCGCAGACTTCGCCGAGATGCTGCTGCGCATGTATCTGCGGTACTGCGAGCGCCAGGGCTGGCCGACGAAGGTGCTCGACACCTCCTACGCGGAAGAGGCCGGCATCAAGTCGGTGACCTTCCAGGTCGACGCGCCCTACGCCTTTGGCATCCTGAGCGTCGAGGCCGGCACGCACCGCCTCGCCCGCATCAGCCCGTTCGGCGGCGCCGACAAGCGCCAGACGAGCTTCGCGGCCGTCGAGGTCATCCCGCTGCTCGAGGAGACCGGCGAGATCGAGATCCCCGAGACCGACATCCGCGTCGACGTGTTCCGCTCGTCGGGCCCCGGCGGCCAGAGCGTCAACACGACCGACTCGGCCGTGCGCATCACCCACTTCCCGACCGGCATCGTCATCTCCATGCAGGACGAGAAGTCGCAGATCCAGAACCGCGCCGCCGCCATGGCGCTGCTCAAGAACCGCCTGTTGCTGCTCAAGCGCGAAGAGGAGGCCGCCAAGAAGAAGGAGCTCGCGGGGAACATCACCGCGAGCTGGGGCGATCAGATCCGCTCCTACTTCCTCTACGGCCAGCAGCTCGTCAAGGACCTGCGCACCGGCTACGAGGTCGGCAACCCGCAGACGGTCTTCGACGGCAATCTCGACGGGCTCATCGCCGCAGGCATCCGCTGGCGCAAGCAGCCGAGCGACGATTAGGGCGAGTCGCTAGCCGGAATCCCGCGCCGGTCTGCCTAACCTGGCCCGGTCATGATCCGGTTTGATCACATCTCAAAGCAGTACCGCGGCACGAATCGCCCCGCGCTGGGCGACGTGTCCTTCGAAGCGCAACGCGGCGAGTTCGTGTTCCTCGTCGGCGCGTCGGGCTCCGGCAAGTCCAGTTGCCTGCGCCTGATCCTCAAAGAGGAGAAGCCGACCAAGGGCAAGATCCACGTGCTCGGCCAGGATCTCGGCACCATCTCGAGCCGCAAGGTCCCGTACTTCCGCCGCAACCTCGGCGTCGTGTTCCAGGACTTCCGCCTGCTGCCCAACAAGACGGTGTACCAGAACGTCGCGTTCACGCTGCAGGTGATCGGCAAGTCGCGCGGCTTCATCCAGGAGGCCGTGCCCGACGTTCTCAAGATGGTCGGGTTGGACGGCAAGGCGCAGCGGATGCCCCACGAGCTCTCCGGCGGCGAGCAGCAGCGCGTCGCCATCGCCCGTGCCGTGGTCAACAAGCCGCAGATCCTGCTGGCCGACGAGCCGACCGGAAACCTCGACCCCGCCACCAGCGCCGGCATCATGAGCGTTCTCGAGCGCATCAACGCGGGCGGCACCACCATCATCATGGCGACCCACGAGGCGCACTTCGTCGACCAGATGAAGAAGCGCGTCATCGAGCTCTCGCAGGGCCAGATCGTGCGCGACGAGCGCCACGGCGGCTACGGCGTGACGGCCGCCATTCCGCTGACCAAGCCCGCACCCGCCCCGGCCGAGCCGCAGACCGTGCAGCTCGCCACGGGCGTCGTCGTGCCCGTCGCGCCCGTGGCGAAGCCCGCGGGCGAGCCCGCGCCCGCCGCATCCGCCGACGAGCCCGCCGAGCAGAGCAACAACGTGCGCCCGATCACGAGCGCGACGCCCGTGCAGCGCCCGGCAGAGGCCGAGATCTCGCTCGCCGAGCGCCTCGGGCTGCGCGCGAACGGCACGGACGGGCAGGAGTACGACCAGAACGTGGGGCCGGTGAAGTAATGCGATTCGCACTCGTCTGGACGGAGGCCGCGAGCGGCCTGCGCCGCAACCTCTCGATGGTCGTCTCGGTTATCCTCGTCACATTCATCTCGCTGACCTTCGTCGGCGCCGCCATCCTCATGCAGATGCAGATCGGCCAGATGAAGGGCTACTGGTACGACCGGGCCCAGGTCGCCGTCTACATGTGCACGGCGACGGATTCCTCCGACACCTGCACCGGCCGGGACGCCACCCAGCAGCAGATCGACGCCGTGAAGAAGGAGCTGGCGTCACCCGCCCTCGCGAAGTTCATTAAGAAGTCGACGTTCGAGAACCACGACCAGGTCTTCGCCGAGTTCAAGAAGCAGTTCAAGAACAACCCGGTCGCCGACTATGTCACCCCCGACCTGCTGAACCAGACGTTCTGGATCAACCTGAAAGACCCGAACCAGTCGGCGGTGATCGTCGAGAGCGTCTCGAACCTGCCGGGCGTGCAGTCGGTCACAGATCAGCGGCAGTACCTCGACCAGATCTTCTCGATGCTCAACGTCGCGAGCTTCACAGCGATCGCGATCGCGGTCGTCATGCTGGTGGCGGCTGCGCTGCTGATCGCGACGACGATCCGGCTCTCGGCGTTCTCACGAAGGCGCGAGCTCGCGATCATGCGACTCGTCGGGGCATCCAACCGCTTCATCCAGACGCCGTTCATCCTCGAGGGCGTCTTCGCCGCCGTCATCGGCTCGGTGCTCGCGGGCATCGCGACATGGGGCATCGTCAAGTTCTTCGTGCAGGGGTATCTGCAGGCGTCGATCCCGTTCACGAACTTCGTCGGCACGGGCAATGCGCTGACGGTTGCGCCGATCCTGGTGATCGCCGCGATCGTGGTCGCCGCGATCGCGAGCAACATCGCGATCAGCAGGTACCTGCGCGTCTGAGTCGCGCAGACGCGCACGATAAACTGAGCGGATGCCACGCGAACGTGGTCAGAAGGTCGTCGCCACCAACCGCAAGGCCCGGCACGACTACCTGATCGAAGACACCTATGAGGCGGGCCTCGTGCTGACCGGCACCGAGGTCAAGAGCCTGCGCGAGGGGCGCGCGTCCCTCGTCGACGGCTACGCCTTCGTCGACGCCGGCGAGGCGTGGCTCGATGCGGTGTACATCCCCGAGTACCTCGACGGCACCTGGAACAACCACGCGCCGCGCCGCAAGCGGAAGCTGCTGCTGCACAAGCAGCAGATCGTCAAGCTCGCCAACAAGGTGAAAGAGGGCGGGTACACGATCATCCCGCTGCAGCTCTACTTCAGCGACGGGCGCGCGAAGGTCGAGATCGCGGTCGCCAAGGGCAAGCGCGATTACGACAAGCGCCAGGCGCTGCGCGAGCGGCAGGACAAGCGCGAGGCCGAACGCGCGATGCGGCAGCGCAACCACCTGGGGGAGTAGCTGCGGGAAGCTGCTACAGCACCCTGATCAGCCGCTCCTGCAGCTCGCCGAGCCACCAGTAGGCGGCCTTCGCGGGCGCGAGTTCCGGGTCGTTCGAGCCCTCGTCCTCGTCGGTCTCGATTCCGAGGCGCGTCGCGAGCGCGAGACGCAGATCGGTGATGGCCCGCAGCCAGGGCAGCACCTCGCGCTCGTCGAGGATCACGGGGCCGGATGCCGCCGCCGCACGAGCCAGCGCGAGAGCGTTCCCCGTCTTCAGCGCGACGAGGTCGTCCTCGGTGAAGCGCCGGAACTCGGCAGCGGACTCGGCGTCGTCGCGGTAGGCGTCGGGGAGGAGCCGCTCGAGGGCGGGGTCGCGGGGAAGGCTCGGGTCGGCGGCCGCATCGGGGCCGGCATCCGCCTGCGTCAGCAAATCGATGAGCTCATTCGTGAGCTGCGCGAGCATGTCGCGCTCGATGGGGTCGAATTCGGCGCTCACGCGGCCGTCGTATGTCGTCTTGATGTGCGCCACTCGGCGGGTGCTCCTTACAGCTCTGCCCGATCGAGCGTGGCCCACAGGCCGTATTCGTGCATCGCCTGCACGTGCCGCTCCATCTCTTCGCGGGTGCCCTGCGCCACGATCGCCTTGCCCTCCCGGTGCACCGCGAGCATGAGCCTCGTGGCCTTGTCTTCTTCGAAGCCGAAGTAGCTGCGAAAGACGTAGACCACGTATGACATGAGGTTGACGGGGTCGTTCCAGACGATGGTGCGCCACGGCGTGCCGCGCCTCGTCTGGTCTTGCAGAAGCTGCTCCAGCTCCTGATCGACATCGGGCGAGCTGATCTGCGCCATGACTCCATGCTAGGGAATCCTGGCGCAAGGTATCCGTTGTATATTGGTGAGCCGCTCTTCTGTGAGCGCGTGCAACTGCAACAACTCGACAGCGTGTGACAGCGCCCGCCCGACCGCCCCTCATGGGGATGATCGGTTTCGACATCGCCTGAGCGAGTCTGAGAAGCGGGCCGAGGATGCGGGGTTATCTCGTAAACGCCCCTCGCAAAACATAAGTGCCAATTCCAACAGCACTGCCGTCTCCGCCAAGGCTCAGGTCGCTCTCGCGGCCTAAGTTCCTCTAAGCGGACACTTACATCGGCCGTCAGCCCGGTTACTAGCCTTCCACCCGGGTCTGGCGTCATCTAGAAGGCTTGCTCGACCGTTACGCCTTAGGGCGGTCGGGGACTCGCACTAGGGCTGGGTCCGTCGAGGTGGTGGCCGCCACCTAGCCTCGGGACCGAGTAAAGCGATAAGCGCGGCTGCGCCCGGAGAATGCGGACGACCACAGCGATGGACGGGGGTTCAATTCCCCCCATCTCCACCATTCGGCTGGTCGGCGCGAGGCGCTGTCACACGGTGTTGAGCACGAAAGGCGACCCGATCGGGTCGCCTTTCGTGCGTTCAGGCGGGCGGCCTCGGGCCCGCTTCGATGAGGAAGGGCTAGGAAATGCATAGCTTCCTCTCGTCCTCCGCACGGCGCGAATAAGAAACCAGGAAGAACGCCGAACCAGCCTTGAAGGCATGAGCGAGACAGCACGTCCCCACGGCGAACCAACGGATCCGCCCGGCTTGGACATCGACATCGTCATGCCGGTCTACAACGAACAGGCGACCCTCGAGCGCAGCGTCACGAAGCTGCAGGACTTCCTGTCGGCTGCAGTGCCCGAGAGCTGGCGCATCACAATCGCAGACAACGCCTCCACGGATGCCACGCCGGCGATTGCGGACCGGCTGGCCGAGGAACTCGAGGGCGTTCGCGCCGTGCATCTGCCTCAGAAGGGCCGCGGCCGCGCGCTCAAGGCGGTGTGGTCGGATTCCCCTGCCGCGGTTCTGGTCTATCTCGACGAAGACCTCTCCACCGATCTGCGCGCCCTGCGGCCGCTCGTGGCGCCGCTGCTCTCGGGCCACTCCGACCTCGCGATCGGCACGCGCCTGGCGCGCAGCTCACGGGTCATCCGGGGCGGCAAGCGCGAGTTCATCTCGCGCAGCTACAACCTCATGCTGCGCACCATGATGGACGCCAAGTTCTCGGACGCTCAGTGCGGCTTCAAGGCGATTCGCTCCGACGTGGCGCGCGAACTGCTTCCGTACGTGCAGGACACGGGCTGGTTCTTCGATACGGAGCTGCTCGTGCTCGCCGAGCGGTCCGGGCTGCGCATCCACGAAGTGCCGGTCGACTGGGTCGACGACCCCGACAGCTCGGTGGACATCGTCGCCACCGCGGCCGCCGACATCAAAGGCATGTGGCGCGTCTCACGCGACCTTGCGAAGGGGCGCCTTCCGGTGGGCGAGCTCTACGCTCGCTTCGGCCGCCAGCCGCTCAGCGCGCCGGCAGGGCATCGCAACGGTCTCCTGATGCAACTGCTCAGCTTCGGGATGATCGGCGGGCTGTCGACGGTCGCCTATGCGGTGCTCTATCTCGTGCTCGCGCACGCGATCCCCGCTCAAGCCGCCAACTTCGTGGCACTGCTCGTCACCGCGGTCGCGAACACCGCGGCGAATCGCCGCTTCACGTTCGGCGTGCGGGGCAGATCGCACGCGGCGACCCACCACGCCCAGGGACTCGTCGTCTTCGGACTCGCCTGGCTGATCACGAGCGGCTCGCTGCTCGGACTTCACGCCTGGTACTCCGGCGCGGGCCATGGAGTCGAAGTCGTCGTGCTGACCGCGGCGAACGTGGTCGCGACCCTGGTGCGCTTCGTGCTCCTGCGGTGGTGGGTGTTCCGCCGCAGGCGCGACGGCGCTGCCGGAGCCCCGCCGCGGGCCGCCGTCAAGCCGCTGACTGTGCCCATCGGTGTCGTTTCCCCCTCATCCGACTTCGTCGAGCAGAAAGCAGGCAAGCGATGAGCCTCGTCACCGCGATCAAGGTCGCCCGGGAAGAAGACCGGCCCCGCGCCGCGGCATCCACGCGCGGCGTCGGGCTCCGCAGGGAATGGATCGCCTTCGCCGGCCTTCTTCTCGTCACCGGCGTCCTCTACGTGTGGAACCTGGCCGCGAGCGGATGGGCGAACACGTTTTACTCGGCAGCAGTGCAGGCCGGCACGAAGAGCTGGGTCGCCTTCTTCTACGGCTCGAGCGACGCCGGCAACTCGATCACCGTCGACAAGCCGCCCGCCAGCCTCTGGCTGATGGAGCTCTCCGCCCGCGTCTTCGGACTGAGCTCGTGGAGCATCCTGCTTCCCGAGGCGCTCATGGGCGTGGCGACGGTCGCGATCGTCTATCTCGCCGTAAGGCATCGCTTCGGGGCTGTCGCGGGACTCATCGCGGGCGGTACCCTCGCCCTCACGCCGGTCGCGGCACTGATGTTCCGCTTCAACAACCCGGACGCCCTGCTGCTGCTCCTGCTGACGACCGCCGTGGTCTTCACGCTCCGCGCGATCGAACGCGAACGGCTGCGCTGGCTGGCGCTCGCCGGGATCGCGGTCGGCTTCGGATTCCTGACGAAGCAGCTGCAGGCGTTCCTCATCCTGCCTGTGCTGGCGGGGGCATACCTCGCGTTCGCGCGCACCGGCGTCCTGAGGCGCGTCGTGCACCTGCTCGCCGCGCTCGGCGCCGTCATCGTCTCCGCGGGGTGGTGGGTTGCGGTCGTCGAGCTCGTTCCCGCAGCCGACCGGCCATATATCGGCGGCTCGCAGAGCAACAGCTTCCTCGAGCTGACCTTCGGCTACAACGGCTTCGGCCGGCTGACCGGCAACGAGACCGGCAGCGTGACCGGTGGTATGGGGACTGCGGCCGGGGGCGGTGCAGGGTCATGGGGCTCGACGGGCCTGTTCCGCCTGTTCGAGAACGAGATCGGGGGTCAGATCTCGTGGCTCATCCCGGCCGCGCTGGCCCTGATGGTCGCCGCGCTCGTGCTGATCGGGCGCGCCCCGCGCACGGACACAAAGCGCGTCATGATCGCCACCTTCGGCGGCTGGCTGCTCGTCACCCTGCTCGCGTTCAGCTTCATGGGAGGCATCTTCCACGCCTACTACACGGTGGCGCTCGCCGCTCCGCTCGCGGGCCTGCTCGCGGCATCCGGCACGGTGGTCTGGGCCGCACGCGATCGGCTCTGGGTCCGCATCCTGCTCGCTGCGACCTCGATCGGCACGGCGCTGTGGGCGTGGGTGCTGCTCGCCCGGGCGAGCGAGTGGCTGCCCTGGCTCAAAGTCGTGGTGCTTGTGCTCGGCATTGCCGCCGCGGCTGCCGTCGTCGCGCTGCCGTGGCTCAGCAAGCGGGTGGCGCCCGCCGTGCTCGTGCTGCTCATCGTCGTCGGGCTCGTCTCGCCGCTCGCCTACACGCTCGAGACCGTCGCAACGGCCCACACCGGGTCGATCGTCACGGCGGGGCCGGCCGTTGCTGGCTCGATGGGCGGGGGAGCCCCAGGCGGCATGGGCGGCAGGCAAGGCGGACCCGGTCCGCGCCAGGGCGGCGGTCAGGGCGCGTCCGGTGGTGGAGGAGCGCCCCAGGGTGGACTGCCCGGTCCGGGCGGCGCCGGCGGCGGGCTGCTTGGCGGGACCTCCGTCAGCGGCGCGCTCACCGCGCTGCTCGAGAAGGACGCATCCGATTACACCTGGGTCGCCGCGACCACCGGCTCGAACGAGGCCGCGAGCTACCAGCTCGCGACGGGCGACTCGGTGATGCCGATCGGCGGCTTCAACGGCAGCGATCCGTCGCCGACCCTCGCCCAGTTCAAGAAGTACGTCGCGGAGGGCAAGATCCACTACTACATCGCCGGTTCCGTGGGCCAGTCCAACGGCGGCAGCGACGTGGCGAGCAAGATCGCCAGCTGGGTCGAGGCCACCTACACCGCGAGGACGGTCGGCGGGGTCACGGTCTACGACCTGAGCACCCAGGCCTCGTCGTCCGCCACTGCTAGCTGACGCCAACTGATCAGACATCCACCGACATGGAGACCTCCCTCGTGCAACTCACGACCACCGACCACCCGCTCACCGAGAACACGGATGCCGTCGCCGAACACCCCGGCGCGGCATCCGCCCCTCGTCGCCGCGGCGACGCACTGCGTCGTCTCTTTCTCGGCTCACCGGGGGACCCGCGCTGGCTGCGGCCCGCGTTCTGGCTGCTGCTCGCCGTCACGGCCGTGGTCTATCTCACCGACCTCACGGTCTCGGGCTACGCCAACAGCTTCTACGCGGCCGCCGTGCAGGCCGGAACGAAGAGCTGGAAGGCGTGGTTCTTCGGCTCGCTGGACTCGGCGAACTTCATCACGGTCGACAAGCCGCCGGCGTCGCTGTGGGTGATGGGCCTCTCGGCGCGGCTGTTCGGCTTCTCGAGCTTCAGTCTGCTCTTCCCGCAGGCGCTCATGGCCGTCGGCTCGGTCGCCCTGACCTGGGGCACGGTGCGCCGCACGCTGACGCGCCTCGGTGCGACGACGGCGAATGTGGGCGCGCTCGTCGCCGGCTTCGTCGTGGCGTTCACGCCGGCCGCGGCGATGATGTTCCGCTTCGACAACCCCGACGCGCTGCTCGTGCTGCTCATGACGGCTGGGGCGTACTGCGTCGTCCGCGCGCTGCCGAGGGGCAGTTGGCGCTGGCTCGCCCTCGCGGGCGTCGCTCTCGGCTTCGCCTTCCTCACGAAGATGCTGCAGGGTCTGCTCGTACTGCCTGCGTTCGCGGTGGTCTACCTGCTCGCCGCGCGCACCGGCTGGGGGCGCCGCATTGTCGGGCTTCTCATCGCGGCGGGGTCGCTCGTCGTGAGCGCGGGCTGGTGGGTGCTCGCCGTGGCGCTGTGGCCGGCGTCCGCCCGGCCGTACATCGGCGGCTCCACCAACAACACGGTGCTCGAGCTCGTCTTCGGCTACAACGGTCTCGGCCGCATCTTCGGCGGCGACGGCAATGGCGGAGGCGGGGGCGCTCCGGGCGGCAGCACGAGCGGGCAGAGCGGGATGCCGGACTTCAGCGGTGGCGACGGCGGGGGCGCTCCCGGCGGGGGCGGCATGGGCGGGGCTGCCGGCTCGTCCTTCGGTGGCTCGACCGGACTGGGCCGCCTCTTCTCCTCCGAGATGGGGCTCGAGGCATCCTGGCTCATCCCGGCTGCGCTCATCGCGCTCGTGCTCGGTCTCGCCGTCGTCGGTCGCCGCCGCCTCGCCGACCCGGCACGCGCCGGCCTCTTGCTCTGGGGCGGCTGGCTCGTGGTCACCGGGCTCGTCTTCAGCTACATGTCCGGCACGATCCACCCCTATTACACCGTCGCGCTCGTGCCCGCGATCGGCGGCCTCGTCGGCACCGGCGGCGCGCTGCTGTGGAAGGCACGCAGCCGGTGGATCGGCCGGGTCGGACTCGCCGCGATGATCGCGGCGAGCGCGGGCTGGGCGTGGTGCCTGCTGAACGAGAACCCGTCATGGCAGCCCTGGCTGCGCTGGACGATCCTCGCGGTCGGCATCCTCTCGGCCGCCGCGGTCCTCGTCGGCAGCGTCCCCGCGATGCGCAAGCTGGTCGCAGTCGGCGTGCTCGCCGGCATCGTGAGCGGACTCGCCGGGACCACCGCCTACTCGCTCGCGACCGTCGCGGTCGGACACACCGGGTCCATCCCGAGCGTCGGGCCGGCCGGCTCGTCGTCGGGCGGCTTCGGAGGCGGCGGGATGCCGGGAGGCGGCCAGGGCGACGGGCAGGGCGGTGCTCCGGGTGGCGCGCCGGGTACGAGCTCGGGCCAAGGGCCGCAGCAGGGCGGCTCGTCCTCGCAGAGCTCTGGCACGGATTCGGACAACCCGGATGCCGACAGCCAGGGATTCCCCGGCGGCGGAACAAGCGGCCCGCAGAGCCAGGTCGATGGCGGCCAAGGCGGAGCGCCCTCAGGCGGCGGCGCGGGCGCCGGCGGCATGGGCGGCGGCACCACCTCGAGCGCGCTCACGAAGCTGCTCACCTCCGCGGATGCCACGTGGGCGGCCGCGGTGAACGGCTCGCAGTCCGCCGCGCAGCTCGAGCTCGACACCGACACGGCCGTCATGGCCATCGGCGGCTGGTCCAGCGACCCGGCCCCTACCCTCGCCGAGTTCAAGAAGTACGTCGCCGAGGGCAAGATCGGCTACTACATCTCCTCGGGCGGCATGGGCGGCGGGATGCCGGGCGGCAGCAGCTCGTACGCGACGCAGATCGAGCAGTGGGTCGCAAAGAACTTCACTGCGAAGACCGTCGGCGGCCAGACCATCTACGACCTGAGCAGCGCGAAGAGCTGAGGCGACGACGTCCGTCCGCGTGGCCCCGCAGGATTCCTGCGGGGCCACACGCCGTTTGCGATTGGTCCAGGTGGCCCTCGCCGAGGTGATCGAGCGCCGACAGAAGATTCACAAATCCTGCATGGCGACCGGCTTCGATGAAAATGTGCCGTGGACACCGTGTCGTGATTGCTTCGCATCAGGAACCTGCAGCCGTGTTCAAGACTGCGAGCGAGGCCAGAGGGCCAGCAATGCGACTCCCCGCCGACTCGGCGTCCATCTTCTCGGCGGCCACAGGTATTCCCTGCACGTAGGACTAGTCCCCGACGAAGACTTTGAGATTGGAGTGCGAAGCGTCGATACGCCGCATCGACTCCTCAGCGCGCGACCGGTCGGCACGGGCGGTAAGAGCGATGATCGCTTCCACGATGGCGAACGCCGGCGCGAGAGAGGTGCGCGGGGTAGGGCTGTCGGACGGCACGACGATCGTGTGCCGGGCTATCGGCGCGAGGGGTGACATCTCGCTGTCGGTTAGTGCGATCACCGCGATGTTTGAGCGCGCGGCGGCGCTGGCGAGGTCTGCGGTGACGCGGTAGTACCGATGAAAATCGATGGCCACGACCGCATCGGTCTCACCGAGCAGGCCCAGATACTGAGCCGCGGAGACCGTGTCTATCGGCTGATCAGCCGAGATCCCGAGAAGGCGCAGCGACGACGCTAGATGCGCTGCGACAGGGGCGGCTGCGCCGAGGCCGAGGACCAGGGCCGTCTGCGCGGAGGACAGGGTCTCCGCGACGTTGGCCAGCAGATCCGGCGAGATGCGCCGGGAGAGGTGCTCAAGGTTCCGTCGCGCTTGTGCAAGGACCGCCGATACCGTTGCGGCCGCGGTCCCGGACTCGACTTCGTCCTCCATCGCCTGCAGGAATCGTGAGTACTGCGACAGGGTGGCACGCAGCGAGCGCTGGAGGTGGGGGTAGCCGTCGAATCCAAGATGCTGCGCGAGTCTCACGACCGTGGCGGTGTGCACCCCAGCGTGCTCGGCAAGCTCCGCCGCGGTGAGATAGGCGACGGCCTCGATGTCTTCGAGCATCGCGCGCGCGGCCTGCCGCTGCGCCTTGCCGAGTGTGGGTGCGAGCCCGAGCAGGCGCCCCCTAATATCGTCCAGCTCTGCCATGTTCTCCCTCTCGTTCTGGTCGATGCGCGCATTACGACAATGCTTCAGAACTGCAAGGTTTGCAAGGGAAATTGCAGACCTGTTTACCTGCGCGAAATCGCTTGCACAGCTGACGGTTTGCTGGCTAGTCTCCGAGTCACTCAATGTCACGGAGGAGGAACACGCATGGCGTGGAGAGTCGGGGTCGACACCGGGGGGACGTTCACGGACATCGCACTGGTCGATGAGGAACGGGGCTTGATCGCTGTTCGGAAGGTTCCGTCCAGCAAGGAGGACCCGTCCCAGGCCATCCTCTCCGGCGTCCTTGGGCTGCTCGCCGACCACAATGTGCCCCATGCGGAGATCAGCCGGTTCAATCACGGCACGACGGTCGCGGTCAACGCGGTGCTGGAAGGGAACGCGGCCCGCGCCGGCCTGCTGACGACCTCGGGGTTCCGGGACGTGCTAGAGCTCGGACGCCAGCGGCGCCCGCATCTGTATGACATGGCTGTGCGCAAGCCGGAGCCGGTTGTGCCTCGTGAGTTGCGGATCGAGGTCGGCGGGCGTCTGGCCGCCGACGGCAGCGAGGTGCAGCCGGTCGACGAGGAGGAGCTCCAAGCCGCGATAGACCGACTGCGGGCCGCCGCCGTGGAGGCAGTGGGGGTATGTCTGCTGCATTCCTACGCGGACAGCGCCCAGGAGAACAAGATCCGTCAGCGTCTCCACGAGGCGCTGCCCGGCGCTTCTGTGTCGGTGTCGAGTGAGGTGCACCCCGAGTATCGGGAGTACGAGCGGTTCAGCACGACCGCGGTGAACGCGTCGCTGGTTCCGGTGATGCGCCGCTATCTGGACCACCTCTCCGACGGAGTCGCCGCGGCCGGCATCACCCCACCGGTGCGAGTGGTGCAATCCAACGGCGGCCTGGCCTCCATAACGACTACCGGCGAGCTACCGGTGTCCACCCTGTTCTCCGGCCCGAGCGCCGGGGTGCTCGGTGCGGTCCAGTTGGCCTCCGAGGCGGGCATTCGCGACATCATCACCTTCGATATGGGCGGAACCAGCACCGACGTATGCCTCATCCGGGACGGACGGATCCCGATCGTGCATGAGCGGGAGATGGACGGGCGCCCGATCATGGGGGCGATGGTGGACGTCGTCTCCGTCGGCTCCGGCGGCGGCTCCATCGCCTGGGTTGACGACGGCGGGCTACTGAAGGTCGGCCCGAAGAGCGCCGGCGCCATGCCCGGCCCGGTCGCGTACGGCCGTGGCGGGATCTTCCCGACCGTGACCGACGCGGACTGCGCTCTGGGGTACCTGCATTCAGATGCGCCGCTGGCCGGCACACTGCGCGTGGACACTCCCGCGGCAGAACGGGCGCTGGAGACCCAGATCGGTGACGGGCTCGGCCTGGACGCGACGCAGTCCGCAGACGGAATCTTGAAGGTACTGCAAGCGGACCTCGTAGGCGCCGTCCGGGCCGTCTCTGTCGCCCGCGGAACCGACCCCCGCGACTTCACTCTCGTGCCTTATGGCGGCGCCGGCCCTCTGCACGCCTCCGCGCTTGCGCGGGAACTCGACATCCGTCGCGTGCTCGTCCCGCCGGCCCCCGGCATTCTGTGCGCATACGGAGCGCTCAGCGCCGATGTGCGCGGCGACTTCGGCGCCACCTGCGTCGCGGAGGCCACCGAGGCCGGGGCCGCCGCCATCACGCACGCCTACCAGCGTCTGGACGAGCGGGCCGCGCACTGGGCGGAAGTGGAGGCGGTCACCGACGCTGTCGTGCTCGAGCGGCACATCGAACTGCACTACGCGAACCAGAGCCACGCGCTCCAAGTACCGCTGGACGGGCACCCCGACTCGGATGCCCTGCGCCGGGCCGTCGCCGACTTCCACAAACTGTACGAGCAGCGCTACGGCTATGCCCTGCCGGAAGAGCCGGTACGCGTGGTCGCGGTGCGCCTGACTGCGACCGCCCCGGCCGAGCGCTCCTGGTCCTCTGAGCGAATCCCGGAAGGCGACCCCGCGCCCACCATCCGTGACATCTTCGTCGACGGCTCCTGGCAGCAGGCCGAGATCTACCGGCGCGAAGCGCTGCCGTCGGGGTGGAGCTGCCAGGGACCCGCGGTCGTCGGGCAGCTGGACGCGACGACGATCATCCTCCCGGGGCAGGCCGCCCGCATCGACGAGTTCTTCAACCTGATCATCGAGGAGGCACAGTGACCCCCGCCACCACCACCATCGAGACCATGGCCACGCCGGGCCGCCTGGACCCGATCACGACCGAGGTGATCGGAAGCGCCCTGTTCGCGATCACCGAGGAGATGAGCGGGGCGCTCATGCGCACCGCCTACTCGCCCAACATCCGCGAGAGGGGCGACTGCTCCACCGGCCTCTTCGACGCGGAAGGCCGCGTCCTGGCCCAGTCGCAGCGCCTGCCGCTGCACATGGGATCCCTGCTCGGCTCGGTCCAGGCCGTGCATCGCGCCCACCCCGCCGACACGCTGCGCCCCGGGGACATGTTCGTGGCCAACGACCCCTACCACGGGGGCGGCTCCCACCTTCCCGACGTGAACGTGGTCGCCCCGATCTTCAGCCACGACCGGCTCATCGGCTACGCCGCCAGCACCGCCCATCACTCCGACGTGGGCGGAATCGCCGCCGGCAGCGAGTCCGCCGACTGCCGCGAGATCTTCCAGGAAGGCCTGCGGCTACCGCCGGTCAGACTCGTGGAGGCCGGGCGGGTCAACGAGGACGTCATCGCGATCGTCGCCCTCAACTCCCGGGTGCCCGGAGATCGGGGCGGCGACTTGCGCGCCCAGATCGCCGCCAACCGGGTCGCCGAGCAGCGGCTCATTGAACTCGACGACCGCTACGGCAGCGAGAACCTCCGCGGCTACCTTGAGGCGCTGCTGGAGGCCACCGAGAAGCGCATCCGTGCCCGCTACGCCGAGATCGCTCCCGGCGTGTACGAACACGACGAGTACATGGATCCGCTGCCGGACGGCACCCCCCTGCGCATCCACGTCCGCCTCGAAGTCCGAGACGGACGGTTGATCTTCGACTTCGCCGGTTCCAGCCCCCAGATGCCCTATGCCCGCAATGTGCCGCTTGCCGCCACGGCCGCGACCGCGTTCTGCGTGGTGAAGACATTGCTGGACCCGGGGATCGCCACCAACGACGGCTTCTACCGGAGCGTGGAGATCCACGCCCCGGAAAGCACGATCGTGAATCCTGTGGAGCCCGCGCCGGTAGGCGCCCGCGCGCTGAGCTGCGGCGTGCTCGCCGACGCCATCGCCGGAGTGCTCTCACTGGCCGCCCCGGACCGCATCGTCGCCGGCTCCGGACCGCACCAGCTCGTCGTCCTCGCAGGGCTGGACGACCGCAGCGGCAGCTACTTCGTCAATTACGAGACCATCGCCGGGGCACTAGGCGCCACCGCCGCCTACGACGGGTTGGACGCTGTCCGCATCTACGCCTCCGGCGCCGCCAACTTGCCCGTGGAGGCCCTCGAGCGGGCATTCCCGCTGCGTATCGAGCGCTACGAGCTGCGCGACGGCTCCGGCGGCGTCGGCGCGCACAGCGGGGGCCGCGGCATCCGGCGCGACTACCGCATCCTGTCCGAGAGCGCGCAGATCAGCCTGACCGGCGAACGCCACGTCGAACCGGCGCTCGGCGTGGCCGGCGGCGGCGACGGCGCCCCCGGCCGCTTCCTGCTCAACCCCGGCACCGAGGACGAGACCGAGCTGCCGCGCATAGCCCGCGACCTGCTGCTGCGTGCCGGGGACGTGCTGCGCGTGGAGACCCCCGGTGGCGCCGGTTACGGAGAGGCAGGCCGATGAGCACGACCACGACCGACACCGCCGCGTTCCAGGTCGCCCGGCAGGAGTTCCGGGTGCTGGACGACTTGACGTACCTGGATGTCGCCGGCCGCGCCCCGATGGCCGATCGGGTGCACCGGGAGATGCTCGAATACCTTACGGTGTGCCGCGCCCGCGGTGCCGACAAGGACGAGTGGCTCGCCCGCGTCGAGCGTATCCGCGCCCGCACCGCCGCCTTCCTCGGCGCCGACGCCCACGAGATCGCGTTCATGAAGAACACCTCTGACGGGCTGAACACCATCGGGGCGGCCCTTCAGCTGCAGCCCGGCGACAGCGTGCTGGTCAGCCCCGAGTTCGAGCACGCCAACAACGTCTACCCATGGGTTCACTTGAGGGACCGCGGCGTGAACATCCGCACCGCCCCGGTCGGCCCCGGCGGAGTCGTGCGCGCCCAGGACATCGAGGCGGCCATCGACGCCAGCACCCGGCTCGTCACCCTCTCGGCGGTCTCCGCCTGGACCGGCGCACGGCCCAATCTCGCCGCCATCGCCCAGGTCGCCCATGCCCACGGAGCGTTCTTCCTCGTCGACGCGGCCCAGGCCGCCGGCGTCGTCGACATCGACGTGCATCGAGACGACGTCGACGCGCTGGCCGCCGCGACCCAGAAGGGACTGCTGGGCATGTACGGGCTTGGCGTCCTCTACTGCCGTGCCGACTGGTTCGATCGGTTGCGTCCACCGTTCCTGTCGGTTGCCGGCGTCCAGCGTGAGGGTCTCCACGAGTCCGACCTCGGCGACTTCCAGAACGCCTCCGTACTGGGCTCCGCGGCCCGCTTCGAAGTCGGTAACCACAACTTCGCGGGGCTCTTCGCCCTCGACGCCGCCCTTTCCCTCTTGGAGGAGGCCGGCATCGCCCGCATCGAACGCCACGTCCTCGACCTCGCCGACCGGCTCATCATCGGCCTCACCGAGGCCGGCCTGAACCCCGCAGTCGACACTGCCCAATCCGGCATCGTCGCCTTCCCCGCCCCTGACCCCGGGGCCATGATCGCACGCCTCGACTCCCACGGCGTCCGCGTCTCGCTGCGCCGCGGCAGAGTCCGGGCAAGCCTTCACCTCTACAACGACCAGTCCGACATCCAACGGCTGATCGACCTGCTCTGAACCCACCCGCCCACGTGCTTCCGATGGCGTGATCCAGAAAGGAAATCGCACCATGACCAGCATCACCGCACCCTCCGCTGCAACGCCGCGGCGCGGCGCCGCCCGAATCCTGGCTTCCAGCACGATCGGCTCCGTCATCGAGTGGTACGACTACAACATCTACGCCACGAGTGCCGCCGTCGCCTTCCCCGCGGTGTTCTTCCCCCACTCCACACCGTTCGTCGGCGCCATGCAGTCCTTCGCTACCTTCGCCGCCTCTTTCCTCCTCCGCCCCGTCGGGGCGCTGATCTTCGGCCACTTCGGTGACCGCTACGGGCGCAAGACGTCGCTCATCGTGACCATCCTCATGATGGGCATCGCTACCGTCTGCATCGGCCTGATCCCTTCCGCGAACACCATCGGGAACGCAGCCCCGCTGCTGCTCGTGTTCTTCCGCCTCATCCAGGGCATCGCCCTCGGCGGCGAATGGGGCGGCGCAGTCCTCATGACTACCGAGCACGCCGGCTCCGGCCGACGCGGGCTGTGGGGCGCACTGCCGCAGATCGGCAGCCCCGCCGCCAACCTCGCCGCCAGCGGCATGATGGCCCTGGCCGCAGCAGTCAGCGGCAACGCCTTCACTCAGTGGGGATGGCGCATCCCGTTCCTGGCCGGGGTGATCCTGCTCATTGTCGGCCTCATCATGCGGCTGACCGTCGCCGACAGCGCCGCCTTCACGAAGATCAAGGAGCAGGGCCACACCTCGCGCTTCCCGATCGTCTCCCTCGTCCGCCGTGACACCAAGAACCTGCTCCTGGCCACAGGCTCCCGCATCGGCGTCGACGTCGCCTACTACACCTTCGCGACCTACAGCCTCAGCTACCTCACGGCGAACCTGCACTTGGAAACCAACGTCGGGCTCATCGGCCTCGCCGTCGGCGCCGCCTGCGAGGTCGTCATCATCCCCGTCATGGGTGCCCTGTCCGACCGCATCGGACGCAAGAAAGTCTTCCTCGCCGGGCTCGTCGTCTTCGCCGTCTGGTCCTTCTGCTTCTTCCCCCTCGTGAACACCGGCAACCAGGGGCTCGTGATTCTCGCCTTCGCCGTGGCGCTGGGACTCGGACACGCCAGCACCTGGGGGATCATGGGATCCCTCTATCCCGAGCTGTTCCGCACCCAGGAGCGCTACACCGGCGCCTCCTTCAGCTTCCAACTCGCCGGCATCTTCGGCGGGGCCCTCGCCCCGTTCATCGCCACCGCCCTTGTCGCCTCCTCGCTGGGAACCGGCGGGGTCACGATCTACCTCCTGGTCGCCGCCGCGCTCAGCTTCGGATGCTTGCTGGCTCTGCCGGAGACCTTCCGACGCAGCCTGCAAGGGCCTGAGACCACCGCGCTCGAACTCGCCGGCTCCGAGGCCGCCGCCCCCAACTGACCGCAACCGCCCGCTCCGCTGAAAGAGCCGAGACATCATGAGCTTGATCACAGCCGGTGAGACACACCATGCCGCCACCAGCCCCCTGGACGCCGCCCGTCACCAGCTCCGGGAGGCTGCCGAGCACCTGGGGCTTTCCGAGCCCGAGGCCCGCGCCCTCGCGACGCCCCGGCGCGAGCTGACCGTGACCATCCCGCTACGCCGCGACGACGGAAGCCTGGAAAACTTCACCGGCTACCGCGTCCAACACAACCTCTCCCGCGGACCCGCCAAGGGCGGCATCCGCTACAGCCCGATGGTCAACATCGACGAAGTCCGCGCCCTGGCCATGTGGATGACCTGGAAATGCGCCCTCCTCAACGTGCCCTATGGCGGCGCGAAGGGTGGAGTCACCATCGACCCTCGCGCCTACAGCACCGCCGAGCTCGAACGCGTCACCCGGCGATACACCAGCGAGATCTCCCACTTCATCGGCCCCGACCGCGACATCCCTGCTCCCGACATCGGCACGGACGAACAGACCATGGCCTGGATGCTGGACACGTTCTCGGTCGCCGCCGGGCACACCGTCCTCGGCGTCGTCACCGGCAAGCCCCTCGAGCTCGGCGGCTCCCGCGGTCGCGCCTCCGCGACCAGCCACGGCCTTGGCCACATCACCCTCGCCGCCCTCGGCAGCCTCCGGCTCGATACCGCCACCGCGACCGCCGCGATTCAGGGCTTCGGGAAGGTCGGCCGCGACGCCGCCCTCTTCCTCGCCGACGCCGGGCTGAACATCGTCGCGGTCAGCGATCAGTACGGCGCCATCCACAACAACGCCGGCATCGACGTCGCCGCCCTCGCCGCCCACGTCGACGCCACCGGCAGTGTCACCGGATTTCCCGCAGCAGACCCGCTTCCTGCCGAACAGCTCCTCGAACTCGAGGTAACCGTGATTATTCCCGCCGCAGTCGAAGGCGTGCTCACGGCCGAAAACGCACCCCGGGTCCGCGCACCGCTAATCGTAGAAGGCGCCAACGGCCCCACCACTCCAGAAGCCGACGCGATCCTCGAAGCCCGCGGTACCACCGTCGTGCCCGACATCCTCGCAAACGCCGGCGGCGTCCTCGTCTCCTACTTCGAATGGGTGCAGGGCAACCAGGCCTACTGGTGGACTGAAGAGGACGTCGCCCAGCGACTGCGCAGCCAGATGCTTGCGGCATGGAATTACCTCAGCCAACGCAGCAGCCGCGACCACCGCTCACTACGACGCACCGCCACCGCCGTCGCGGTCGAACGCGTCGCGCGCGCTCACCGGTTGCGCGGGCTTTATCCCTAGACCCAGCGCTCGGGAGCAGGGAGATCACGGGGCATCTGCTCGCGGGTTGCGTCCGGCTTCCGTGAGAAAGCCCCTCACCAACGCACGCACCGCCGCTAATATTGCTATGATTAATAGCAATATGAATGAGTCGGAGGTGACGGCGCTGCGCCGTCAGGTCGCTGCGTTCCAGCGCCGTATTCGCTCGGAGATGAGCACCGGGCCCGTGTCCGTGACGGACACGCTGGTTTTGGCGGCGATCAGTCGCGCGGGCGGCGTCAGCACGCCCGTCGAGCTCGCGGGTGCCCTGGCCATGAGCAGCTCGAATGTGGCCGCCTCCTTACGGCTGCTGGAGAGCAAGCAACTGCTGGAGCGGAACCGGCACCCGGATGACGGTCGACGTGTTCTCGTCTCGATCACCGAGGCGGGCGAGGAGTTGGTGAGACAGCATCGCCGCGGCGGCGAGGCATGGCTGCGCCGGACCATCGACGCGGTGCTCACCGACGACGAACAGGCTCTCCTGCGGCAGGCGGGCGAACTGCTGGACCGCATCACCACCCACCAGTGACTTCGCGTCACGGATTGGACAGACATGGCATTGACGACACTCGACCAGAGCCCCGCGCTCGTCGTGATCGATCTTCAGAACGGCACCACCGCGTACCCGACGATCCACCCGGTCTCTGAGGTGATCGAACGCTCGCGGCAGCTCGCGCGTGCCTTCCGCGCCCATGGGCATCCGGTTGTCCTTGTGAACGTGGCCGGGGCGGCGCCAGGCCGTACGGATGCCGGCCGCAACGCCCCGGCGCCGGCACCACGTCCGGCTGACTGGGCGGATCTGGTGGAGGACCTCGACGCGCAGCCGGACGACCTGCTCATCACGAAGAGCAGGTGGGGCGCCTTCCACGACACCTCTCTGGACGAGCAGCTTCAAGCCCGCGGTGTCACCCAGGTGGTCCTCACGGGGCTGGCGACCAGCATGGGCGTCGAGTCGACGGCGCGCTCGGCGCACGAGCACGGCTATCACGTGGTCATCGCCACCGACGCCGTCACCGACGTGGACGCCGAAGCGCATGAGAACAGTCTCCGGCGGATCTTTCCCAAGCTCAGCGAGAGCGCTGCGACGGACGAGCTCCTGGCCGCGCTCGACGCTCGCAGCTGATGACGGTCCGCTTGGCGATCGCCGCTGGACCTTCGAGGCCGGCCGCCCCATCCCGGACGCTGCGCCGATGGGTGCGGCGTGGCACATCGGTCTACCTCGGCCGGGACCCCGATGCGAGGTTCCAGTGGAACATCGCCGCGGCGACCGTCCTCGTCCTGGCCGCACCGCTGACGGCCGGGCTTCTCACGGGCAGGACCGCCGACGGTCTGAACGCCGCACTGGCCGGATGGCTGACGGCGATCGCGGTCCCGCAGCCCGCCCTCGGAGCCCGCTTCCGGCAGTACCTCATCCGAGTCGTCCTTCTGGAGGGGTGCACCGCCATCGGAATCGCGACCGGAGGGCATCTCTGGGCTGTGCTTCTCAGCTCCGCCGTGCTCGCTCTGTGCATCCCTGTCCGGAACTTCGCCGCCACGCCCCTGATCTGCTTGATCATCGCCGTTCCCGGAGCGGGAAGCGCGGGGCCGGCCACCGGATCGGCAGGCGAACACCTCACGGTGTTCGCCATCGGCTGCGTCTGGGCGGCCCTGGTCATGCTCATGCCGGTGTTCGGCGGCCGTTACCAGGCGGCCACCACCGCTCAGGCCGGCGATCGCGGCTTCCGCCCGACGCTCGCCTGGCTGCGTCCCCCGACGCCGAAAGTGCGCTTCGCGGTCCGCCTGTGCGTCTGCTTCCTGATCGCCTACACGGCGATGGACCTGCTGAACGTTCCGCACGCATCCTGGGCACTCGTCGGAATCCTCACGACCTTACGGCCGGCATGGGGCGACACCGTCAGCCGGATCGTCAAGCGGCTCGTTGGCATGGCCGTCGGCTGCGTCCTCGCTGGGGCACTGCTGCTGGCAACCCGGGGCGCCCCGGAAGCGGTCGTCTTCGCCATCATCGTCGTCTGCGGGGCGCTCGCCCGCCCCATGCGCGGCTTCAACTACGGCTACTGGCCGATCTTCGCCTCACCCGTCCTCCTCCTCATGATCGAGCAGGGGACGGCGCTGGGGCCCGCGGACGTCGCGCTCCGCGTCGTCAACAACGCCCTCGGCGCAGCACTCGCGCTGGCCGCGATCTTCCTCATCTGGCCCAGCCGCGCAGACAGCCGCATCACCGGGGCGCTCACCGAGGTGCTCCGAGCCCACGCGACTCTCTTCGCCGCATCTGCCGGCCCCGGTACGCCTTCGGCAGCGACCGGCGGCGCGCTCGAACGGGCGCTGGCATCGCAACGGCACGTCGAGAGCCTGGCCGGCCACCTCGGGGACCGCCCCGGCAGGTCTGCCATCGTCCGAGAGCTTCTCCGGATCCACCACATGTCGGACCAACTGCGCGAACGCGCACTCGAACCGCTCGGCGACCCTGCCGATGAAAAACGAAGGAGGGTCATCGCGCACCGCCTGAGCGCTCACGCCGACCACCTCGAGTCCGGTGAGCCGAAGACCGTCTCCGGACCGCAGAACGAGATCGAGCGCTCCCTGGCTGAGACCAGCGCCGTCCTCATCGACATCACCGGAGACGCCGAGGGCCCTCGTGCGACGCCCCGTAGCGTCTAGCTCGACGAGACGGCGAAGGACCCCCGCCTCCTGGCGGGGGTCCTTCATGATGGCTTACTCGATATTCAGTTATGGGCTGGAAAAGGTCCTGTCGTCGACTCCTCTCGTCGCGGTCGGGGCGCACTTGTCAGCGCGCACGGGGGTCGGTGAGTCTCAGCGCGAGCACGGGGCAGAGGGCCGCGGCGTCGCGCGCGGCCGCCTCCGACTCGGCGGGGACGGGGATGTCGCGGCCGCGGTGCCGCTCGGAGGCGAGGGGGTAACCCCACTCGTCGCGCCCGAGCAGTTCCGGCAGGAGTTCCGAGCACAGGCCGCGGCCGTCGCAGCGCGTCCAATCGATGTGCAGGGCGACGGCCGGCGCCGGGTCCGGCCGCGGCGGCCGGCCGTTCGAAATCGTCTGGTTCATCGGAATGCGTCCTTCTGAGTCAATTCAGTGCGCGGCGCGCAGACAGCGGCCGTTCCTGTGCTGCTCGATGTCGGCGGCGAAGACGCGCAGGGCGCTGCGGCTGAGCCGCGCTGTCCCGTCGGGATGCGCGCAGGCTCCCCGCCCGTCGACGGCGTCGGCCAGCGTCCAGGCGCGGTGGGGCGCCTCGCCCGGAGCCGCGCCCGGCACGGCGCCCGCCGCGAGGTCACGCCAGCTCGCCGCGAGCGCGGGCAGGCCGAAGAGGCACGGTCCGCACTGGCGTGCGGACTGCCCGGCGAGATAGTCGATGATCTCGGCCGTCGTCTGCACGGCACAGCGGGTCCGGTCGAGCGCCAGCAGGATGCCGGCACCGGGGTGCGCGCCGTACGGGGTGAGAGCCTCGGGCGAGAGCGCGGTGCCCAGCTGATCAGCGGTGAGCCATGCGCCGTGGTACCCGCCGACCAGCACGGCCGAGATCCGGCTGGGGTCTGCGCCCGCCGCCTCGAGAACGGCGTCGATGCGGGCGCCACCGTGCACCTCGAGCACCTGCGCGCGCGGCACATCACCGGCGACGGTGACGAGGCGCGTGCCTGGGTCTGCCGCCGTGCCCGCCGCGCGGAACCAGTCGGCTCCGTAGCGGGCGATGAGCCCGATATGGGCGAGCGTCTCGACGTTGTGCAGCAGCGTGGGACGCCCGCGCAGCCCGGACTCGCTGAGACGTCCGACTGGGTCGCGCGGCAGCGGCCGCCCCGTCGCGATCGCGTTCACGACGGCGCTCGCCTGACCGGAGAGGAAGGTGTCGGCGGCGGCGGTGACACGGATGCCCGCGCCATCCGCGCGCTCGGCCACTGCGCCGTGAATCGCCGAGAGCCCCGGCTCGCCCGCGTACAGATAGAGCTCGCTCGCCCCCACCGCTGCGGCTGCGGCGAGCAGGCCGTCGATGACGAGGTGGGGCGCGTTCCTGAGCAGCGTCTCGTCCTTGCGGCTGAAGGGCTCGCCTTCCGCGCCATTGCCGATCACGACACGGCGTGCCCGCGGCGAGGAATCCCGCGCATCCGCCGTTGCCGCGCACTTGCGCCATGCGGCGAATCCAGCGCCACCGCGGCCGGTGAGCCCGGAGGCCTCCAGCTCGGCGAGCAGTCGTGGCGCGGCAGCCGCCGGATCGAACGCCCCGAAACGGGCGAGGTGCCGTGCGAAGTCGGCGTCGGGGCCCGCCGCGAGCAGCCGGGAGACGATGACGCGGGTTTCCGGCTCGCGGGCGGCCGTGGTCTCGATGGTCATGATGCCCTCCAGATCTGCGGTTCGGCGAGTGCGGTCGGTCGCATCGCAGCCGCAGGGGCAGAGCGCCGCGGCGCCTCCTGGAAGCGCGAGGAGAGGCGCCACAGCACCGCGCAGATGACGAGGAGCGTGGCGGCTGCCGCGCCGGCGAGGAACCAGGCATCCGCCCCGTTCGTGCCCTCGAAGACGCCGTGCAGCATCGCTACCGGCCACATCGCATAAGCCAGCCAGTGCACGGCCTTGAAGGCCCGCACCCCGATCACCCGGCGTGCCAGGGCGGTCACGACGATCGCGATCAGCAGGTCGAGTGCGAGCGTGCCCATGCCGAGCCAGAACGGGTTGTCCGTGCCGAGGAACGGCACGACGACATCCGTCGGCGTCAGCTTCGCGAACGGATCGAGCAGCAGGGTGCCGATGTGCAGCGCCAGGAAGGCCACGGCGAGCAGCGAGGCGTTGCGGTGGATGAGGGAGAGCGCGAAGCGGGGGATGCCGGGCAGGGCGCGCCCCGAGCGGGTGAGGATCCCCGCGACGAGCGAGACGGTCAGCAGCACCAGGTCGGCGATGCCGCTGCCGCGCCCGAAGGCCCACATGACGTCATCGAACATGACCGGCCTCCTCAACGGTGCGTGCGGCCCGCGGCCACCCGCCGATGGCGTGGACGCGCCCGGCCCTGCTGACGAGGCGCGCGGCATAGCCGAGGCTGTTGATCCACTCGATGGCGCGGGGCCCGCGCACGATGGCGGCCGTCGAGACCGCGTTCGCATTCAGGCAGCTGTCGGCGACCACGGTCACGCTGCGCCAGGTTTCCGGCGCGGGCAGCCCGCTGCGCGGATCGAGGATGTGGTGCATCGGCCGTCCGGCCGCCGTCCAGCGCCGCCGCTGCGTGCTCGAGGTGGCGATCGCCCAGCCGGGGCTGAGCGAGACCTGCTGCGCGGGGTCGCCCGGCACGTCGCACACGTCGATCTGCCAGGGGCCGTCGGGGCCCGGTCCTGCGGTGGCGATGTCGCCGCCGAGCCCGACCAGCACGCCGCAGCCGAGCTCGCGGCTGATCAGCGCCGCGGCGTGATCCGCCGCCACCGCCTTCGCGGTCGCGCCGAGGTCGAGGGCAAGATCGTCGGGCACGGTCAGCGTCGTGCCGTCGAGGCGAACGCGTCGCCACTGCTCGCCGTGCGGCGGAAGCGGGTGGGCGGAGACGGAGAAGTCCGCGCGCGCCCTGACCTCGGCCAGGTCGCGGTCGTAGCCGAGCTGCGCCAGCCGGTTGCCGAGCGTCGGGTCGACGCTTCCCCTGGTGCGCTCCGCCACCCGCAGCGCGGCGTCGACGAGTCGCGCGAGCAGCGGCGAGACGGCGACACCCCCGCTCGCCCGCCCGGTCAGCAGGCTGAGCTCGGAGTCGGGGCGGAAGCGGCTCGCCGCCCGCTCGACCTCGAGAAGAGAGGAGTCGAGGATGCCGCGGGCGGCGGTGAGCTGTGCGGAATCCGTCACCGTCAGCACGGCATCCGTGCCCCAGACGGTCCAGTCCATGCGCTGTGCGCTCGGCGTGCTCATGAGCCCGACGTGCTTCCGTGCGAGGTGCTGCCGGCGCCTGAGCTGACGCCCGAGGAGTCCTGCGTGGTGGAGGTCGCGGGGCCGTCCGAGGTGTCTGTGCTCGTGTCGCTCGTACCGCTCGTACTGCTCGTACTGCTCGTACTGCTGGTGTCGCTCGAGGTGGAGGACGTGCCCGTCTCCAGGTGGAAGAAGACAAGGCCGAGTGCGGCGGTTGTGCCGAAGGCGACGAGGCCGACTCCGCTGACGATCGCTGCGGCCGCGCGCCTTCCTCGTGTACGGATGTCCATCGGAGTCCCTCTTTCTTCGTGAGGACTCCAGAATCGGCGCGGCTTCTTCCGGCTTTCTTATTCCGACTGTGGGCGGACCCCGCGATTCCTATGACTCGCATAGGTCTCTGCGGACGGCGCATGGCGAGCCAATCGCTCTTCATCAGGCGACAGGAGATGCCGATATGACCGGAGCGGCATGGTGCGCGGCGACAACTGAGGGCGGAATACCGCAGGAATAACGTCGCCTACTGTCGCCTCGCGCCGCTGTCAGAGGGCAACATGGCATCGACTGTCGCCTTCGGCGTGGAGGCTACGACTCAGACGCGAGCGGCAGGCGGACGCGGACGAGCCCACCGTCTCCAGCGGTGTCGACGACGGCGACGCTGCCGTCGTGGCGGTGTGCGACTTCGGCGACGAGCGCCAGCCCCAGCCCGTAGTGGCGCTCGCCGCTGCCGCCGGCCTCGGCCGGCCGCGCGCTCGCGAAGCGCTCGAAGACGCGCTCTGCCGCCCCGGCGGGGAAGCCGGGCCCGTCGTCGCGGACTTCCAGCCAGGCCTCCTTGCCGTGGTTCGACACGGCGATCTTGATGCTGCTGCGAGCGTGGTCGAGCGCGTTGCTCACGAGCGCCAGGGTAAGTCGCGCCAGCGACACCCGCACGCCCGAGACCGTTACCCCGACATCCCCCGTGCGCTCGATGACGATGCCCCGCTCACCGGCCTCGGCGCGGGCGCCCGCGGCCACCTCGTCCGCCACGAGGGCGAGGTCGAGCGTGATGCGCTCGGCGTCCTGGCGCGGATCGGCGGAGATCAGGAGGTCCTCGAGGATGCCGGTGAGCGACTTCGCGTCGGAGACGATCTCGTCGAGCCCTTCTCGCACGGTGTCGGGCGCACGCACCGACGAACCCGCCGGCTGCTCGCCATGCGGCGCGGCGCCGAGGGAACGCTGCAGGATCTGCGCGCGGGTGCTGAGCAGCGTCAGGGGGGTCCGCAGCTCGTGGCCGGCGTCCGCGACGAAGCGGCGCTGCAGTGCGAGCGCCTCCGCGAGGGGCCGCATCGCCCGGCGCGACATCCACCACGCGGCCAGCACGGCGCCGGCGATCGCGGGGACCCCGGCCAGCGCCAGGGCGATGATGACCCGGCGCACCTCGGCCTGGCTCTCGCTCAGGTCCACCGCGACCTGAACGGTGCGCCCGGCGGAGGCGGTGGTGCGCACCACGTAGCTGACACCGTCGATGGTCTGGTTCTTCTGCACGGTCGTGTGCGTGCGGGCGACCCGCTCAAGGACCGTCAGGTCCGGAAACCCCGTCGGCGCGTTCGGCGACACGGCGACCTGGTCCTGATCCGCGCCCTGCTCGTCTTGATCCTGCGGCTGCTGATCGGCCGGGGGCGCTGGCTGGCCGGGGCCGCCGAGAATCGCGACATACACACCCGCCGGGGCATCCCGTGGCGAGTCGAGTCGCGCGGCGCTGGCCAGTGACTGCTTCACCGCCTCGTGCTCGCTGGTGGCGACCAGCGTGATGACGACGCCCGCCACGATGAGGAGGAGGGCGACCATCAGCCCGGCGAAGCGGAGGGCGAGGCGTAGCGAGACCGTCCGCAGGCCGCTGGGGTCGGTCTTCATGACAGCGCCCCGAGCGCATAGCCGACGCCGCGCACGGTGAGCACGCAGCCGCGGCCCAGCTTCTTGCGCAGGTGGTGCACGTAGGCGTCGACGACGCCGGTGTCGTCGGCGTCCGCGAAGACAGACTCGAGCAGCTCGTCACGCGTGAAGACCTGGCGCGGGCGGCGCGCGAGCGTCGCAAGTAGGTCGTTCTCGCGCTCGGAGAGCACGACGACCTGCCCTGCGGTGAGCACGGCCTCGTGGCGTTGGGGATGCAGGATGCCGCCGGGGATGGCGAGACCCGTGGTCGCCATCGCGCTCTTGCGCCGCAGCACGCGCAGCCGGGCCAGCAGCTCGTCGACGTCGAAGGGCTTCGGCAGGTAGTCCTCAGCACCGCGGGTCAGCCCCTCGACGCGATCGGCCGGGTTCCCCAGCGCGGAGAGGATCAGCGCGGGCACCGTGTTGCCCTGCGCGCGCAGGCCTTCGATCACGTCGAGACCCTCGCGCGCGGGCAGGCCGCGGTCGAACAGCAGAACATCGAAGCGGCCGGTCATCGCCTCGTGCAGCGCGCGCTGCCCATCGTGGGCGACGACGACCTCGTAGCCGTCCGAGGCCAGCAACTGCTCGAGCATGCCCGCGAGTCGCCGATCGTCCTCGGCGACGAGGATCCGTGCCGGTTCATCAGTCACGCTCGAAGTATAGGAACCGGCGTGACGCCTTCCGGGGTTCCGCAGTCATTCGCAGACCTCTTCTTCCTCGCACGTGAGACCCCTATCGAACGCATAGGAAGTCGAGGCGGTTCGTCCAGCCGGAGTAAGAATCCCGGAAGAACCGCGGTCGATGGTGGACAGTGCTCGACTTCCCCCTCGAAAGGACCGCGATGAAACTGCCCGACCAGGTCGGCCGGATCGTCACCAGCCGCAAGATCGTGATCAGCGCCGCCGCCATCGCGGTGGTGCTGGCCGCATCGGGCGTGTGGTGGTTCGGATTCGCCTCGAAAGCCCATGCCGACTCGGCGACCGCCACGACTCAGAACCTCACGGTCTCGACCCGCACCCTGCAGCAGACCGTCAGCGGCACCGGCACCCTCACGCCGACGGTCGACGAAGAGGTCAGCTTCGCGGCATCCGGCACGGTCACCGCCGTGAAGGTCAAGGAGGGCCAGACGGTCACGAAGGGCCAGGTGCTCGCGACCATCACGACGACGCAGGCCGACGCCGACCTCGCCTCCGCCAAAGCCGCGCTCGCGACCGCGCAGGCCCAGCTCGCCGCGGCGCAGAGCGCGTCGACCGGCTCCGATGAGGATGTCGCCACCATCGCCTCCGACGAGGCGGCGGTGACCGTGGCGCAGGCATCCGTCACCTCCGCTCAGGCGGAAGTCGACGGAACCACGCTCACGGCGCCGGTCGCCGGAGTGGTCGCGGCCGTCGGCGTCGCGGTTGGCGACGAGGTGAGCGGCAGCTCGTCGAGCGGAGGCTCGTCGGGCTCGAGCTCGCCCTCGTCTTCGTCCAGCGGGTCAGGCCAGAGCGCCTCGACGTCGACCGGCTCGGCGTCTTCCTCGTCCTCGTCGTCCTCGTCGTCGTCAACGTCCGGATCGTCCGGTTCGTCGAGCTCCGCGTTCGAGATCACGGGCACGGATTCCTGGACGACGTCGATCGCCGTGAGCGCGACCGCGGTGAAGAACATCAAGGTCGGCGACCAGGTGCAGCTCTCCACCACCGAGAACTCCAGCTTCTTCGGCACCGTCTCGGCGATCGGGCTGCTGCCGTCGACCACCTCGGGCGCCGCGACCTACCCGGTCTCGGTCAAGGTCACCGGCACCCCCGACAACCTCTACGACGGCGTGAGCGTCACCGCCGAGGTGATCTACAAGCAGATCACGGATGCCGTCGCGGTGCCGTCGCTCGCGATCACCACGAAGGGCGGGAAGTCCACGGTGCAGAAGGTCGTCGACGGCAAGACCGTCACGACCACCGTGACCACGGGCCTCTCGGAGGACAACTACACGCAGATCACGAAGGGCCTGTCGTCCGGCGACACCATCCAGCTGAGCATCGCGACGCCGGGTACGGGCGGCTCCCGGAGCGGCTCGGGCAGCTCGGGCGGCAGTGGTTCCGGCGGCGGCCTCGGCGGTCTTGAGGGCACGGGCCCGAGCGGCACGGGCGGCGGCACGGGCGGATTCCCCGCGGGCGGCCCCGGCCAGCAGGGAGGCAACTGACATGGGCGTCCCGACTCCTTCCCGCGGCCCCGTCATCGAGCTGCTGGGCGCCGGCAAGACCTACAAGACCGGCACGATCGAGTTCGAGGCTCTGCGCGGCATCGACCTCGCGATCCGCGAGGGCGAGTACGTCGCCGTCGTGGGCCCGAGCGGCTCCGGCAAGTCCACTGTCATGAACGTTCTCGGATGCCTCGACACCCTCACCCGTGGCAGCTACCGGCTCGCCGGCGATGACGTCGAGCAACTCGACGAGGAGGAACTCGCCGACATCCGCAACAAGCGCATCGGGTTCGTGTTCCAGCAGTTCCACCTGCTGCCGAGCCTGTCGGCCTGGCGCAACGTGGAGCTGCCGCTCATCTACGCGGGTGTCCCGCGAGAGGAGCGCCGGCAGCGCGCCGTCGCCGCCCTCGGGCGGGTCGGCCTCGGCGACCGCGTCAACAACAAGCCGGGCCAGCTCTCCGGCGGGCAACAGCAGCGCGTCGCTGTGGCGCGCGCCCTCGTCACAGAGCCGACCATGATTCTCGCCGACGAGCCGACGGGAAACCTCGACTCGGTCTCGACTGCGGACGTGCTGGCGCTGTTCGACCAGCTGCACGCGGCGGGCCGCACCATCGTCCTCATCACCCACGAGAACGAGGTCGCCCAGCGCGCCCGCCGGGTCGTGCACGTGCGCGACGGCCTGATCACGGCTGAGGAGCTGACGGCGGCATGAACTGGCAGGAGACCCTGCGAACCAGCTGGTTCGCCATCAACGCGCATCGAATGCGCTCCATCCTGACCGTCGTCGGCATCCTGATCGGCATTGCCGCCGTGATCCTGACGGTCGGGCTCGGCCTCGGCACTCAGAAGGACGTGTCCAGCCAGATCTCCTCGCTCGGCTCGAATCTGCTGATCGTCTCGCCCGGGTCGACGACCTCGTCGACCGGTGTGCGCGGCGGCTTCGGCACCGGCTCGACGCTCACCCTCGCCGACGCGAACGCGCTGGCCGAGAAGTCGAACGCGCCCGACATCAGGGCGGTCGATGCCGAGAAGTCGAGCTCCGAGGAGCTCACCGCCGGATCGACCAACTGGACGACCACGGTAGACGGCGTCACACCGTCGTATAAGTCGGTGCGCAGCCGCACCCTGGAATCCGGCTCGTTCATCACGCAGGCGCAGGTGAATGCGAACGCGGCCGTCGTCGTGCTCGGCAGCGAGACCGCCGACGAGCTGTTCGGCTCGACCAGTGTCGTCGGTCAGTCGGTGACCATCGACTCGCAGAGCTTCGAGGTCGTCGGCGTGCTCGCCTCGTCCGGTTCGAACTCGACCAGCAACCTCGACGACACCG